>DATFWE010000084.1:0-18767 GCA_035259575.1 Haliangiales bacterium
GGCGGGTGACGATCGAGCCGGGATCGCACCGCTCGACGGTCGATCTGCCTCCGGCGCTGTTGGCCGCCGGCGCCGCCGGCCCCGTCGCGCCGGCCGCCGCGCCGCCCGAGCCGCCCCCGCGCGCCGCCCCCGCCGCGCCGCCCCCGCGCGCCCCGGCCGCGGCCGCCGCCCCGCTGCCGATCGAACGGATGCTGATCGACATGCGCGATCTCGGCTGCTCGGATCTCCATCTGTCCACCAACAACGTCCCTCTGGCGCGGCTCCACGGCGAGATTATGCCGCTCCCCGGCGGCCACGCGCCGCTCGCCGCCGACGCGATGATGGAGCTCCTCGGGCCCATCATCCCCGACAAGAACCGGCGCGAGTTCGAGGAGCGCCACGACACCGACTTCGCCCACGCGATCCCCGGCGTGGCGCGCTTCCGCGCCAACCTGTTCCGCGACCGCTTCGGCCCGGGCGCGGTGTTCCGCGCCATCCCATTCGCCATCCTCACGCCCGAGCAGCTCGGCCTGCCCAGGGGCGTCCTCGACCTGTGCTTCCTGACCAAGGGGCTGGTGGTGGTCACCGGCCCGACCGGCTCGGGCAAGTCGACGACGCTCGCGACGCTCATCGATTACGTCAACCGCAACCGCAAGGACCACATCATCACCATCGAGGACCCGATCGAGTTCGTGCACGAGAACAAGAGCTGCCTCGTCAACCAGCGCGAGGTGCACACCCATACGCGCTCGTTCAAGGACGCGCTGCGGGCGGCGCTGCGCGAGGACCCCGACATCGTGCTCGTGGGCGAGATGCGCGATCTCGAGACCATCGCCATCGCCGTCGAGACGGCGGAGACCGGGCACCTGGTGTTCGGCACGCTGCACACCACCACCGCGCCGTCGACGGTCGACCGCATCATCGACCAGTTCCCCGCCGACCGGCAGGATCAGATCCGCCAGATGCTGGCCGAGTCGCTCCGCGGGGTGATCGCGCAGACGCTGTGCAAGCGGATCGGCGGCGGGCGCATCGCCGCCTACGAGATCCTCCTCGGATCGAGCGCGGTGTCGAACCTCATCCGCGAGCGCAAGACGTTCCAGCTGTTCTCGCTCATGCAGACCGGGCGCGCGCAGGGAATGATCACCATGACCGATTCGCTCATCGACCTCGTCAAGCGCAAGCTCGTCGAGCCGCGCGAGGCGTACCTCAAGGCGGTGAACAAGGGCGAGATGAAGGCGGCGCTGGCGCGCGAGGGCATCGCGACGACGTTCCTGACGGAAACCTAGCCCTCCCGCAGCGCGGTCATGGGATCGACGCGCGCGGCCGACCGGGCGGGGAGCCAGGCGCCGACCAGCGCCACCGCGGTCATGATCGCGGCGACCGCGCCGAACGTCAGCGGGTCGGACGCGCCGACTTGATAGAGCAGGCTGGCGAGGAGCCGCCCGAGCGCGAGCCCCAGCACGAGCCCGACCGCCACGCCGAGCGCGGCGATGCGGAGCGCCTGCGCCACCACCAGGTAGGCCACGTCGCGCCGCCGCGCGCCGAGCGCCACGCGGATGCCGATCTCCCGCCGCCGCTGCGCCACGGCGAACGCCATCACGCCGTACACGCCGAGCGCCGCCAGCGCCAGCGCCAGCGCGGCGAACGCGGCCAGCGCGGCGAACGTCACGCGCAGCGGCGCCAGCGTGTCGGACAGGAGGTCGTCGAACGTCATGACGTAGGACACCGGCTGGTCGCCGTCGATCGACCAGATCGCCGCGCGCACCGCGCCGGCGAGCTGCCGGGGGTCGCCTTCGGCGCGGAGCGCGAACCCCAGGAGCGGCCACGCGCGCTGCGAGAACGGCACGTACACGGTGGTGCGCGGCTGCTCCGTCGGACCGAACTGCTTGACGTCCCCGACGATGCCGACGATGGTGCGCCACTTGGGCTCGGCGGCGGTGCCGAAGTTCAACCGCCGCCCGAGCGCATCCTGACCGGGGAAGTAGCGCTCGGCGAGGAGCTGGTCGACTATGCACACCTCGGGCACGTCCTCGCGGTCGGCGTCGGAGAAGCCGCGCCCGCGCAGGAGCGGGATGCGCATCGCCGCGAAGTATCCCGGGTCCACCACGTTGAACGCCGACTTGACCTCGTCGCCCGCGCGCCCCTCGATGGTGTAGCCGGTGTCGCTCCACCAGCGCGACAGCGGCAGGGTGCTCACCGCGCCCACGCCCGCAACGCCCGGCAGCGCGCGCAGGCGCGCCAGCGCGTCGGCCACGAACTGCCGCTGCCGCGTCGGATTGGCGTAGCGCGCCCCCGGCAGGATCGCCCTCACGGTGAGGACGCCCTTCGGATCGAAGCCGAGGTCCTGCGCGACCACGCGCGCGAAGCTCCGCGCCAGGAGACCCGCGCCGGCGGCGAGGACCAGCGCGAGCGCGATCTCGCCGGCGACGAGCATCCGCCGCAGGCGCGTGCCCTGGGCCGACGTCGCGACCGCCCCTTCGCGCAGCGTGCGCTCGAGGTCGGGGCGCGAGGACCGCAGGGCCGGCGCGATGCCGAAGAGGATCCCCGTGAGCGTGGACGCGAGGAGCGTGAACGCGACCATGCGCGCGTCGAGGGGGATGCTGTCGATCTTGGGGATGGCGAGGTTGCCGACCTTCTCGGGAAATACGTGGACGAGCAGGCCCAGCCCCCACGCCGCGCCGAGAAGACCCAGCACGCCCGAGACGAGGGACAGGGTCAGGCTCTCCGTCAGCAGCTGGCGCACGATGCGGCCTCGGCTCGCCCCGAGCGCCGCGCGCACCGCGATCTCGCGCGCCCGCGCCTGGGAGCGCGCCAGGACCAGGCTCGCCAGGTTGTTGCAGACGAGCAGCAGCACCAGCCCCACGGCGCCGAGCAGCACCAGCAGCGTGGGTCGGATGTCCGCCACGTTCATGTCCCGCGCCGACCTCACCGTCGCGCCGCGGTAGCGGTTGGTGTCGGGGTAGGCCGCGGCGAGCCGCGCGCCGATCCCCGCGATCTCGGCGCGCGCTTGCTCGACGGTGACCCCGGGCGCGAGGCGCGCGACGACGCGAAGGAACGCCTGCTCGCGGCTCCCGACCAGCTCGGGCGGGATGCGCAGCGGCGTCCATACGTCGAAGTCCGACGGGTACAGGCGCGTCGACGGCATGACGCCGAGGACCGTGTAGCTCGCGCCATCGAGCGAGATGCTCCTGCCGACGATGCTCGGGTCGGCGCCGAAGCGCCTCCGCCACAGGCGCTCGCCCATCATGACCACGTGCTCGCCGTCGTCGGCGGCGAACGTGCGCCCGAGCAGCGGGCGCAGTCCCAGGAGGCCGAAGATCTCCGGGCTCCACGAGTAGCCGATCACCATCTCCGGGTCGCCGCCGCCGGTGATGTTGTAGGCCGCGTCCGAGCCTGCGGCGAAGCCGGCGAACGACCTCGCCTGCGTGCGCCAGTCCACGTAGTCGGCTGGCGCGACCGGCTCGATGCCCTCGGTCAGCCGCGAGTCCGTGGCCCACACCATCACCAGCCGATCGCCGTCGGGATAGGGGAGCGGCCGCAGCAGCACGGTGTCCACCACGCCGAAGATCGTCGTGTTGGCGCCGATCCCGATCGCGAGCGCCGCGACCGCGAGCAGCGCGAACGACGGGCTCTTGCGCAGGCTGCGCAGCGCGAAGCGCACATCTTGGGCGACGTCGTGGAGCATGGTCCTCCCTCAAGCCAACGCCATGCCAGCGGAACGACGCGCCGACCCTGCGGTTCGCGCCGGGGGCGTGACCGGTGATGGGACGGGGCGTCCCACGATCGAGATGGTAGACTCCCCCGCCGAAGGAGGGTGCCCATGAAACGCACCGTGACCATCGCCTGTCTTGCCGCGGCGCTGCTCGGCTCCGCCGCCGCCCTGGCGCAGACGGAGACCAAGCCCGCGACGAAGGCCGCGCCGAAGCCCGATGCCAAGATGGAGGCCGAACAGAAGAAGATGATGGACGCCTGGCAGAAGTACGGCACGCCGGGCGCCGAGCATCAGAAGCTCAAGGCCATGGCGGGCACCTGGGACGCCCAGGTGAAGATGTGGGTCGATCCGGCGGCGCCCGCCGAGGAGGTGGCGGGCAAGGCCGAGATGAAGATGATCCTCGGCGATCGGTTCCTGCAGCAGGAGTTCAGCGGCTCCATGATGGGGCAGCCGTTCAACGGCCTCGGTTTCGTCGGCTTCGACAACGTGCGCAAGAAGTGGATCTCGGGCTGGATGGACAGCACGGCGACGGGTTTCTACGGCGGCGAGGGCACTGCGGATAAGTCGGGGAACGTCATCACGTTTGCGACCATCGCGACCGATCCCATGACAGGCAAGCAGCGCAAGGGGCGCGACGTGTGGCGGCTCGAGGCGCCGAACAAGTTCGTGTTCGAGTCCTATGGGCCGGGAAAGGGTGGGAAGGAATACAAGATGCTGGAGATCACCTACACGAAGAAATAGCCCGCCTTTGAATGAATTCCGCGCCGCGCCCGTCTGTCCCCGCATGAAGGCGATCCTGTTTGGTGCTCTCGTTGCTCTCGGCGTGGCGGCCAGTCCCGTCGCCCGTGCCGACGATGGTTGGCGTGAGGACGACGACGACGAGGCGAGGCCGTGCCCGCCCGAGTACGGCACGCCGTACGCGCCCGATTACCGTATCAACTACGGGCCCGATGTCCGCGTCAACTACGGGCCGTACTGGCGCGTCGACAGCGGGCGGGTCGTCCCCTCGCCGCGGCACTTCTGGGTGCGGGGCCACTGGGCCCGCTTCAACTACCGCTGGGTGTGGATCCCCGGCCACTGGGAGCTCCGCCGCGGCAACCGCTGGGACGACGGCTATCGCTATCGTCCCTATTCGGGCGGCTGGTACCGTACCTAAGTCGCCTTTGGCCCCCATGCGCTGACGGTCGTTTCATTACCATCGGCGCATGGGCGCATTTCGTCTCGCGCTCCGGCGCCTTCGCCGCGCGCCGAGCTTCTCCACGGCGGCGATCCTGATCCTCGGGGTCGGGATCGCCGCCGCCACCGCGCTATTCGCGGTCGTCGATGCGGTGCTGCTGGCGCCGCTGCCGTTCCGCGAGCCCGATCGCCTGGTGTGGATCTGGGCGACGCACACCGACCGGGATCGCGCGTTCTTCTCGATCCCCGATTTCGTCGACGTGCGCGCCGGCAACCGCACGCTGGAGGACCTCGCGCCGCTCGCGACGTGGGCGGTGAACCTGGTCGACGCCGAGCGCGCCGAAGGCGCGTCGGCCGAGCGCGTGTCGGGCGCGCGCATCGCTCCGACGGGGTTCGCCCTGCTCGGCGCGCACGCGCTCCACGGGCGCACGCTCGTCGCCGGCGACGACGCGCCGGAGCGCCGGAACGTCGTGGTGCTCGGCAACGCGCTGTGGCGCCGCCGCTTCCGCGCCGACCCGACCGTCGTCGGCCGCGCCATCGATCTCGACGGCTCGCGCTACACGGTGGTCGGCGTGATGCCGGCGGACTTCGTCCTGCCGAACGTCGACGGGGACGTGTTCGCGCCGCTCTGGTTCGACGGCGACCCGCGAGCCTCCCAGCGCGGCACGAACTTTCTGCGCGCGATCGCCCGCCTGCCCCACGGGACGTCGCCGCGCCGGGCGAGCGACGATCTGGCGGCGATCGCCGCCCGGCTGGCGCGGGACTACCCCGCCACCGACGCCAAGATGACCGCGCCCCGCCTGGTCCCGCTCGACGAGGAGATCGCGGGCGCGTACCGGCGGGGCCTGCTGCTCCTCCTCGGCGCGGTCGCCGCCGTGCTGGCGATCGCCTGCGCGAACTTCGCCGGCCTGTCGCTGGCCCGACTGGGCGCGCGGCGGGGCGAGCTGGCGCTGCGGGCCGCGCTGGGCGCGTCGCGCCGCCGTCTCGCCGCGATGCTGTTCGCCGAGAGCGCGATCCTCGCCGGCGCGGCCGGCGTGGTGGGGGCGCTGCTCGCGCCGTGGGGGGTCGAGCTCGTCCGCGCCGCGGCCCCGGCCGACCTCCCGCGCGCCGCCGGCATTGCGGTCGACGCGCGGGCGCTGGCGTTCGCCGCCGCGGCGGCCGTCGCCTGCGCGCTCCTCACCGGCATCGCCCCGGCGCTGGGCGCCGCGCGCGCGACGGCCGGGGCCGTTCACGGCGGCGGCATGGGCGGCATCGTGTCGCCGTCGCGCGGCCGCGGCCGCGCGCGGGACGGGCTGATCGTGCTCCAGCTCGCGCTGTCGCTCGTCCTCATGGTCAGCGCCGGGCTGCTCGCGCGCACGTTCGCGCGCATCGCGGGCGCCGACGCCGGCTTCGACCCGCGCGGGGTGACCGCCGTCAAGCTGTCCTTGCCCCGCACCCGCTACGCGACGCCCGACGCGGTGGCCGCCTTCCACCGCGCGCTCGCCGCGCGCGCCGCCGAGATCCCCGGCGCCGAGGCGGCGGCGACCGCCTCCTACCTGCCGCTCGCGGGCGCGAGCGCGCGCACCGACTTCACGGTGGTGGGTCGGCCGCTCGCGACCGTCGCCGACATGCCGGGCGCGCAGCGACGCTTCGTCGGCCCCGGCTACTTCCGCACGCTGCGCATCCCGATCGCCGCCGGGCGCGAGTTCGTCCCCGGCGACGACGCGCGCGGGCGCGCGGTCGCCATCGTGGATCGCGCGCTGGCGCGGCGCTTCCTCGACGGGATCGATCCGGTGGGCGCGCACCTCGTCATCGACGACGGCCTCCAGCCGACCGACGTGGAGATCGTCGGCGTCGTGGGCGGCGTGCCGCACTTCTCGCTCGCGGATCCCCCGATGCCCACGTTGTACTTCCCCGTCGACCAGATCGCCCCGGGCGCGGCGGTGCAGGTCGCGGCCGCGTCGGCGCTGGCGGTGCGCGGCGGCGTGGAGTCCGAGGCGCTGCGCCGGGCCGTCGCTTCGCTCGACGAGACGGTCGCGGTGTCGGCGCCCGCGTCGCTCGCGCGAACCGTGTCCGACTCGCTGGGCGCGCGGCGGCTGGCGCTCGCCCTGGTGGCGCTGTTCGCCGGCGCGGCGCTGCTCCTCGCCGCCGCCGGCCTCGCGGCCTCGGTCGCGGCGGTCGTCGCGGCACGCACGCGCGAGATCGGCGTGCGCCTGGCCCTCGGCGGCACGACCGGCGCCGTCGTGCGCGGCGTCGTCGCCGAGTCGGCCCGCCTGCTCGTCTACGGCCTCGTCCTCGGCGCGCTCGCGTCGACCGTCCTGGCCCGCGCCGTGGCCGCGCTCGCCGCGACGTCGCTCGATCCCGCCGACCCGCTGCCGTTCGTGGCCGCGGCCGCGCTCCTCGCCGTCGTCGGCCTGGCGGCGGCATGGCTCCCGGCCCGGCGGGCGGCGCGCGTCGACCCTATGATTGCGCTGCGCGCCGAGTGATCACCACTCCCCTTCGCCGTCGCGGTCGCGCCGCATCCGCGCCACCAGGTCGAGGAGCTGGCGGCGCATCGTCGCCGCATCGGCGCGGCGGCGATCGCCGTGGCCGGGCAGCACCCAGGCGAAGGCGTGCGCCGCGAGCCGCTCCAGCGACGCCGCCTGCTCCTTCCACGAGTACCAGGTGGCGCCCGAGAACGCCGACAGGCGGCCGAGGCCGCGGCTGAAGTAGAGCGAATCGCCGGAGAACAGCGCCTCGTCGTCGACGAGATACGCCATGCTGCCGCGCGTGTGGCCGGGGAGCGGGACGGCGAGGACGCCGCGCGCCGGCGCCGTCGGATCGCGCCCGGCGAACGTGTCGGTGGCGTACGGGGCGGCGTCGCGGTCCGCCTCGTGGATCCACACCCGCGCGCCAAAGTGCGCGGCATAGCGTTCGGCGTCGGCCACGTCGTCGCGATGGGTGAGGAGCACGTGCGCCAGCCCGCCCGCGTCCTCGAGCTTGCGCGCGAGCGGGCGCACCCACCGCGGCGCGTCGACGAGCAGATTGCCGCCGGGGCGGCGGACGAAGTAGGCGTTGGCGCCGTACGAGTCGGCGGAGTTGTATCCGCAGTAGAAGACGCCCGAGCCGAGGGCGGTGTCGCCCAGGTGGTGCGGGTAGAGGTCGGCGACGGCAGGGAGGCGGCCGGTGGTGCCGATCGAGCCGGTGGGACAGGCGAGGAGAGCGCGCGCGGCGTCGCGCTCCTCCTCGGGCGTGGCCGGCTGGCGGACGACCACCGCCTGGGCGTCGACATGATCGAACATCCACGGCGCGCACTGCGCCGACGCGTCGCAGTCGATGCACGTGGTGTCGACGAACCAGGGCCCCGGGGCGTTGGCGCGGTGGCGGCGTCCGGGATCCGCCATGGCTAGAGCCAGTGGAGGATGCGCCCCACGACCAGCACGACCGCGACGACCAGGCTCGCCACCAGGCACACCATGGCCTTGGCCATCGTGCCCTGTCCCTGCTCCTGCGTGCCTTGCCAGGCGGCGTACGCCGCGGGGATCGCCCCGGCGGCGGCGAGCGCCCCGCCGAGGAAACCCCGCACCACCACCGCCGCCACCAGCAGCGCCACCGAGATGAGAAGCGCGTTGCGACCCATGCCCCAAGCATACGCCCGGGCGGGCGCGGGTTCACGCCGTCAGCCGGCGCGTCGCTGCGCCGCGGGGCGCTCCTTGACTGCGTAGGGGTCGCGCACCTGGAAGATCGTCGCCACCCGCCCGGCGAGCTCGGCGTACTCCGTCGCCGCGACCCTGAGGTCGGCGTCGCCCAGGCCGAGCGCGCCGGCGCCGGCGAGCAGCTGCACGCGGCCGAGCTCGGTGAGCGTCCCGGCGCGGGCGTGGCGCAGGCTGTCGACGACGCGGACCAGGTGCAGGTCGGGCGCGTCGGCGGGCACCTCGAGATCGTGGTGGCGGGCGGCGACCACGCGCAGGGATTCCGGCAGCGACCACGTCTCCGTCATCTCGGCGCCGATCTCGACGTGGACTCGCTCGACGACGTCGCCCACGCCGAGGTCGAGGACGACCGGGTCGAGCGCGCCATCGAGGTGGAGCGTCGCGAGCGCGCGCAGGGCGATCGGTTTGCCCACGTCGTGCAGCATCCCGGCGAGGAACGCGCAGTCGGGCTGGCTGCGGCGGGCGCGTATCGCCAGCGATCCGGCCGCGAACGCGGCGGTCATCGACTCATGAAACAACGCGTCCCAGCGGTGCGGGAACAGCGAGTACTGGTCGCGCACCTCGGTCTCGAACAGCGTGCGGCCGGCGAAGCCGAGCGCGATCTCGCCCACTTCGCGCAGGCCGAGGCGCATGGCCGCGCCGCGGATGCTGCTGACCTCCTCCGCGTAGAGCGACGAGTTCGCCAAGTGCAAAAGGCGCGAGGCGACGGCCGCATCCTGTCCGACGATCTGCACCAGCTTGTTGAAGTCCGGCTCGCGCGCGCGAATGACGTCGATGATGCGCGACGCGTTGCTGGGGAACGATTCCGGGCCGGGTCGATGGGCGCGGAAGTGCTCGAGCACCTGCGCCGCGGCCCGATCGAGGAGCTCGGGCGGGCAGGTGAGCGACGGCTGGGCGGGCGCGACCACCGGGAACATCTCCTCGGGGCGCGCGACCGGGGGCGCCGGCTTCGGCCTGGCGGCGGCGATCGGCAAGACGGGCGCGGCCGGCGGCGAGACGGTCTTGCGGCCGGTGAGCATCCTCTTCAGCCAGGCGAGCATGATGATCGGAATCGACCGGCCGAAGGCCGTCTGTAGGCGCCCATGTTCATCAATGATTTCATGTATATGGAGGACATTTGGATGGGCTCCTGCGGTCGCGCGTCCAACCCTCCATGGGAGTAGGAACGATTCGAATGGCGATCGCCTGCGCCGTCGTGCTGACCGGCGCGCAGGCTCTGGCCCACCACGAAGAAGGTGGCTGGGATCCTCGCGGCTGGGAGCGGCTCGGCGATCTCGGCGTCGCGAGCGGCGGCGGCGCGTACGTGGTCCGCGTCGGCCGCGACGAGGGCATCTTCACCCAGCTCGCGCTGTCCGTCGAGGGCAACGACATCGACGTCGCCGATCTCGTCGTCACGTTCGCCGACGGCGGGCGCTACGCGCCCAACCAGCGCTTCCATTTCCGCGGGGGCGCCACCGCGACGGTGGACGTTCCCGGCGGCGCGCGCGGCATCCGCGCCGTCGAGCTCCGCGCCGCCGGCGGCCCCGCGCGGCTGATCCTGTGGGGCAAGCTCGGCTACCGGCCGCCGCCCCCGCAGCCGCCGCCTCCGCAGCCGCCGCCTCCACAGCCGCCGCCGCCGCCGCAGCGGCCGCCGGTGTGGAACCCGAGCGGGTGGGAGCGCCTGGGCGAGCGGACCGTCGACGGCCGGTACGACCGGGACATCCTGCGCGTCGGGCCGCGCGACGGCGTCTTCACCACGCTGATGCTCGTCGTCGAGGACGGCGACCTCGACATGTACGACATGGTCGTGACGTTCGGCAACGGCGAGCGGTTCGCGCCGCCGCTGCGCTTCCGCTTCCGCGAGGGGACGCGCACGGGCGCGATCGATCTCCCCGGCGCCGCGCGCGTGATCCAGAGCATCGAGTTCCGCTACGGGAACATCCCCGGCTACGGCCGCGCGCGCGTCGAGGTGTGGGGCAAGCCCGGCGGGTTCGTTCCGCCGCCGCCGCGGCCGTCGCCGCCTCCGCCTCCCCCGGAGTGGGACCCGAGCGGCTGGACGCTCATCGCCGAGACCACCGTCAACGGCCGCTACGATCGCGACTTCGTCAAGATCCGCGGCGGCGGGCGCCGCTTCAGCCAGATCGTCATCGCCGTGCGGAACGGCGAGCTCGAGATGTACGACATGACGATCTTCTTCCGCGACGGGGGCCGTTTCTCCCCCGACATGCGTTTCGTCTTCGGCGAGCGCGCGCGCACGCGGGTGATCGATCTGCCCGGCGGCGCGCGCCGCATCCGCGGCATCGGCTTCAGCTACGGCAACGTGGGCGGTGGCTACCGCGAGGCGAGGGTGGAGGTGTTCGCGCGGTAGCGCCTCAGGGAGACGGGTCGAGGCAACAACGAAATCCGATCTCGTAGAAGCGGAAGCCGTCGCCGTGGGTCGTGACGCCGCTCTGGCAGGTGCGCGGCTCGGCCCAGTAGCGCCCCTTGAGGTTGCCGTGAAACGACGGCGTGCCGCCGTCGCGCCGGCGCGTCCATTCCTCGACGTTGCCCTGGAGGTCGTAGGCGCCCGCGTCGCCGACGCAGCCGTCGCGGTCGCCCGAGCCCACGCCCTGCCACAGGCGGATGACCTCGTCGACGGCGGCGGACGCGACGGCGCCGCGCGCGCGAACGCGCGCGTACAGGTCGGCCAGCGAGTCGACGTCGGCGGCCGACGCGCCGTAGGGCCAGCCGTTCAGCGCCGACTGGTCGTAGGCGCGCCAGATCATCGCGTCGTTGCACCGGCCGGGGACGCGCGTCGGGCCGTAGGGGTAGGCCCAGCCGTCGGGGCCGGCGCACGCCTCGGTCCACTCGTCGTCGTAGCACAGGCGTTTCCCGCGCGCGCCGCACCAGGCGTCCGCCTCGACGAACGTGTACATGACCAGAGGATCCGCGCCGGCGCGGTTCGGCGCCTCGTAGCGATCCATGCACGCGCCCGCGACGGGGACCATGTCGCCGGGGCAAAAGCCGGGCGGGGCGTCGACGCGCGGGCGCGCGTCGATCGCGGCGGGCGGCGGCGGGGGCGCATGGGGCAGGCAGCACTGGATGGCCGCCGGGCCGGGACAGCGTCCGGCGACGGCGACGCGCGGCGGGAGGCAGGCGGAGACGTCCTCGCACGTGCCGGCGAGGCCGTTCACGCTGCAGGCGCCCCAGTCGACCCCGGGCGCGTCGGGCGCGGGCGCGTCGGGCGTCGCCGCCGCCGCGGGCGCATCCTCCCCCCCGCCGATTGCGCCGGGCGCGGCGCAGGCGCAAAGGAACCCCAGAAGGGGCGCGAGACGACGCACCCGTGGCTTCGGAGCAAGGCGCGTGCCGCGTCCAAGTCCGCGACGCGACTGGCGCTGGGGTCGGCAGTCCCCGAGCCAGATGAAGAGAGTAGCGGGGTTCCCGCCCCTTCGGGGCGGTCCCCGAGCCAGATGAAGAGAATAGCGGGGTTCCCGCCCCTTCGGGGCGGTCCCCGCTAGCCGTTCAAAAGCTCGCGCCGCCCCGCGAAGTACGCCGCGACGCTGGTCGGCGCCTGCCCGGTCAGCTGGAGGACCGCCGGGCCGGCGACCGCGAGGTGCCCGAGCGCCTCGGCGACCTGGAACGATACGAGCAGATCGGCCAGCTGCGGCGGGAGCCCGGCGGCGATCATCCCCGCCCGCAGCACGTCGGGCGCGACCGGAACGTACTCGACCGGCCGGCCGGTGAGCTCCGCCGCGAGCGCGGCGAGCTCGGCGCGCGCGACCACCGCGGGCCCGGTCACGTCGTACGTCGCCCGCCGCGTCTCGGTCGACCGCAGGGCCGCCGCCGCGGCGCGCGCGCAGTCCTCGTGCGTCACGTAGCCGATGCCCCCGTTCTGGCCGGCGCTGATCAGCTGCCCGCTCGCGACCGCCGCGACCAGGCTCGTCGGCAAGTAGTCGGTGTAGAGGTTGTTGCGCAGGACGGTGTACTCGACGCGGCTCGCGGCGAGCGCCATCTCGGTTCCCCAGTGGTCGGGCGCGATGAGGATCGGCGAGTCCGGTTCGGGGTGGGTGAGCGACGTGTACACGATGTGGCGCACGCCGGCGCGGATCGCCGCGTCGGCAGCGGCGAGGTGCTGCTTCAGCCGCCGTCCGGGGCGATCGAGCGCGTCGGTGCTGATGAGGAGCATGCGATCGACGCCGGCGAACGCCGCCTCCAGCGTCTGCGGTCGGTCGAAATCGGCCGACCGCACCGCCGCGCCGGCCGCGGCGAACGCGGTCAGCTTTTCGGGATGCCGCGTCGCCAGCACCAGCTGGTCCGGGCCGCCCAGGAGGAGCTCCGCGACCCGCCGCCCGAGATGTCCGGAGGCGCCCGTCACCAGCAGGGTGCGTCGTTCCATGGCCTCGTAGTGTACATGACGGGGTACGCTCCTCGTCATGGACCTCCAGGGCAAGGTAGCGATCGTGACCGGGGGCGCGGGCGGCATCGGCGCGGCGCTGTGCCGCCACTTTCGCGCCGCCGGGGCGCGGGGCGTCGTCGTCGCCGATCGCGACGCGGATCGCGCCGCCGCCGTGGCCGCCGAGTGCGGCGGCCTGGCGGTGGCCGGCGACGTCGGCGTCGAGGCCGACGTCCGGCGGCTCGTCGCCGAGACCGTCGCCGCCTACGGCGCGGTCGACGTGTTCTGCGCCAACGCCGGCGTCGGCTACGTCGGCGGCGAGGAGGCGTCGGACGACGACTGGGCCCGCTCGTTCCAGGTCAACATGATGGCGCACGTGTACGCGGCGCGCGCGGTCATCCCGGGCATGCTCGCGCGCGGCTCGGGGTACATCGTCGTGACGGCGTCGGCGGCCGGGCTCCTCACCATGCTCGAAGGCGCGCCCTACGCCGTGTCCAAGCACGCCGCGGTCGCGTTCGCCGAGTTCCTGGCGATCCGCTACTGGGATCGCGGGCTGCGCGTGTCGTGCCTGTGCCCGATGGCGGTGCGGACGGCGATGATGGCCGGCGACCACATTTCCCTCCGCTCGGTCGCGGCGTCGGGGGCGATCCTCGAGCCCGAGCAAGTGGCCGACGCGGTCGTCGCCGGAATGGCCGAGGAGCGCTTCCTCATCCTGCCCCACCCGGAGGTCGCGCGCTTCGTCGCGCACCGCGCCGCCGATCGCGACGGGTGGCTGGCGGCGATGCGCAAGTTCGCCGCGAAGCTGGGGTGAGCCTCAGCCCTCGAGCAGCGCGCGCAGGCGGGCCTGCAGCTCGACGTCGTTGAACGGCTTGAGCAGGACCTGGGATCCCGGCGCGACCAGGCCGTGCCGTACGATGGCGTCGTCGGCGTAGCCGGAGATGAACAGCACCTTCACGCCGGGGCGGCTCGCCCTGATGCGGTCGGCGAGCTCGCGTCCGCTCATCCCGGGCATGACCACGTCGGTGAGCAGGACATCGATCGTCCCCGGGTGCGCCAGCGCCAGCGCGATCGCCGTCTCGCCGCCGCCGGCCTCGAGCACGCGGTAGCCGCGGCGCTCGAGAATGCTGCGCACCAGGCGGGCCACCTGCGGGTCGTCCTCGCACAGGAGGACCGTCTCCGAGCCCGCGCCGGCCGCCGCGCGCGCCTGGGCCTGCGCGTCGGCGGGCGCCTCGCCCGTCTCGGGCAGGCAGACGCGGAACGTCGCGCCCCGCCCGGGGGCGGTCTCGACCCACACCGTGCCGCCGCTCTGTTCGACGATGCCGAGCACGGTGGACAGCCCCAGCCCGGTCCCCTGCCCCGGCTCCTTGGTGGTGAAGAACGGCTCGAAGATGCGGGCGCGGATGGCGTCGTCCATGCCCACGCCGTCGTCGATCACCGACAGGAGCACGTGGGGCCCGACGGCGACGCCGGTGTGCGCGCGCGCGAACGCCGCGTCGACGTCGAGGTTCGCCGTCTCGATCGTGATGCGCCCGCCGCGCGGCATGGCGTCGCGCGCGTTGGCCGCGAGGTTGACGATCACCTGCTCGATCTGCCCCGGGTCGGCGCGCACCCGCCGGACGTCGGGGGCGAGGACCGTCCCCAGCATCACGTCGTCGCGCAGCATGGGGCGCAGCATCCCGAGCATCCCCGTCACCACGGCATTGAGGTCGAGGACGCGCGGCTTGAGCACCTGCCGCCGGCTGAACGCGAGCAGCTGGCGGGTGAGCTCGCGCGCGCGGTCGCCCGCCTTGACGATCTCGTCGAGGTCCTCGCGACGCGGATCGTTCGCCGGCAGCTGGCCGGACAGCGACGAGGCGTAGCTGAGGATCACGCTCAGCATGTTGTTGAAGTCGTGCGCCACGCCGCCGGCGAGGGTGCCGACGGCCTGCATCTTGAGCGCGTGGCGGAGCTCCTGCTCGATGCGCTTGCGCTCGGTGACGTCGAAGATGACGCCCATGACGAAGCGCGCCTCGTCCTCGTCGCGCACCGCCAGCGCGTAGTTCTCCACCCAGATCGTCCCGCCGTCGCGGCGGACCAGGCGGTACTCGGCATGGATCGGCTTGCGCGCGTCGCCGGGGTCGAACGTCTGCTGCTCGGCGCGCACCCGCTCGCGATCGTCGGGGTGGATGCGTTTCCGCCACAGCTCGGGATCGGCGAGGAAATCGGCGGCGGAAAACCCGATCATGTCCTCGACCTGCGGGCTCACGAAGGAGGGGAGCCCGGGCGTGTCGAGCGGGCGGTAGTAGATGACCGCCGGGATCTGCTCGACGAGCGTCCGGTACAGGGACGCGGTGGCGCGCGCCGCGCGCGACACGACCGCGAGCGACCGGGCGAGGTCGACACACTCGGCGAGGGCGCGCGCGCGGCCCTCGTCCTCGTCGTCGAACCCGCCCGGCTTGTCGAGCGCGGCCAGCCAGCCGGCGCCGGTCCCGAGCGGGACGACGAGCGCGGAGACCGGATCGCCCGGGTCGAGGCCGAGGACGGCGGGATCGACGGCCGCGCGCCGGCCGACGAACGGCGCGGTCCCCTCCAGGACCGCGCGGGCGCGCGGGGCGCCGAGCGCCGCACGCGCCGCGTCGGCCGCGACCGCGGCGAGGCGCACCGGGTCGCGCTCGGCGGCGATGCGACGCACGGCATCGGCGAGGTCGCTCACCCCGATGTCTCCGGTTGGGGTAGGGTCGGGTCATGGCCGGTCACGAGACGACGCTCCCCGGCGAGCCGCCGCTCCCCGCGTTCGCCGTCCTGCCCGAGGGCGCGGCGCGCGGCGTCGTCGTCCTCCATGAGATCTTCGGCCGCGCGCCGGAGATCGACCGCGTCGTGGAGCGATTCGGCCGCGCGGGCTACGCCGCGGTGGCGCCGGATTTCTTCTCCGCCGGATCGCGCCCGCGCTGCGTGCGCGCGGTCATGCGGGCGGCGGCGACGGGCGCGGGATGGCCGGCGGATCGCGCGCGCGACGCGCGTCGCTGGCTGGGCGAGCGCGCCGGCGTCCCCGAGGCGAGGGTCGGCCTCATCGGGTTCTGCCTCGGCGGCGGCTTCGCCCTCGCGGTGGGGCGCGGCTGGGGCGCCGTGTCCGCCAACTACGGCATGGTCCCGCCGCGCGACGTGATCGAGGGGCTCGGCCCGACGATCGCATGCTACGGCATGCGCGACCGCGCATTCCGGCGGCAGGCGGAAGTGCTGCGCCGGACCCTGCCCGCGCTCGGGGTCGTCCACGAGGTGCACACGTTCCCCACCGTCGGACACTCCTTCCTCACCGACGGGCATCACCCGGTGGCCTCGTTCCTGTCGCGCCCGTTGCTCCACGTGCGGTACGACCCCGGCGTCGCGGAGGAGGCGTGGACGCGAATCTTCGCGTTCCTCGATCGGCATCTCTGATCCCCGCCCAGGACGTAATGATACGCTGCGCCCGCGATGCACAGAAGGGCCTGGCTCCTCGCGCTGGCGGCGATCGCGTGCGATCGCCGGCCGCCCGCGCCGCCGGCGCCCGATGCGGCGGCGGCCGCGGTCGCGGTCGTGCCGGACGCGCCCCGCATCGCCGCCAACCGGTACGTCGGCGCGGCCGCGTGCTTCGAATGCCACGACAAGAAGGTGACGCGATTCAAGCGCGATTGGCACTCGCGCGCGCTGTCCGCCCCCACGCCGGCGACGGTCGTCGGCGATTGGCGGGGGGCGCATTTCCGCGGCGCCTCGAGCGACGCGGTCATGTCGTCGGGCGACGGAGGCTACCGCGTGCGGACGGCCGGTGCCGACGGGACCGAGGCCGACTACGCGGTCGCCTGGGTGATCGGCGGAAAGCGCATGCAGGACAGTGTCACCGCATTACCCGACGGGCGCTGGCAGGTTCTCCCCGTCTATTACCATGTGACGGGAAAAGCGTGGGTTGACTACACGGAGGCGAAGCAGGGGTCGCTCGCGCCCGACCATCCTTTCTACTGGACGAACTTCCGCCGCACCGCGAACCGCGAGTGCCTCGACTGTCACGCGACCGGGCTGGCCGTGCGCTACGACCGCGCCGCGCGCCGGTTCACGACCGAGTTCGCCGATCCGGGCGTGACCTGCGAGGCCTGCCATGGGCCGGGCGGGCGTCACGCCGAGACGCAGGAGCCGTCCGACATCGTCAATCCCAAGCGCCTGGCCGCGCCGCAGGCGATGGCGGTGTGCGCGCAGTGCCACGGGCCGCGGAACCCGTTGTTCCCGCTGCTCGACGCGGCGCACCGGTTCCGTCCTGGGGATCTCTACGACGATCATTACCAGGCGCTCGTGGTCGTCGACGGCCGGGAACGCTCGGGGGATTTCTTCGCCGACGGGCGCCCGCGGACGTCGAGCTTCGAATACCAGGCGCTGGCACAGTCGGCCTGCTGGCGGCGCGGGCAGGCCACCTGCCTCGGCTGCCACACCGCCCCGCACGAGGCGGAGCGGCCGGACGAGCTGCGCGCGGCGGCCGACGATACGTGCCGGTCGTGCCACGCCGATACATTCGCCGCCGGTCGGGCCCACACGCGCCATCGCCGCGTGGGCTGCGTCGGCTGCCACATGCCGAGCATCGTGACGGGCGTGCTGGACGCGTTCGCCGACCATTCGCTCGACGTGCCGGATCCCGAGGTGACCGCACGGCATGGCGTGCCCAACGCGTGCAACGCCTGCCATGCGCACGCGACGGAGAAGCCGGAGGTCACGGCCGCGGCGCTGGCGCGCCTGTGGCGCGGCGCGGGGACGCGACAGGCCCGGCGGCGCCGCCTCGCCGACGCCATCGACGAGGCCACGCGGGGGCAGAGCCGCGAGCCGCTGCTCGCCGTCCTGGCCGATCGAGACGAGGCGCCCACGCTGCGCGGCGTCGCGGCGGTGCTGCTCGGCCAGCGGTTTCCCGGCGACGCGCCCGCGGCGCTTACGCCCCTGCTCGACGACGCCGACGCGCTGGTGCGGGTGCGCGCCGTCGAGGGCCTGGGCTTCGCGCGCGCGCGCGGCGCGGCGGCGCGGCTGGCGCGACTTGCGGCATCCGACCCGGCGCTGGCCGTGCGGCACTTCGCGGCGCTGACGCTCTACGACCTCGGCGAGGCGGCGCGCGGCGAGGAGGCGGCGCGGGCGCTCGCCGGAGACCCGGCGAGCGAGGGGCTGCCGCAGCCGCACGTGCTGCTCGCGCTGGCGGCGGGTCGGCGGCGGGACCTCGACGGCGCGCGGCGCGAGCTCGAGCGGGCGCTGGCGCTCCTGCCGTACGACGCGGACAATCTGGTCCTCTATGCCGATTTGCTGGCGGCGATGGGCAAGCGCGCCGAGGCGCGCGGGGCGCTCGAAGAGGCGCTGAGGTTCGCCCCGCGGCATGCGGGGGCGGAGGGAAGGCTGCGGGCGCTGGGGCGGTGACCCTATGCTTCGTCACTGGGACCGAGCGGCCGAGACCCGGTACACTAGCCGACGTACCGAGGAAAGGAGCGTGGACATGGGGCACTCGGCGTGGATGATCCGCGCGATCGAGCTTGCACTTTTCTCCGCCGCAGCAGCCGCCACGCCGTCACGCAGAGCATGGCCACCGCGACGCCGGCGCACACCCGCCCCGCGCCCACCACGACCGGCGCGACCGCGCGCGCGAACGCGGCGCCGACGCCGGCCGCCGACAGGTACGCGGCGATGCACATCGGACACTTGGGGATAAGCACCGCGGCGAGCGCCGCGAGAAGGGCGGTGATTCGTGGCATACCATCACCTTGTGCGGCGCCCCCACCGGCCGGGGAGTAACAAGCACGACGCGAAACGGACGCCGCGGTGGACTCGCTGATCGCCGCCGCGGGCCGCGCGCTGGCGGCGGGCGACGCCGTCGGCGCGCTGAATCGCGTCGCGCTGCGCG
>DATFWE010000085.1:0-2340 GCA_035259575.1 Haliangiales bacterium
GTCGTGGGGATAGATTCCCGCCACCCCGACGCCGTTCTTGTGCACGTGGAGCATGATGCGGGTGGCGGTCGTCTCGTCGTGATGGAAGATGGTCTCGAGCACCCAGACCACGAACTCCATGGTCGTGTAGTCGTCGTTGTGCAGGAGCACCTTGTAGAGCGGGGGCCGCTTCACCCGCTCCTTGGCGCGCGGCTGGGTGATGACGCCCGGCTGGTCGGCGAGGTTGCGCTTCGGCATCGTCCTGTCCGGCATTAAAACCCGACCGCCATGGAGCGGCAAGCACGGGCGGCGAGGCGCGTCGCGGCGGCCGTCATTCCTGGCCTGTCGCCTCGCGGGCCTCGTCCTGGCGGACGCGCCAGAGGGCGCCCCCGCGGCGCCACATGTAGCACGAGTCGGGCAGCGCCCCCATGCCGACGATCGACGAGCTGCGCTGCGCGGCCACCACCCATCCCTCGGCGAGCGTCGCCGCGCACTGGACCAGCGTCGGGGCCAGCATGAGGAGCCCGTCGCGCAGGGGACGGTCGTCGGCGTTCCCTTCGCCGAGGCGCGCCAGGAGCTCGCCTGTGACTCCCGGACCGAGACCGATCCCGGTCAGGCCTTGCAGCAGATCGTCGCGGTCGCGCCACGGCGCCGAGGCGAGGTCGGCGCGGCCACGGCGTCGCTCGGCACCCGTGATGCGGACGAGGCGCAACCCCGCCGCGAGATCGACCTCGGCGCGGACGCGGAACTCCAGCTCGCCCGCGAAGCGCTCGATCGGCCGGGCGAGCGGCGCGGAGGGAGCGAAGTGAAGATCGGTGAGCTGGAGGGCGAGGATGATCGTTCCCGCCGTCGGCTCCTGTCCGTCGACGATCACGTCGCGCTGGAAGACCCGCTGGCCCGTCGGCCGTGCGGCGCCGCAACCGTGCGCCGCCTGCTCGCGCTCGAGCGCCCACGCGGTGGTCGCGCCGAGCAGGTGGGCCAGCGTCGCGACGTGCGAGCAGCCGCGCGGGCCGCCGATCGCCGCGCTGATGTTGCGCCGGAGGGTGTCGTCCAGGCGCGCGCCCGCGACCGCGCGGATGGCGTCGATCGGATCGCGGCAGCTCTCGCCTGCGCTCGTCGCCGAGGCCTCGAAGGCCACGGCAGGCTGCGCGGCGGCGATGGTCTCGAGCGTCGCCGTCGCCGGGTCAACGATGCCCGCGAGCTGCATGTGATGGATCAGCCCGGGCCCCTGGATGTCGCCGCCCACGGGGACGACCCCCCGCTTGCGGAGGTCGATGATCGCGGCGCGGACGTCGAGCTTGGCGTCGTCACGCTGGAAGAGCCCCACCGAGAGCGCGCGGGTATGGAGCGGATGGCCGGTGGCGTCGAGATGCACGGTCCGAGTGTCACCCGGCGGGGGCCGTTGACGCAACCTCCACCTCTGGCGCGCCGGCGCGGGGGCGGGCTATGGAAGGCCACATGCGGATCGATGGCAGCGTCGCCCTGGTGAGCGGGGGGGCGTCGGGCCTGGGCGGGGCGACCATTCGGCTACTGCTCTCCGCGGGTGCCCGGGCGGTGATCCTCGACCGGCCGGACTCGGCGGGCGAGCGCCTGGCGACGGAGCTGGGCGCGAACGCGGCCTTCGCGCCGGGCGACGTGACACGCGAGGCGGACGTCGCGGCGGCGGTGGGGCGCGCGGTCGAGCGCTTCGGCGCTCTCCACGTGGCGGTCAGCTGCGCCGGCGTGGGAGCGGCCATGCGGACGGTCACCAAGGACGGCCCCATGCCGCTCGCGCTCTTCTCCCGCGTGATCGAGATCAACCTCATCGGCACCTTCAACGTGATCCGCCTGGCCGCGGCCGCGATGGCGCGCAACCAGCCGAACGAGGAAGGGGAGCGCGGCGTCCTGGTCAACACGGCCTCGGCGGCCGCCTTCGACGGCCAGATCGGCCAGGCGGCCTACTCGGCGTCCAAGGGAGGCGTCGTCGCGCTGACGTTGCCGGTCGCGCGCGACCTGGCGGGGCTCGGCATCCGCTGCGTCACGATTGCGCCCGGGACCTTCGACACGCCCATGCTCGCCACGCTGCCGGAACCGCAACGCCAGGCGCTCGCCGCGCAGATTCCGTTCCCTCCCCGTCTCGGCCGCCCGGCGGAGTTCGCCGCCCTCGTCCGGCACATCGTCGAGAACTCGATGCTGAACGGCGAGACCATCCGGCTCGATGGCGCGCTCCGCATGCCGCCCAGGTGATCGAGGTAGCCATGGGGCGGGAGAACGGACGGCGGCTGGGCGTCATCGGAGCCGGCAACATCGGCGGGGCGATCGCGGCGAACCTGCTGGCCGACGGTCACGCCGTGGTGGTGCACGACACCGATCGTGCGCGCG
>DATFWE010000086.1:0-3507 GCA_035259575.1 Haliangiales bacterium
CCCCGCCTCGCTCGACGCTGCCGCGGCGCTCGCCGCCGAATCGGCGCGCCACCAGCCCGCCGCCGGCGACCTGGCCGGCTTCGCCGTCCCCGACCCGGCGCGCCCGCCGCGCGGCGGGGGGGCGTGGGTCGAAGCCACGGCCGCGGTCGGCCCCGACGAGCGCGCCGCGGTGCTGGCGCGGGTGTTCGCCCGGGCGGCCCGGGACGGCCTCACCTGCGCCGGGTCGTTCGTCACCGGCGGCCGACGGGTCGCCGTGGCCACGCGCGGCGGGGTCGCGCTCGCCCACCGCTGGACCGAGGCGGCGCTGTCGGTGATCGCGCTCGACGGCGACGCGTCGGGGTGGGCCGGCTTCGGCGGAAGCGACGTCGCCCGGCTCGACGACGCCGCGCTCGCCGACCGGGCGGCGTCGACGGCCGCGCGCGCCCGCGACCCGGTCGACCTCGCGCCCGACGCCTACGACCTGGTGCTGGCGCCGCCGGCGGTGGCCGAGCTCCTCGAATGGATGGCGATGGCGTCGTTCGGCGCGCGCGCCGTCCTCGACGGCACGTCGCTCCTCGTCGGGCGCGAGGGCGCGGCCGTCGTCGACCCGCGCATCACGCTCGTCGATGACTGCGAGTACGACCACCCCGACCGGGTCGGCGCCCCGTTCGACGCCGAGGGCGTCGCCCGGACCCGGGTCGCGCTGTTCGACGGCGGTCGCGCGGGCCAGTCGGTGACCGACCTCGCCACCGGCGCCAAGATGGGGCGACCGTCGACGGGGCACGCGCCCCCCGCCGCCGGGCTGATCGACGTCGAGGGCCCGGCGCCGGCGCACCTCGTGCTCCTTCCCGGGGACGCCACGCTCGCCGAGCTCGTCGCCGGGGTCGATCGCGGCATCTATGTCACGAGATTTCATTATGTGAACGGGCTCCTCGACACGCGCCGTGCCACGATGACGGGAATGACGCGGGACGGCACGTTCGCCATCGAGGGCGGTCGCATCGGTCGGGCGATCAAGAACCTGCGCTTCACCGAGAGCATCCTCGAAGCGTTCCGGCGCGTGGGCGGCGTCGGGCGCGATCTCGAGGCCGTGCCGACCCACTGGACGTCGCTCGGCGCCTACCTCGCCCCGGCGCTGTGCCTGCGCGCGTTCCGCTTCACCGGGAGGTCCCGCTGATGCGGCGACTCGTGCTCCTCCTCTGCCTGGGTTGCGCGGCAAAGCCCCCGCCGCAGGTGACCCCGAATCTCCCCGGCGAGCGGACGGGGACGACGGCGCCCGCCACCGGGCTGGGCCGCGGCTCCGACGCGCCGGACTTCGCGCTGGAGAGCTCCGACGGACGCGTGCGCGGCCTCGGCGAGCTGCGCCAGGCCGGTCCGGTGCTCATCTTCTTCTACCCGGGGTCGTATTCCGACGACGCAAAGGATCAGCTCAAGCGGATCCAGGCCAAGATGCGCGAGCTGCCCCCGGGGGCGAGCGTGGTGGGGGTGAGCCCCGACACCAAGGCGGTGAGCGCCAAGCTCAGGGAGGAGCTCAAGCTCGACCTGCCGCTGCTCAGCGACGTCGACCTCCGCGCCGCGCGCGCCTACCGCGTCGCCGACGCCACGACCGGCGTGTCGCTGCCGGCGCTGTTCGTCGTCGACAAGCAGGGCAAGATCCGCTGGTCGTACCGCCCGGGGGAAGGACGCCACGGCGAGGACGAGGCGTTCGACGCCCTCCGCCTGGCCCAGTAGGAGACGCATCGTGTCCCGGCGGACCGCGCTCGCCCTCGCGCTTCTCGGCGGCGCGACCGCGCTCGCGCTGCTGTTTGCCGTCCAGGGGTATCTCGCCTACCTGCGCCAGGGGACCCCGCCGCCGTTCACCACGTTCCTCGGCGTCGCGCTGCTCGACTGGCTGGGGTGGGCGGCGTTCGTCCCGCCGATCGCCTGGCTGGCGCGGCGCGTGCCGTTCGGCCGGGGGCGCCGGCTGCGCGCCGCGGCGATCCACGTCGGGATCGGCGCGGCCGTCGTCGGCCTGAAGCTGCTGCTCAACAACGTCCTGCGCGCGGCGTTCCTCGACTACTCGGTGTTCCCGCTGGCGCTGCGCGAGATCGGGCCGAGCTTCGTCACCTACGGCGCAATCGTCGGGCTCACCCAGGCGCTCGCGGCGGCGCGCCTGCGCGCCGAGCTCGACCGGGCCGAGCTGGCGCTCCTGCGCATGCAGCTCCACCCGCACTTCCTGTTCAACACGCTCCACGCCATCGCCACGCTGGTGCGCCACGATCCCGACGCCGCCGAGCGCATGATCGCGCGGCTGGGCGAGCTCCTGCGCATGACGCTCGCCGCCGCCGACGTCGAGGAGGTGCCGCTGTGGCGCGAGCTCGAGCTCCTCGCGCCGTACCTCGACATCCAGAGGACGCGCTTCTCCGACCGGCTGTCGGTGGACATCGACGTCGACGATCCGGCCCGGCAGGCGCGCGTGCCGAGCTTCGTGCTCCAGCCGCTGGTGGAGAACGCGATCCGCCACGGCATCGCCCCGCGCGCCGGGCCGGGGCGGATCGTCATCCGCGCCCGCCGCGACGGCGCCGCGCTGCGCGTCGAGGTCGAGGACGACGGGCCTGGCCCCGCGCCCGGGGCCGGCGACGGGGTCGGCCTGGCCGCCACCCGCGCGCGGCTGCAGCGCCTCTACGGCGACGGGCACCGCCTCGCGCTCGCGCGGGTCGGCGAAACCGGGGCGCGGGTGACGTTCACGGTGCCGGCGTGACGATCCGCGCGTTCATCGTCGACGACGAGCCGCTGGCGCGCCGCCGCCTGCGCGAGCTGTGCGCCCGCGAGCCAGATGTCGAGGTGGTCGGTGAGGCCGGCGACGGCGCCGCCGCGGTCGCCGCCATCCGGGCGACGCGCCCCGACCTCCTGTTCCTCGACGTCCACATCCCCGAGCTCGACGGCTTCGGCGTGCTCGCCCGCCTGCCGGGCGCGGTGCCGGCGATCGTGTTCGTGACCGCGTACGACGAGTACGCGCTGCGCGCGTTCGAGGTCGCCGCGCTGGACTATCTGCTCAAGCCGTTCGACGGCGCGCGCTTCCAGGCGATGCTGCGGCGCGCCCGCGCCGCGCTGGGCAGCGACGAGGGACGGGCGCGGCTGGAGGCGATCCTCGGCGCGCTCGGCCGGCCGCGCCTGCTCGCGGTCAAGGACGACGGCCGCGTCCAGCTCGTGCGCGCCGACGAGATCGACTGGATCGAAGCGGCCGACAACTACGTGTGCGTGCACGCCGGCCGGGACACGCACATCCTGCGGGCGACCCTCACCGCGGTGGAGGGCCGCCTCGACCCGAGCCGATTCGCCCGCATCCATCGATCGACGGTGGTCGCGCTGGACCGCATCCGCGAGCTCCGCCCGGCGACGCGGAACGAGGTGGTGGCCGTCCTGCGCGACGGGACGCGCCTGCCGGTGAGCCGGACCTACGCGGGGCGGCTGCGTTCGCTTCTGGGAACGTAGCGGCTCGCCCCAAATCGGCCGCGGCTCGCCCCAAATGGCTCCTGCGCCGGGGGC
>DATFWE010000087.1:0-13500 GCA_035259575.1 Haliangiales bacterium
GGGGCCCGCCTGTCGCGCGCCGACGTGCTCGTGTACGCCGGGCGGCGCGCGGCGCTGGCGGGGGACCTGGCGTCGTCGGAGCGGACGCTCGCCGAGGCGATGGACGTCGCCGTCGAGGTCGGCGCGCGCAGCGTCCTCGCCAACGCCAAGAACCAGCTGGCGTGGACGCTGGTGGCCGCGGGCGAGCACGCGCGCGCCGAGGCGCTGGCGGCCGAGGCGGCGGCGCTGGCGCGCGAGGCGGCGCTGCCCGGCTTCGAGATCCAGGCGCTGTCGCGGCTGGCCCTGGCCCGCCTCGAGGGCGGCGACGCGGCGCGGGCGCGCGGCCCTTCGGAGAAGGCGATCGCCCTCCTCGATCCGCTCGGCGTGATGGAATGGTCCGAGGAGGAGGTGTACTACACGCACCACCGCATCCTGCGCGCGCTGCGCGATCCGGGGGCGGGGTCGTTCCTGGCGCGGGCGCACGCGGGGCTCGCCGCCAAGCTCGGGCGGATCGAGAGCGAGACGCTGCGGGGGAGCTTCGCGGCGGTGTCCCTGCACCGCCGCATCCACGACGACTTTCAGCTGCTCGGCGCGTCGTCGACGATCCAGCCGCCGCCGAGGACGACCGGGCCGTCGTAGAACACGGCGGCCTGGCCGGGCGCGGCGCCGGCGTCCATCGCCGCGTCGAGGTCGACGCGGGCGCCGTCGCCCACGGGGGAGATGCGGGCGGCGACGGGGCGGTGGCGGTGGCGCACCTGGACGAGGGCGCGGAACGTGGCCGACGGGCGGCGGCCGGGCCAGCGGACGTCGCCCACGCCGAGGCTCGTCCGCTCGAGCAGGCGGCGCGGGCCGACGGTGACGCGGCGGCGGAGCGCGTCCACCGCCACCACGTAGCGCGGCTCGCCCCGGGCCACGCCCAGCCCGCGGCGCTGCCCGATGGTGAAGCGGTGGACGCCGTCGTGGCGGCCCACCACCTCCCCGGTCTCGTCGACGATGTCCCCCGCGCCCGGCGCGGCCGCGCCGGCGGCGCGCGCGACGAACGCCGCGTGATCGCCGTCGGGCACGAAGCAGATCTCCTGCGACTCGCCCTTGTCGGCGTTGGGCAGGCCGAGGCGGCGGGCGTGGGCGCGCACCTCGTCCTTGGTGAAGCCGCCGAGGGGGAACAGGACGTCGGCGCGGTCGGCGGGCGGCATCGCGAACAGAAAGTACGACTGATCCTTGGTGGCGTCGACGGCGCGGAGGAGGCGTGGCGCGCCGTCGGGCCCCGGCTCGAGGCGCGCGTAGTGGCCGGTGGCGAGCCGGCACGCGCCGAGCGCCCGCGCGCGCCGCAGGAGCGGACCGAACTTGACGCGCTCGTTGCAGCGGACGCACGGATTGGGCGTGCGCCCGGCGAGGTACTCGGCGACGAAGTCGTCGACGACGGCGCGGCGGAACTCCTCGGCGTGGTTGACGACGTAGAACGGGATGCCGAGGTGGGCGCACACAGCGCGCGCGTCCTCGATGTCGCGGGGGCCGCAGCAGCGGCCGCCGGCGGACGCCGCCGTGCCGCGCGCGTCGTAGAGGCGCAGGGTGAGCCCCACCACCCGGTGGCCCGCCTCGACGAGGAGGGCCGCCGCGGTGGAGCTGTCGACCCCGCCGGACAGGGCGACGACCACGGTATCGGGAGACGGCACGGTCACGGAACGTTGCATGATTCGCGCAAGCCGCGCGCGCGTCAAGTATGATCGAGGGACGTGCACGAGCTCACCGTCCGCATCGACGCCCTCGACGAGGACGGCCGCGGCATGGGCGCGGCCGGCGGCGTCGAGGTGCACGTCGCCGGGGCGCTGCCGGGCGAGACGGTGACGGCGCGCGTCGAGCACCGGAGCCCCCACGCCGCGCGCGCATGGGCGGCGCTGGTGGGGCTCGCCTCGCCGCCGTCGCCCGAGCGCGTGCCGCCCGCCTGCCCCGCGTTCGGTCGGTGCGGCGGGTGCGTCCTGCAGCACCTGTGCTACCCCGCGCAGCTCACCGAGAAGCGCCGCCGCGTCGAGGAGGCGCTTCACGCCCACGCGCCCCTGCGCGACGTCGAGGTGGCGGATGTCGTCGCGTCCGCGCACGAGCTCCACTACCGCAACAAGGCCAAGTACGTCGTCGGTCCGGGCGGGATCCTCGGCAGCTACGCGCCCGGGACGCACGAGGTGGTCGACATGGCCGGCTGCCTGGTCCCCGAGGAGCCGATCGCCGCCGTCGCCGGCGTCGTGCGGCGCGAGCTCGCGCGCTCCGGCGTCCCGGTCTACGACGAGCGGACCCGGCGCGGCGAGCTGCGCTACGCGGTCGTGCGGGCGAACCACGAGGGGCGCGTCCTCGTCGCGATCGTGGCCGCCACCGCCGCGCCGGCCGCCGCGCTGCGGCGGGCCGCGGAGGCGATCCGGCGCGACGCGCCCGCGGTCGCCGGCGTGGCGGGCAACGTGAACGGAGCCACCGGCGGGGCGATCTTCGGGCCAACCGACGTCCCGCTCGCGGGCGCGCAGGCGCTCGCCGATGAGGTCGGCGGGATCCGGCTCGAGCTCGCGGCGCGATCGTTCTTCCAGGTGAACCGCCTCGCCGCCGCCCGCCTCTACGCCGAGGTGGCGCGCGCGGTCGCGCCGCGGCGCGGCCTCCGCGTGGTAGACCTTTACACCGGCGCGGGCGCGATCGCGCTCACGCTCGCCGCGCGGGGCGCCGACGTCCTCGGCGTCGAGGCCAACGCCGGGGCGGTCGCCGACGCGCGGCGCTCGGCCCGCGCGCTGCGGCTGTCCGCGCGCTTCGTCGCCGGCGACGCCGCCGCCGGCCTCCGCGAGCCCGCCGACGTCGTCGTGGTGAACCCGCCGCGCAAGGGCCTGTCGGAGGAGACGCGGGCCGCGATCCTCGGCGCGCGCCCGGCGCAGCTCGTCTACGTAAGCTGCGGGCCGCGGGCGTTGGGGCTGGACCTGGCGGCGCTGGCGGCCGCCTACGAGATCGCCAGCGTGCATCCGTTCGACCTCATGCCGGGGACGCCCCAGGTGGAGACGGTCGTGTCGCTCAGAAGTCGCGGATCCGCGCGACCAGGTCGGGGCGGTCGATGAACACGTTGCGCGTGTGCTGGAGCGCCTCGACCTTGTCGTTGCGCGCGCGTTCGGCGTCGTCGGGCGGATCCGCGGCGTGCCAGGCGCGCAGGATGGTCTCGCTCCAGTCGGGGATCGCCATCTGGTAGCGGGTGGAGAAGTAGAACCAGGCCCGGGCCACGTCGCCGCGGTGGTTCGGCCGCACCTCGAAGACGAGCGTGCTCCCGCCCGTCAGTATGCCCAGCTGGGAGCCGCCCACCGTCCAGTTGCACGCGGCCTGGCCGGCGTCCCCGCAGCTCGTCATGCCGTAGTAGTAGTTCGCGCGGGCGCTGTTCGAGGCGATGGTGGTCGGAAACAGGTGGTTGAGATCGGAGTGCATGGGCTCGCTTTCCGCGCCGAGGCTCGCCGGCCAGGTATGCTCGGTGTTGAACCCCGCCGGCGCGGTGCCGGTCGTCGCGCTCGCGAGCGCGCCCGTGTAGATGCACTCGATGTTGCCGCCGGCGTCGGAGACGCCGCCGCTCTTGTAGAGCTGCTGGCGCGCGTTCGTGTAGCCGAGCGAGACGTACCCTTGGGACTCGACGTCGTGGATCTTGGCCTTGAGCGCGTCCTCGGACAGGCCCGCGTAGGGGTCGCCGCCGGCGCCGCAGACGTTGGGCGTCCCGCCCCCGCCGCACGTCGCGGGCGCGGTGCAGCCGCCGCAGTCCAGCGTGCCCCCACAGCCGTCCGGGATGGCGCCGCACTCCGCGTTCTCGCCCGCGCAGGTGCGCTTCTGGCACGTGCCCGTGGCGAGGAGAGCGACCTCGAGCACCACGGTCCTGAGGTTGTAATCGCGGACGGAGACGTAGTACTTGCCGTCGGCCGCGAGCTTCAGCGTCGCGTGCGAGTCGAGCGTGCCGTCGGCGTCGTCGTTCGCCGCGAGGACCCTCTGCTGCGCGTCGAGGATCCGGACCATCGAGTCGCCCGTGTCCGAGCGCACGCGCACGTCGAGCTCATCCCCCGCCCGCCCGTCGAACCCGTACGAGTACCACTTGGGCGGGTTCTTGTAGTCGACGGTCAAGGTCTGCCCGTACCCGATGGTGCCTACGATCTTGTACGTCGCCGGCTCCTGGACCGGGCTGTCGATGTCCGAGCCGTCGTCCGGCCCTTTCCCGACCTCCGCGCACCCGCTCAGCGCCATCACCGCCGCGATCAGTAGGAAACGTAAGCGCATGTAGGGTTTCATCGGTTGCGGAGGCACATTGCCGCACGAGGCAGCATGTCTTCAACTCCCGAATTAATGAGTGAGTGCTCACTCATTAATTCCATCCGCGGGCGTCGTGGCTACGCGGAGCGGATCCGGTCGACGAGACGCGGCAGGAGCGCCAGCACGCGCTCGACCTCGCCCGGCTCGTTGTCCGCGCCGAGGCTGAAGCGGACGGCCTCGGCGGCGCGCTCGCGCGTGAGCCCGAGCGCGAGGACGACGGGGGATGGCTCCACGCTCCCCGACGTGCACGCGGCGCCGGTGGAGACGGCGAACCCCTCGAGATCGAGCGCGGCGGTGAGGACGTCGCCGGGCACGCCCGCGAACCCCACGTTCGTCGTGTTGGGGACCCGCGCGCCGCGGTCGCCGTGGACGCGCGCGCCCAACGCGACGAGCCCCTCCTCGAGGCGATCGCGCATCGCGCCGACGGCCGCGGGAAGCCCCGCCCGGGCGAGGCGCGCGGCGGATCCCAGGCCGACGATCCCCGCTACGTTCTCGGTCCCCGGTCGCATGCCGCGCTCCTGGTGCCCTCCGGAATGGAGCGGCGTCACGTCCACGCCGCGCCGCACCCACAGCGCGCCCACCCCTTTGGGCCCGTGGATCTTGTGCGCGGAGATCGCGAGAAGGTCCACGCCGAGCGCGCCCACGTCGATGGGGATCTTGCCGGCGGCCTGCACGGCGTCGGTGTGGACCAGCGCGCCGGCCTCGTGCGCGATCGCGGCCAGCGCGGCCACGTCGTACACGTTGCCGAGCTCGTGGTTCGCCAGCGCGAACGCCGCCAGCGCCGCGCCGCCCGCCAGCGCCGCGCGCGCCGCGCCCACATCGAGCCGTCCGCCGGCGTCGACCGGAACCAGCGCCACGGCGAAGCCCTCGCCCGCGAGCACGTCGAGCGCGCCGCGCACCGCGGGGTGCTCGAGCGCCGACGAGACGACCTTCGCCGGCGCCCCGCGCGCCCGCATCGCGCGCGCGGCGCCGACCACGCCCAGAAAATCCGCCTCCGTCCCGCCCGACGTGAACACGATCTCCGCCGCGGCGCCGCCCACGAGCGCCGCGACGTCGGCGCGCGCGCGCTCCACCGCGTCGCGCGCCCGGCGGCCCTCCTCGTGTATGCTCGAGGGGTTGCCATACGTCCCTTCCCAGAACGGCTGCATGGCGCCCCGCACGCGCGGATCGAGCCGCGTGGTGGCGTTGTGGTCGAAGTCGATCCGCATCTGCCGCTGTAGAATGTATCCGTCCGGACGATGACCGACAACGCGGGTCCCCTCCTGTGTCGCGCGGGCCTGATCACCCAGGCGCAGCTCAAGACCGCCTACGAGACGCAGGGGCGCGCCGGCGGCACGCTCGCCGAGATCCTGATCGGCGCCCAGCTCGTCGACGAGGACCGGCTGTGCGACTTCTTCCGCGACCGCCTCATGGTGCCGCGCGTGGGGCTCGCCGAGCTCTCGCGGGTGAGCCGGCGCGTCACGGCGGTCCTCCCCAGCGACATGGCGGGCGAGTTCCGCGTCGTGCCCATGGACCTCGAGCGCGACGGCACGCTCGTCCTCGCCATGGCGGACCCCTCGGACACCCACGCGCTCGACGAGATTCGGTTCTTCACCAGCAAACCCGTGGTGCGGGTGGTGGCGCCGGCCAGCGCCATCGCCTGGGCGCTCCATCATTTTTACGGCGTGAGCACCCCGCTCGCCGAGCCCACCTCCGCCCCGTCGGCCAAGCCAACGAAACCCAGCAAACCGCAGGCACAGGTCGTGTCCTTGCCCACTGACGCATTCGAAGAAGACACTCCCCTGCCCACCCCCATCCCGTTCGACGAGACGACCGGCCGCATCCCGCTGGTGAGGCCGACGAGCCTGGCCGCGCAGGGGACGATCGAGAAAACCACATCCCCGGAGGCCGAGGCGGCCCTGCTCGAGGCCACCGAGCGGCTCCTCCACGCCAGCGACCGGGACACCGTCGCGCAGATCCTCGTCGCCTACCTGCGGCGCCTGTGCCGCCGCGCCGCGTTCTTCGTGGTGCGGAGGGGCGAGCTGCAGGGGTTCTTCGGCGGCGGCCTCGGGGTGAAGCTCCTCCCCCTGCGCGAGGCGACGCTCTCCCTCGCCGCCGCGTCGACGTTCCGCGACATCGTCATGACCCGCCTGCCCTACCGCGGGCCCGTCGCCGACGCGACCTCGCGCGATTTTCTCATCGAGGCGCTCGGCTGGGCCCCGACCGACATGCTTGCCGTCCCGACGTCGGTGCGCGAGCGGGTCGTCGGCATCCTCTACGGCGACGATCGCCTCCACCCGCTCCCCGACGCGCACCTCGGCCACATCGCGCGCTGCGCCGACGGCGCGCTGGAGCGGGCCGTCGTCACCAAGAAGGTGCCGTCCACTCCCGCGGCGCCTCCGGCAAAGGAACCGCGCGACGCGTGACGTTACTTTTCTAACGACTGCGCCACTCTGTCACACCCCGCGACTGACAGGTCCTTTCTTTTCCGGAACCGCAACGCTGGCATCTTCCTTGCTTTTTCAGCAGAATCACACCCATGGCCGAAACCGAGCTTAGACGGGTACTCGGTGACGCCGACGTCGGGCCGCTTTGCATTGGGCGCGAGGCCGAGCTGACGGAGCTTCGCGCACTTTACGACGCGTGCGTCGCCGAACGCACGGCGCGCGTCGCGATCATCTTGGGGCCGCCCGGCATCGGCAAAACGCGCCTCACCACCGAGCTTCACCGGCGGTTCCGCACCGCCGGCATCCCCACATTCGAAGGGATCTGTCGCGAAGGGGGGGCTACCTACCAGCCCATCCTCGATCTCGCCCAGAGCGCGCTCGCCTACCTCGGCAACGTGCTCGGCGACCTCGGCTCCGAATCCGGACGCCTGGCCCGCATCGCCGAAGTGGCGCAGGTCCTCCGCGGCCAGGGCGCCGTCCTGGGCGGCCGCTCGCCCCGCGGCCGGCGCGGGGCGCTCCACATCGTGCGCGACGGAAACGACCGGCGCGGCCTGTTCTTCGAGGAGGTCCGCCACATGCTCGCCGAGCTCGCCCGCCCCCGGCCGCCGGCGATCCTCATCTCCGATCTCCACGTCGCCGATCCGGCCACGGGCGCGCTCGTCGCCTACCTGGCGCGCACGCTCGCACCCGCCCCGGGGCTTGCCCTCGACGAGGATTTCTGCGGCCTGATCGTCGCCACCGCGCACGCCGACGAGCCCCCCGACTGGGCGGCCGAGGCGGCGGCCCACGTCATCCACCTGCGCGGCCTCGACCCCGAGGGCGTGCGCGCGTTCCTCGCCGCCCCGGCGGTCGTCGAGAAGTTCCTGCGCGCCTCGGGAGGCATCCCGCGCCGCCTGCAGTCCCTCGTCGAGAACCCGATCGACGCGGCGCTCCCCGATCGCATCGCCGAGCTGTCCCCCGCGGCCGCGCGCCTGGTGCGGGCGCTCGCCCTGTACGGCCGCCCCGCCGGGGCCGCGTTCCTCGAGCGCCTCGCCGCGCGCCTCTCCGCCGAAGACGAGACGCTCGGCTCGGAGATCCACGCCCAGGAGCTGGCCGCGTGCCCGCTCCTCACCCGCTCGGTGGTCGGCGGCGAGCTCCGGCTCGGCTTCGCCAGCTCCGCCGACCGGCAGGCCGCGGCGCGCGCCGTTCATCCCGACGAGGCCGTCCGCCTCCACCGCGCCGTGGGCGAGGCCCTCCTCCACTCCCCCAGTGTCGCCGACGACTCCGCCGCCTGCGCCGAGCACCTCCTGCTCGGACACGCCGGAGAGTCGGCGGTCGACCTCGCGCTCACCGCCGGCGAGGCGCTGGAACGCGCGTTCGCGTACGAGCGCGCCGCGTCGCTGTATGCGCGCGCGCTCGCCGCCACCGCCCGGCCCGATGTCGCCGTCCAGCTGGAGGAACGGCTCGCCGACCTGCACGAGCTCCTCGGCGACTACGCGCGGGCCCTCGAGATGGTCGCCCGTCTCGGCGCGCGCCAGCCCGACGACGCGGCCGTCCAGGCCCGCCTCGGCCACCTCCACCTCCTGCGCGACGACTACACCGCCGCCAAGGCGGCGCTGGCGGGCGCGCGCGAGCTCGCCGCCGCCGGCGGCGCCCTCACGATCGAGACCGCCGTCATGGCCGACCTCGCCGAGGCCTGCTTCCTCGAGGGGAGCCACGACGACGCCATCGCCGCCGCGCGCACCACGCTGGAGCGCGCCGCCGGCGCCGTCCCGCCGGAGGCGGCGCGCGCCCGCATCGCCGCGCGCAACACCCTCGGCAAGGTGTTCCTCGAGCGCGGCGAGTACGGCCACGCGGCGCAGCTTTTCGGCGAGAACCTCGACGAGGCGCGGCTCGCCGCCGTTCCGTTCGAGGTGTCGCGCGCCCTCATCAACCTCGGCGTCGCCGCCATCCGCCAGGGCGAGTACGCGGCGGCCGAGGCGCACTACCGCGAGGGCCTGGCCGCCGCGCGCGAGCACGGCGACCTGCGCCACCGCGCGTTCTGCCTCCAGAACCTCGGCGTCATCGCCCAGTGGCGGCGCGACTACACCGCCGCCCTGCGCTACGCCCAGGAGGCGGTGCAGGCGTTCAAGCGTCTGGGCAACCGTCCTCGCCTGGGCTGGGTCGCCGTCGACCTCGGCGATCTCTACTGCGACCTCGGCGACGTCGCCCGCGCCGAGGCGATGGCCGACCTGGCCGGCCGCCTGCTCGGCGACGTGGCCGCGCCCCACGCGTTCCTCGAGACGCTCCGCGGCCGCATCGCCCTCGAGCGCGGCGACCGCGCCCGCGCCCGCACCATCCTCGACGCCGCGCTCGCCGCCGCGTCGCGCGTGGGCAACGCCGACGCGGTGAACTACACGCTCCTCGGCCTGGCGCGCGTCGAGCTCGCCGACGAGGACGGCGCCGCCGCGGTCATGCGGCTCGCCGGCATCATCCAGCCCTGCTCGCCCTGGGTCCTCGCCCAGGTGCTCGTCCTCCGCGGCGAGGCGCGCCTCCTCGAGGGCGCGCTCGATGCCGCGGCCGCGGACCTCGGCGCGGCAGAGCGTGCGGCCGCCGAGCTGGGCGACGACGAGGGCCGCCTCCGCGCCGCCGCGCTGCGCGCCCAGACCGCGGAGCGCCTCGGCGACGCCCGCACCGCGCGCGAGGCGATCCGCCTGGCGCGCGACCTGGACGTCAAGCTGCGCGCGCGCGTGCCGGCCGATTTCACCGAGACGTACGGGCGCGATGCGTGGCGCCAGGCGCTCGCCGCCGAGCCGCGCCGCGCCCCGACCGCGCCCCCCGCCCGCGCGACGGGCGCGCGCTTTCCCCGCATCGTCGGCCGCGGGCCCGAGATCGCGCACGTCCTCGAGATGATCGAGCGCGTCGCGCCGCACGACTCGCTCGTGCTCATCCGCGGCGAGAGCGGCACCGGCAAGGAGCTCGTCGCCGAAGCCATCCACGAGCTCAGCCCGCGCCGCGGCTGCCCGTTCGTGAAGGTGAACTGCGGCGCGCTGGTCGAGACGCTGCTGCTCAGCGAGCTGTTCGGGCACGAGCGCGGCGCGTTCACGGGCGCGCTGAGCCGCCGCAAGGGCCGCTTCGAGCTCGCCGACGGCGGGACGCTGTTCCTCGACGAGATCGGCGACATCTCGGCCCAGACGCAGGTCGCCCTCCTGCGCGTCCTCCAGACGCGCGAGTTCGAGCGCGTCGGCGGCACACAGCCCATCCGCGTCGACGTGCGCATCCTGTGCGCCACCAATCGAGACCTCGAGGCCATGGTCGCGGCCGGGCGATTCCGCGAGGACCTCTACTACCGCCTGAAGGGGATCGAGATCGATCTGCCGGCGCTGCGGCAGCGCGGTTGCGACATCCCCGATCTCGCGCGCTGCTTCCTCGCCCGCGTGGCCGAGGAGCGCGGCGCCGTCCCCAAGCAGCTCACCCCCGCCGCGATCGACGCCCTGTGCCGGTACCCATGGCCGGGCAACGTGCGCGAGCTCGAGAACGTCGTCCGATCGGTGACCCTGTTCACCGACGGCGACGAGATCGACGTCAAGCATCTCCACGAGTATCTGGGGACCGCCCCCGCCGCGCGTCCGCTGCCGGCCGCGCCGCGCGAGCCGGCCGTACGCGAGCCGGCCGAGGCCGCCGGATACTACGAGGCGATCGCGTCCGGCGTCAGTCTCCGCGAGCTCAAGCGCAAGATCGAGCTCGAGTGCATCACGCGAGCCCTGGCGGAAGCCGGGGGGAACATCACACGCGCGGCGGAACGGCTGGGCATGAAGCGCCCCCGGCTATCTCAGCTCCTCAAGGAGCACGGCATCACCCCGACGGGGAAAGGCGCGGAGGAGAACCCATGAAGAAGCTCGGAGCATTGCTCATCGCCCTCGCGCTCGCGGCTGCCGCGTGCGCGACCGACGACGCCACCCGGCCGCTGCCCAAGCCGGGCGATCCGCCGACGTCGGTCGCGGACCTGACGGACTGCCGGACCATGGCGGCGCAGATCGCCGGGCGGGTCGCCTCCATCTACCGCGCTCGCGACGACACGTCCATGTTCATCCTCATCGTCGACGGCGACCCCGCGTGCGCCACCGACTTGACCGGCGTGAATGAATCCGGCGTCCACTACAGCGACACCCCCGTCGAGGCCGCCAAGTGCCCCGTGTGCGACGGGCAGCCGATGCCCGCCAACACGTTCCCCGGCCTGCAGTAACCGTCCCCCTACGCCACCGCCGCCTCCTTCTCCCGCTTGAGCTCGTCGAGCTCCTCGAGCGCGTGCCCGAGCTCGCCCGCCCCGGCCAGCCCCGCTTCGCCGCACGCCGCCGCGAACGCGCCGAACGCGCGCGCTTCCGCCTCGGCGCGTCCGCGCAGCGACTCGGTCATGCGCTTGAACTTCTCGAAGAACCGCTTGAACTCGTCGCCGCGACGCAGGTCGTGCACGACCGGCAGCCGCCCGGCGGCGATGTCGTCGAGGTACTGGCCGATCTTGTACAGCGGCCCGGCGGCCTTGTGGGTCAGGACCACCAGGAACAGCGACAGGACGGCGATGAGGCCGAAGCACACGCCGGCCATCACCAGCACGAAGTTGAGATCGGCGGACTGCATGTGTCCGACGACGAGCGCCTTGTCCTCGGGCGTCAGGTAGTCGATCGATGCCAGGCTCTGCCGCACCGCCGCCGACGCCTCGTTCTGCTGCTGCCAGATCAGCCAGCCCAGCAGGCCGCACAGCGCCAGGCTGAGGAGCGCCACCAGCCCCACGTAGCGGAGCTGGAGGCGCTTGTCGATGAGGTAGTGCCGCCAGTGGCGGCGGTGCTCAGACAAGACTCGCCTCCTTGGTCTTGAGCAGCGCCTTGAGCTCGTCGAGGCGCGCCACGACGTCGGGCGGCTTCTCCGCCATCGCCTCCGCCGCGGACACGACCTCCTTGAGGCATTCCACGTCGCGCTGCTCGCGCGCCTTGAGCGCGTCGTAGGCGTGGCGGAAGTGGTCGTAGAAGCTGTGCAGCTGGTCGCCCCGGCGGAGGTTATGGACCTTGTCGAATTTGCCGTGCGTGATCTTGTCGCAGTAGAGCGACACCTTGTAGAGCGGCCCGGCCACGTGGTGCGTCATCTTGATGCCGTAGACGAACAGCCCGCCCGTGATCGCCGCGCCCACGCCGACGAGGATCCACACCAGCAGGCGCTGGCGCCCCTCGAGCTTGGCGATCGCCTGCCGCGCCACCTCGGGGTCGAGCGTCCGCTCGCCGTTGATGTTGGCCTTGGCGGTCTCGGTGGCAGAGTCCACCTGCTTCACCACCACCCAGCCCAGCCCGAACATGAACGCCGCGCAGGTGCCCACCAGCACCAGCGTGAACACCAGCTGGTAGGTCGGGTCGAGGACCAGATTCCGCCAGCTGCGTTTGTAAGGGTGCTTGTGCATCGCCCGCTCCTTCAGCGCCTCCGCGCCTCGATCTGCGGCACCAGTTTGGACACGACCAGATCTTCCACCACCGCGGTCACGCAGTCCGACGCCGCTTCGGCCACGGCCCGGTCCGACGACCCCGCCGCGCTCGCCTCGGCGCTTCCGTTGAGAAACCCGAACATGCTTTTCTGCGGATACGTTGCCAGGATCATCGACACCTTGCACACCACGCTCGTGGGCGGCCCCTTCTGCACCGTGAGCGCGGTCACCGTGCCGTCGACGTAGAACGCCGCCATCCGGCCGAGGTCGGCCTCGCTCGGCCGCACCGTCGCGAACGACGGCGCCCGCTGCCCGAACGAGTCGACGACCTTCTTGCGCATCGCCTGCATCAGCGATTTGTCCCCCCGCTTGGACGCGTCCGCCATGGGCCCGATCTCGACGTACACGCCGCGGGCCGCGGGCGGGGCGACGCGGATGGCGCGGATCGCGGCGGCGGACTTCTCCGCCTGCGAGCGCACGAACCCGTCGGCGTCGCCGCGGGCAAGCACCTCCAGCGCGCCCGCGACGCGCGCGCGAACGGTCTCCGCCACCGACGCGTCGACCAGACGGCCGAGCGTCGCCGCCGCCACGCCGCGCACCGTCTTGTCGGCGTCGCCGAGCGCGGTCGTCAGCGGATCGACGGCGCGCCGGTCGCCCAGGCGTCCCAGGTTCAGCGCCGCCGACAGGCGGACCTTGTAGTCGGGGTCGTCGGTGAGCTGGCGCGACAGATCGTCGACGCGGTCGGCGCGCGCCGTCGCCCACGCGAGCCACACGGTCACCAAGGCGACGATGCGGCGCCCCGCCACGGATCGATTATCCCACGCCGAGGTAGCTTCGAGCCAGCTCGACGTAATGGTCGGCCGAGGCCTCGATCCACCTCAGCTCGTCGGCGTCAAGCTCCCGCTTGGGGCGGGCCGGCGCGCCGACCGCGAGCGTGCCGGGCGGAATCTTGGTGCCCGGGGTCACGACCGCGCCCGCGCCGATGATGCACCGCTCGCCGATCTCCGCCTCGTCGAGGATGATGGAGCCCATCCCGATGATGCAGCGATCGCGCACCACGCAGCCGTGCAGGGTCACCGAGTGCCCCACGGTGACGCGCGACCCCACGAGCGTCGCGTTGCGGCCGTGGGTCACGTGCACGACGCTGTTGTCCTGGATCGACGTCTCCTCGCCGACGCGGATGTGGTAGACGTCGCCGCGCAGCACCGTGCCGAACCAGATCGACGAGCGCGCGCCGACGATGACGTCGCCGACCAGGACCGCGTTGTCGGCGACGTAGGCGCCGTCGCCCACCGAGGGGTGCTTGCCCCGGTAGCTACGGATGATCGACATCGGCGCGCCTCCGCGCGAGGTACAGGCGGG
>DATFWE010000088.1:0-7948 GCA_035259575.1 Haliangiales bacterium
TTCTACCGTCGCGGCAGATCCGCCACCCGCGTCGCGGCATCCAGGTACTTCTTGATCTTCCCCTGGATGTACTCCCTCGCCTTGCCGCGCCACAGCATGCCGGGGTCCTTGCCCTCGAAGATCGCCTTGCCGCCCTGGAAGCGCAGGCCGCCGTCGATGGTCACGACGAGGTACTTGCCCTTCACCGTGGCTGCGTCGCCGGACCAGGTCACGTTGATCCCGTGCTTGTTCGTGAAGTACTCGCCCATGGCGGTGAGGCGCTCCTTGGCTTCCGCCACGCTCATGCTTCCCAGGGGGTGCTCGATCAGAAGATTCGCCATGGGCTCCCTCCTGCCGGTTTACGCCACCCGCTCCGCCTTCTCGGCGCGCTTGCGCTCGTTGTGATCGAGGACGCGCTTGCGCAGGCGGATCGCCTTGGGCGTCACCTCCACCAGCTCGTCGTCGTTGATGAACTCCAGCGCCGCCTCCAGCGTCAGGACCCGCGCCGGCGTCAAGAACAGCTTCTCGTCGGCGGCGGTGGTGCGGATGTTGGTCAGCTTCTTGGCCTTCGACGGGTTCACGACGAGGTCGTTGTCCCGCGAGTGGATGCCCATGATCTGCCCCGGGTACACCTTCTGGCCCGGCCCGAGCAGCATCACGCCCCGCTCCTGCAGATAGAACAGCGCGTAGGTGTTCGTCTCGCCCATCTCCTGCACGATGAGCACGCCGTTGGTGCGGCCGCGCAACGGGCCCGCGTACTCGCCGTACTCCGCGAGCTGGTGGTAGAGCACGCCCGTCCCGCGCGTGTCGGTCAGGAACTGCGACCGGTAGCCGATGAGCCCGCGCGACGGCATGAAGTACTCGATGCGCACGCGCCCCTCTCCCGAGGGGTGAAGCTCGGTCATCCGCCCGGCGCGCCGCCCGAGCTCCTCGATGACCGCGCCGGAGTAGGCCTCCTCGACGTCGATGACCACCTCCTCGTACGGCTCGACGCGCTCCCCCTCCGCCCCGGTCTTGAAGATCACCTTGGGCTGGGACACGCACAGCTCGTAGCCCTCGCGCCGCATCGTCTCGATGAGGACCGACAGGTGGAGCTCGCCGCGCCCCGACACCTTGAACGTGCCGGGGTCGGCCGTCTCGTCGACGCGCAGCGCCACGTTGGACTTGACCTCGCGCTCGAGCCGCTCGCGCAGATTGCGCGACGTGACGTACTTCCCCTCGGTCCCGGAGAACGGCCCGTCGTTGACGAGGAACTCCATGCTGATCGTCGGCTCGTCGACCGCGAGCGGCGGCAGGACGCGCGGCGCGTCGATCGACGTGATCGTGTCCCCGACGCTGAGCCCCTCCATGCCCGAGACGGCCACGATGTCCCCGGCCCGCGCCTCGGCGAGCTCGAACCGCTTGAGCCCCTGGAAGCCGAGCACCTTCTGCACCCGGAACTCTTCGGTCCCGTTGCCGACGTGCGCGAGAAGGACGCGATCCCCGGCCTTGATCCGCCCCGTCTCCATGCGGCCGATGCCCAGGTAGCCGAGGTAGTCGTCGTACTGGAGCGTCGCCACCTGCATGCACGTCGCCGCGTCCTCGTCGCCGGGCGGCGGCGGCACGGCATCGACGATGAGGTCGAGGAGCGGGCTCAGGTCCTGGCGCTCGTCGTGGAGGTCGCGCACGGCGAATCCCTCGCGCCCGGAGGCGTAGATGACGGGGAAGTCGAGCTGGGCGTCGGACGCGCCCAGTGCCACCATGAGATCGAAGACGCCGTTCAGCGAGCCGTCCGGGTCCGACCCGGGACGATCGATCTTGTTGATGACGACGACCGGCCGCAGGCCTTGCGCCAGCGCCTTCTTGGTGACGAAGCGCGTCTGCGGCATCGGCCCCTCGAACGCGTCCACCAGCAGCAGAACCGAATCGACCATGCCGAGGACGCGCTCGACCTCGCCGCCGAAGTCGGCGTGGCCGGGCGTGTCCACCAGGTTGATGCGCACGCCCTTCCAGGTGATGGCCGTGCACTTGGCGAGGATGGTGATGCCGCGCTCGCGCTCCTGATCGTTGGTATCGAGCGCGCGCTCGGCCACGACCTCGCCCCGGCGAAACGTCCCCGCCTGGTGGAGCAGGCCGTCCACCAGCGTGGTCTTGCCGTGGTCGACGTGCGCGATGATCGCGAGATTGCGGACGTCGCCTCGCCGGGCGGAAGTCATGGGTGGCAGGGTTTTACACGTTTTGGCGGGGATTTCAACCGACGACGCGGACCTTGAAGACGCGCTTGGGCCCTTCGCGGCCGCTCGGCGACACCTTGACGACATCCAGCGACAGACGCACCAGGCGCCCGTTCCTCAGGCGCACGTGGGCGAATTCGCTCGAGCCCTCGATCCGCTCCACCTCGCAACGCCCGAACGTGGGGTGAAGGAGGATGTCGCCTTCGCTGAGCGAGTCTTCGTGCTCCGGCTCATCGGCGGGCTCGGGGGCCACGCGCGCGACCTCGGCCCAGCTCACCGGGCCGTCGGGCACGGGCGCGGGCGCGGGCACGGACACGGGCGCGGGCGCGTCGGGCAGGGGGATTGCATCGGTCCACAGGAGCAAGCCGCTCGGGGCGTCCTGGGTGCGGCGGAGGATGAGATCGTCGAACGTCTCCACCACGTACTCCGCGGAGTAGACGCGCGCCGACACGAGGTGCCCGCCCAGGATCTCGACGCCGTTGTCGCGCTCGCGCATCACCGCCACGCGCGCGCTGAGGTGCAGGTCGCCGTCGCGCTCCGACACGGTGCCGGTCAAGCTCAGAAGCTCGAACCCGCCGGAGAACGCGCGCGCGGGCTTCCACGCCTTGCGCGCCTGGTCGAACGCGGCGACCTCCACCGTCTCGAGCGCGCCCTGCACGCGCACCTCGGCGGCGCGGACGCCGTGCTCGCGACACACGATGAGGAGCGCCTGCACGAGCTGCTCGCCGCGGCCGATGCGACCGACGATGCGCCGGCCGCGACGCGACACGCCGGGATTCACGTCGCCCCTATATCACCTTCCTGGACGTGCGTAAATTCGCTTCACCTAATTGCCACAAGTTCGTAACGTAGGCGTATGTTCGGTCGCCTTTTGCCCAAGGACGTGTCGTTCTTCGACTTCTTCGAGCGGCACGCGGCCAAGACCGTGGAGGGCGCCAGGGAGTTCCTCGAGCTCGCGCAGGGCGGCACGCCGGTCCACGTCATCGCCAAAGCCAAGCGAATCAAAGAGATAGAGCACGAGACGGATGTCATCACCCATCACTGCGTGGAGGCGCTGCACAAGACGTTTGTCACGCCGATCGATCGGGACGACATCTATCGCCTGATCACGCGGATGGACGACATCATGGACTTCGTCGAGGCCGCCGCGGATCGCGTCGCGCTCTACGAGCTCTTCGCGCCCACGGTGGAGGCGCGCGAGCTCGCCGACGTGCTCGTGCGCTCCACCGAGGAGGTCGAGCGGGCGCTGCGTGGCCTGCGCCGGCTCGAGTACGGTGACGGCATCATCCGCCACTGCATCGACATCAACCGGCTCGAGAACGAGGCCGACACCATCCTCCGCGCCGCGGTGGCCACGCTGTTCAAGGAGGAGAAGGACCCCATCACCATCATCAAGTGGAAAGAGATCTACGAGAACCTGGAGAACGCGACCGACCGGTGTGAGGACGTCGCCAACATCATCGAGGGCGTGGTGCTGGAGAACGCCTGATGGAGTGGGTCGTCTTCGGCGTCGCCCTGGCGCTGATCTTCGACGTCATCAATGGTTTCCACGACGCAGCGAACTCGATCGCGACGGTCGTGTCGACGCGCGTGCTGTCGCCCAAGGTCGCGGTCCTGTGGGCCGCGTTCTTCAACTTCGTCGCGATGTTCATCTTCGCGCCGCGCGTCGCCGACACGATCGCCCACACCGTCCACATCTCCGCCGGCGACCCGGAGTACGTGGGCGTCGTCATGTGCGGGCTGGTCGGGGCGATCGTCTGGGATCTGCTCACCTGGTGGTGGGCCATCCCGTCGAGCTCGTCGCACGCGCTCGTCGGCGGGATCGCCGGCGCCGGCGTCGCCCACGCCGGCTTCTCGGCGCTGCAGTGGCCGGCGCTGGTGAAGACGCTCGCGTTCATCCCGCTCGCCCCGATCATCGGCGCGGTCATGGGCTTCAGCCTGATGCTCTTCGTCTACTGGGTCTTTCGCGCCTGGCGCCCGGCCACCGTCGATCGGTTCTTCCGCCGCGGGCAGCTCCTCAGCGCCGCCGCGTACTCGCTGGGGCACGGCGGCAACGACGCCCAGAAGACGATGGGCATCATCCTCGCCCTCCTGATCGCGTCGGGGCACTTCGGCGCCCAGGTCAAGCTGTCGCTCGCCGACCCGAGCACTCTGTGGATCATCCTCGCCTGCCACGCCGCGATGGCGTTCGGCACGGCGCTCGGCGGCTGGCGCATCGTGCGCACCATGGGGATGCGGATCACCCGCCTGCGGCCGGTCGGCGGCTTCTGCGCCGAGACGGGCGGGGCGTTCCTCCTGTTCTTCGCCACCTGGGCGTCGATCCCGGTGTCGACGACGCACACCATCACCGGGTCGATCATCGGCGTCGGCGCGACGCGCAAGCTGTCGGGGATCCGCTGGGGCCTGGCCGGCCGGATCGTCTGGGCGTGGATCTTCACCATCCCGGCCTCCGGGTTGGTCGCGGCGGGCACGTACGCCTTGCTGTACTGGCTGCGACGCGGTACATAGGCGCGGATGCGCCGCGCGGTGTGGCTCGTGTGCCTGAGCGCCTCGGCCGCGGCGGCGCCCCGCGCCGTCGCGCCCCCCGAGGACGTGGCGGCCCCCGACGCCGTGACGGCGGCGCGGCGCGTCCTTCCCGGGCGGCGCCTCGAGCTCATCGCCTACCGCCGGAGCCTGGGCGGCGAGCACCTGCGCTTCGCGCCGCTGGCGGCCGATGGGACGCCGGTCGCCGGCGCGCAGCTGTCGGTCCACCTCGCCGGCGCGGCGCCGCGCTACCGCGTCGTGTGGGCGTGGGACGACGACGATCTCGACAAGCCGCTGCGCGGCGATCGCGGCCCCGCGGACGCCGCCGCGCGCGCCGCGGCCGCGGCGGCGGGCGGGACGGCGGGCGCGCCCGAGGCGGTGGCGCTGCCCCGCGGCGGCGAGCTCGTCGCCGGCTGGCGCGTGCTGGTGACCTCGCCCGCGCGCCTCGACGAGGTGTGGGTGGACGGCGAGGGGCGGGTCCTGCGCGTGGCCGGGCTCCTCCAGCACGCGATGGTGTACCGGCCCAACCCGGTGGTGACGACCGGCGACACGTCGCTCGTCGACGGCGGGGACGCCGACACGCCCGAGCTCACCGCCGCGCGCGAGGCGGTCGACCTGCCGTTCCTCGACGGATCGGGGATGCTGCGCGGCGCCTACGCCGACGTGGCCAACCCGACCGGCCGCGTCACCGACGGAAACTTCGACTACACCCGCTCGCAGCCCGGCTTCGAGGAGGTCAACGCCTACTTCCACGTGAACCGCGTGCAGGGCGCGCTGCAGGGGATGGGCTACACGGGCGCCAAGGCGATCCTCGACCGCCCCCAGCAGGTGATCGTCAACGCGTTCGCGGCGGACAACTCGTTTTTCAACCCCAGCGACAAGGTCATCCGTTACGGCGCCGGCGGCGTCGACGACGCCGAGGACGGCGACGTCGTGGCGCACGAGTACGGCCACGCGCTCATGGACTTCATCGTGCCCAACTACCACGCCGTCGACGACGGGGACCCCGGCGTCCTCGCCGAGGGTTTCTGCGACGCGCAGGCGCTGTTGCTCCCGACCGGCAGCACGGTGCGCTACGACCGCCACTGCCTCGCCGCGTGGGACGCGCGCGGCCTGGGGCTCGACTGCCTCCGCCGCACCGACACGGGCAAGCACAACCCCGAGCAACGCACGCCCAGCCGCTACCCCGACAGCGAGATCTGGTCGGGGGCGCTCGCCGACCTCGCCGCGGCGACCGACCTCGGCCCGGAAGGGGTCTACCGCCTCGCGGTGGAGTCCATCCACTACTACAACGTGCGCGAGTCGCTCGACCAGGCCGCGCGCGCGCTGCTCATGGCCGACGCGACGCTCCACGCCGGGGCGCATCAGGACGCGATCCGCCGCGTGCTCACCTGGCGCGGCGTGATCTCCACGCTCACCGCGTCCGCCCCCGACGGGCCGGTGACGAGGAGCGTCCCTACCGCCCTGGCGATCGGCCCGCTCGCCGGCGACGTCGACGGGCACATGTCGTTCACGCAGCCGGGCGCCGCGGCGCTGCGCGTCCATTTCGTGTCGCTCGACATGCAGGTCGGCCCGAACTGCCTCGACAACGAGTGCGACGCGGTCTACCTCTACGGCGGCGACGGCAACGCCTACGCCCGCCTGGGCGGGAGCCACACCGATTACTACGCCCCGGCGGTCCCCGGCGACACCGTCACGGTGCGGTGGATCACCGACGCCGCGGGGACGTCCGCAGGCTTCGCCATCGATCGCATCGACGTGATTGCCGCGCCCGGCGTTCCGGATGCCGGTCCGGGCGAGGCGACGTCGGGGTGCGCGACGGCGGGCGGCGAGGGCGGGCTCGCCTGGGCCGCGCTCAGCCTAGGGCTCGCAGCAGCTCGCCGACGTCGGCGTCCACCTCGCTGGTGATCCAGCGGGCGCCGCCGGCCTCGATGATGCGCACGGCGCCGAACCGCGGCAGGTGCGCCACCAGGGTGCGCACGCCCGCGCGGTCCTCGGCGTCGGCCAGGAAGCGGCGCTTGTCGAGCGGCTTCCCATCGACGAACGCCTCGGACAGGAAGGCGAGCGGCGCCACGAACCCGCCGCCGTCCTGGTAGAGCTGGTCCTTCTGCTTGCCGCTGACCTTGTCCTTGGGCCCGAGGAAGTCGAGCTGGCGTTTCCCCAGAGCGGTGGTGAGGTCGAGCGTGAGGCGATCCGCCGGGATGCGCAGGACCAGCCGGCCCGCAAGCGTCAGCACCGTGATGGGGTCGCCGGCGAGCGCGGGCGGCTCGGGCGCCGGCGGCGGGGGCGGCGGCGCGTCGGCGACCCTGGGCGGCGGCGGGGCGGGCGCGGCGTCGTCGGGCGGTTCGTGCTTCGCCCCGGGGATGCGCGAGAACAGCTCCACCGCGCCGACGCGCTTCTCCATCTCGTAGCTCTTGCGCACGTCCCAGTGGCCCGTCTTGGCGTCGAGGACATCGACGACGGTGAGCTCGCCCACCTGCTGCAGGCGCGCCGGCGGCACGCGCGCCAGCACCATCGCGTCGTCGAGCTCGTCGAGGCGCTTGTCGAAGCTGCCGAGCTTCATCTCGAACTCGCGCTTGGTGAGCTGCGACGCGCGGCGCCGGCCCTCGAGGTCGTAGGTGGGGTCCAGCGCCCACGCCAGGAGCATCAGGGCGCGCAGGTCGCGGACCGCGCGCACCACCACCGCCGCGTCTCCCCACGCCCCGAACGCGCCCAGGCGGCCGATTTTGGCCCCGGTGGCCTCGACGAGCTTGACCAGGCGGTCGCGCTCGGGGCGGAGGTCGCGCGGGACGATCGGCTCGGTGCGCGGGTTCCTGCGCAGGGGCGGGGAGGCGTCGTCGACGATGAACACACGCCGGTCGCCGCGCTTGCGCACCAGGAACGTCGGCGACAGCTCCATCTCGACCTGCGGCAGGTCGAGGTCGATGTCGGCGATGGCGCGCGTCTTGGCGACGGCCTCGCCGCCGAGACCCGCGGTGACCTGCTCCGGCGTCGGGCGCGCCGTCGCCGGAAAGATGACATCCATGACCAGGGAGTCGGGTGCGAACATGTGCCGCGGATATTACAGGAAGCCCCGGCGACGGCGTAGGGCCCACTCCGCGCCGAGGAGACCGAGCGCGAGGGCGAACAGGTAGGGGCGGCTCCACAGCTCGACGTCGCGCTTCTGGTCGACGCGGACCACGCGCGGCGGCGTGAACGCCAGGTCGTCGGGGAGGCTCGCCGTCGGACCGAGG
>DATFWE010000089.1:0-9598 GCA_035259575.1 Haliangiales bacterium
TGGCCCTGCAGGACGACGAGCAGGCGGATCGCGTCGCCGGCGGCCGTGGCCGCGATGGCGCGCGCGAAGGCCTCCTCGTCGTTGACCGGCTGGTCGTTCACCGTCACGATGACGTCGCCGCGCTGGAGCATGCCGCCGACGGCGCCGCGGCGATCGACGCTGGTGACGGCCACGCCCTTGGCCTTGTCGAGATCGAGCTCCTGCGCGATCTCGGGCGTGACCGGCGTGACCTCGATGCCGAGCTTGGTCGTGCCCTTGGGGCTCGAGCCCTGCGGCAGCTTCTTGCGCGAGTTCAGCGCGCTCGGCTCCTCGGGCGCCGCGGCCAACGTCATCTTCACCGTGTGGGCGCCGCCCTTGCCGGTCACCACCACGTCGACCGACTTGCCGGTGCCCGCCGTCGAGGCGAGCCAGGCCAGGTCGTCGGCGTTCTTGACCGGCTTGCCGTTGAACTGCGTGATGACGTCGCCCTCGCGCAGGCCGGCCTTCTCGGCGGGCGAGCCGGCCGCGACCTTGTTCACGATCGCGCCGTCGCCGCTGGCCAGGCCGTACGACTTGGCGAGCTCGCGCGTGAGGTCCTGGATGCCGACGCCCATGTAGCTGCGCTCGACCTTGCCGTGCTCCTTGAACTGCGGCACGAGCGCCTTGGCCATGTTGATCGGGATCGCGAAGCTGATGCCCTGGCCGGCGGCGTTCACGGCGGCGTTGATGCCGATGACCTCACCGTTCACGTTGATGAGCGGGCCGCCCGAGTTGCCGGGGTTGATCGACGCGTCGGTCTGGATGAAGTCGTAGAGACCGCGCCGGCCGCTCGGCCGGATGTTGTGGCGCCCCTTCGCCGAGATGATGCCCGCCGTGACCGTGTGATCGAGGCCGAACGGGTTGCCGATCGCGACCACCCACTCGCCGATCTCGGCCTTGTCGGAGTCGCCGAGCTTGACGTAGGGCAGCGGCTGCTTGGCCTCGATCTTGACGAGCGCGATGTCGGTGCGCGAATCGCTGCCGACGACCTTGCCGGGCAGCTCGCGGCCGTCGGCCAGCGCCACCTTGATGTCCGACGCCTCCCCGACGACGTGATCGTTGGTCAGGATGAAGCCGTCGGGCGAGATCATGAAGCCCGAGCCCTGACCCTCGCCGATCTGGGCCGCGTCCGAGTCGCCGAGCCGCACCGTGGGGAACGGCTTCCTGTCTTCGACCTTGATGAGGCCGATGTCGGTGCGGGGGTCGGTGCCGACGACCTTGCCCTTGAGCTCGCGACCGTCGGCCACCGTCACGGTGATCTCGCTGGCTTCGCCCACGACATGGTCGTTGGTGAGGATGTAGCCGTCGGAGGAGATGAAGAAGCCGGTCCCGACGCCTTCGCCCACCTCGGGGGGCGCGCCGAAGAAGCGCCCGAACGGGTCGTTCGTGCCGCGACCGCTGGTGCGCTGGACCTTGACGCTGATGTTCACGACCGCGGGCCCGACGTCCTTGACGAGCTGGACGAAGTTGGGGGCCGACACGGCCGGAGGCCCGGCCTGCGCCTGCGCCGTCTGGGGCGGGCTGACCATGGTGGAGAAAACGAGGCCGGCGGCGATGCCCGCGACGCCGACCGCAGATACGAGGATTCCGCGACGCATGTTCAATCCTTTCGGAGGGTAATCTGGTTCTTAGACAGGAAACCACACCGTGGGGTTGGAAGATTCCCGGTCCGGGCTAACGGTCCATCTCCTTGGCGCCGGCCTCGACCGCGCGCCTGACCTTGTCGGCGGCCGGACGCGCGGCCTCTTCCGCGCCCTTCACCAGGTCCTTGGTCTCCTTGCTGTGCCAGATGGCCTTGAAGTGGCCGAAAAGTGTGTGGTTTCCGAGAGGGACGGTCGCCCCGAACCACACGAAGCCCCCAAGCAGCGCCACCCAGACCAGAAAACGGATGAGGCGAAACACTGATACAAGCCTAGCGGAGGCTCACCAGCGGCGCAAATGTCCGAGCCCCACGGCCTCGCGCCGGGCCTGGTAGAGCTCGACGAGACGGGGGCTCGCCCAATGCACCACGAGGGCGAGGAGGAGCCCGGCGACGACGTCGATCGCATAGTGCCACCGGAGGACGAGCGTCGCGGCCATGATGTTCACCGCGAACAGCGCCGTGATGGGCGCGACCTTGCGGTAGTGCTTCCACGCGAAGAACGTGAGGAACATGGGAAGCGCGGTGTGCAGTGACGGGAAGATGTCACGCATCGCCCCGGCGGCGCTCACCGTGTCGAGGACCATCCAGTAGAAGATCCCGCCGTGAAGGGGCGCCTGGTACTCGTGCGCGAGGTAGGCGTACGGCCCGAGCCCCGGGACCTGCGCGTAGATGAAGTGACCGACGGTCACGATCATCAGCACCCCGGTCGCGAAGTACGCGAGGCGCTTCTCGCTGCGCGAGGTGAAGATCATCACGAAGATGAACGACGCGATGAGGAAGAAGTACGCGTAGTAGAAGAAGGAGAACCACTCCACCACGATCGGGGACGTGTAATGCTCGAGCGCGAGCGTGGGCTCGAACCCCAGCATCCTGACGGTGAGGCGGTGGAGGGTCTCGTCGTAGAGGGAGCCGTTGAGGAGGGGCAGGATCGACCGCAGGTTGAAGAATACGGTCAGGATCGCGCCGAGTGGGAGAAGGTGGTAGGCCAGGCAGGGGCCGTACGTCCGCTGCGGCGTCCGAATCTCGTAGCGCAGCCGGAAGAGGTAGACGCCGGCGAGGTAGGTGGCGAGGACGCCGAAGACGAGGAGGAGGTAGTAATCCCTGGCCGCCGACGTCTGCGCGCGGGTGAGCCCCACGACGACCGTGAAAAAATAGCCCGCGGCGAACCAGTCGGGGACCGCCGGGGCGTACAGCCACTTTTCCAGGCGCGTCGGGGAGCGCCCTACGTCCTCGTACGCTCGAACGACGGACTGGCTCACGTGAGCTCGAATTCCTTGCAGAACACTATCACATCCGCCACCGGCAACCTGTGTTCCTCCGTCGGCCACTCATGGGCGCACTCCTCCGACTCCGGGAGGAAGTGACGGCAGTCGTCGCAGGTGAAGCGTAACGAAAACGCCGCCCAATCGTGAAAAAACTGAGGGTCTGCGGGTGTCCGCATGAGGCAGTCGGCTAGACTAGCAAAACCGTCGCGCGGCGTCCATAAGCTGGTAAGACCGGTCGCGAGGGTGACATGCGTTCAGCCCACGGGCGACCTTGGCGCCGTCCTTGACGACCCGGGAAAACGCTCTAACATGCGCGGGATGATGAACCGGACGCTCCTGTGCGCGGCGCTTCTCGCGGTGGCCGCGTGCCAAGTCGACGACAAGGACACGAAGAAGAAGCTCGACGACCTTCTCGCGAAGGCCGACGGGATCGACAAGAAGCTCGACAAGATGAAGGGCGGCCTCCCCATCGCCGCGGCGGCGCAGCAGCCCCAGCCGGCGCGCCCCGATCCCGACGCGGTCTACTCTGTGCCGATCGACGGCGACCCGATCATCGGCCCGGCGACCGCGAAGGTGACCATCGTCGAGGCGGCCGAGTTCGCCTGCCCGTTCTGCCAGCGCGTGTCGGGGACGATCGATGAGCTGCGCAAGCAGTACCCCAACGACGTGCGCGTGGCGTGGAAGCACTACGTCGTGCACCCGCAGGTGGCGACGACGGCGGCGCTGGCGACGTGCGCCGCGCAGAAGCAGGGCAAGTTCTTCGAGTTGCAGAAGAAGATCTGGACCGACGGCTGGCCCGACGGGCGCCTGGGCGACATCGGCGAGGCCACGATGGTGAAGTTCGCCGGGGATCTCGGGCTCAACCTCGACAAGTTCAAGGCGGACATGAAGTCCGACGCCTGCCAGCAGGACGTGGCGAACGACCAGAAGGTGCTGTCGCAGGTCGGCGTGCGCGGGACGCCGGCGTTCTTCATCAACGGCCGCTACCTCTCGGGCGCGCAGCCGATCGACCGGTTCAAGGCGATCATCGACGAGGAGATCAAGAAGGCGGACGCCGCGTTCAAGGGCGGGCAGAAGCCGGAGGAGTACTACTCGGGGATCGTGGCGAAGGGGAAGAAGGGGCTCTAGGAGCGTCTACTCCCACCGCACCCGCCCTTCCATCCCTCCCGCCACCGTCAAGATCTCTCCCGTCACGTGGCGCGCCGCCGGCGACGCCAGGAACGTGACCGCCGCGGCCACGTCCTCCGGCGCGGCGACGCGCCGCAGCGGCATGGTGCGCAGCGCGCGGTTGATCGCGCCCTCGTCGATGGAGCGGCGCGCCATCGGGGTCATCGTCCACCCCGGCTCGACGAGGTTCACGCGCCCGGTCGGGTCGAGGTCGACGATCTCGTTCTTGAGCGAGCGCAGGAGCCCGTAGAGCCCCGCCTTGGACGTCGAGTACTCGGCGTGCCCGCGCTCGCCGAAGCGCGCCGACGTCGACCCGATGAGGACCAGCGCCGCGTCGCGTCCGGGGTGCGCGGCGAGGTTCTTGAGGAACGCCCGCGCGGTCCACAACGTTCCGAGGAGGTTCGTGTCGATGACCTCGCGCACGCGCGCCTCGGACATGGCGTGCAGGCCGACGTCGTCGTCGGGGAAGATCCCGGCGTTGGCCACGCACACGTCGATGCGCTCGCCCGCCATCGCGGCGTCGAGCGCGTCGGGGTCGCGCACGTCGGCCGCGGCGACGCGCGCGCGGTCGCGCCAGTCGTCGAGCGCGGCCGCCCGGCGGTGGGCGACGAGGAGGAGGCGAGCCCCCTCGGCGGCGAACGCCTCGGCGAGCGCGCGGCCGATCCCGCCCGAGGCCCCGGTGATGCAGACGAGCTTGCCGGCGAAGGTCACGGTAGGCCGTAGCTTACCCGAGGACCGGCGTCGTCGAAGCCGAGCGATTGCAGGAGCCCGTGCGCGCGCGGGTCGTCGGTCGCGGCCCAGGCGACCTCGCCCCCGGCGGCGAAGTGCTCGGCGGCGAGGAACGACGCCACCGCCCGGGCGGCGCCGCGCCGGCGCTGGGTGGGGATCGTCGACAGCGCGGAGATCTCCGTCGCCGGCCCGATGGGAAACGACGCCCCCGTCGCCGCCGGCAGGCCGTCGATCTCGGCGTAGGCGAGCCGCAGCCCGCCCTCGAGGTGGGCGCGCAGCTCCGCCTGCTCGGCGGGCGTCGGCGCGCCGCCCCGGATCTCCAGCCCCTGGCGCATCACCGAGCCGATGTAGCCGAGGTCCTCGTCGGGGCGGACCCAGCGCACCGATCCGGCGCGCGGGCGCAGCGCGCCGGCCCGCACGATGAGGAGGGGCGTCTGCTCCTCGAGGACGAATCCCGCCTCGACGAGAAGCGGCGGCACATCGGGCCACAGGAGCAGCGACAGCTCGAAGCGGGGGCGGACGCCGCGGCCGCGGAAGGCGGCCACGACCGCGGCGATCGCGGCGCGCAGCTCGTCCGCGTCGTCGATCCGCCGGAGCGGCGCCGCGTGCGACAGCGATGGGTCGGGGGCGAAGAGGAGCGCGAACGCGCCCTGCTCCACCACGTCGCCCCGGAGGGCGGCGAGGGCGCGGGCGTGGGCTTCGACCTGGGGGAGCTCGTCTAGTACCAGTTCGCGCCCACCATGATGGCGACCGAGTTGACGGTGTTGTTCTCGTCGAACCGGGTGCCGGACACGCGCAGCTGCACGTCGAGCGCGAAGTTGTAGCTTTGCAGCACCTCCACGCCGAGCGCGAACATCAAGCTGCCGCCGGTGTGCGACTGGATGGAGTAGGCGTTCCAGTAGTCGTCGAACGACAGGAAGCCGAGGCCGATGCCGCCCTTGATCCAGAAGATCGGCGCCGCCCACAGCTGCGCCGCAACGTAGCCGGTGTTGAGGGACAGCGTCTGGTCGTAACCGACCGAGCGGACGATCGTCGAGAAGTCGCCCTCGATGGCGAGCTGGGGCGTGACCATCCCGCCGATGTGAAACTCCCCGGCGAGCCCGCCGTACGAATCGCAGCCGTTGCAGCTCGCGCCGGCGCGGCCTCCGCCGAGGGCGAACCCCAAAACCAGCCCGCCGCGATACAGGCCTGGGGGCCGCGGCGGCGGCGGCTGCTGGTAATACCCGGGTTGCGCGGCGGCCACGGACGACAGGCCGAGCACCACGGCGAGGGGGAACCAGGCGATCTTCTTCATGAGGGAGCTCCCTGACGGCCTTAGATCATTTTAGACGAAGGCGGGGCCGACCGCATTCACGATGCGCGGCTCACATTTGCGGCGCAGTCGGTGCAGGTGGGATGGGCGCCGCGCGAGATTCGCCGGAAAATGATAAGTTCGGCGCATGCCCCGATTGGCCCTGCTGGCGGCGCTCGCGCTCGGGGGATGCGCGGCCTCGACGGGCGCCAATTGCGAGCCCGGGAAAGATCCGGGCTGCGTCCTCGACGCGTCGGTGCGGGATATGCGCGTGTTCCCCGACTCGCCCGCGACCGTCGATGCCATCACGGTCGACAGCCCTAACCTCGCGTTCGGCGAGGCGTGCACCGACAAGTCGCAGTGCGCATCGCGCATCTGCATCTTCTCCGGCGTGTCGGGGTACTGCTCCGATCTGTGCGCGGCGGGAAGCTGTCCGTCGGGCTACGGCTGCTACGGCGTTCTCGGCGCCATCGAGCCGGGGCAGGTGTCGAACGTGTGCGTCAAGGAGTCGAACCTCCTGTGCACGGCGTGCATGATGAGCGAGGAGTGCTCGGCCACGTCGCGCGACCTGTGCCTGACGGCGCCGACGGGCGGGAGCTTCTGCGCGCGCGATTGCTCGACGATCGAGTGCCCGATGGGCTACGTGTGCACCGACGTGACCGTGGGGCAGAACATGTTCAAGCAGTGCCTGCCGGCGAGCGGCGCGTGCGACTGCAACGTCATGAACGCGGGAGCGAAGAAGAGCTGCGACATCACCACGCCGTTCGGCAAGTGCACCGGCTCGCGCACGTGCCTGGGCGGCGCCGGCTGGGGCGAGTGCACGCCGCCTTCGCCCACCGACGAGCCCGACGGCAACTTCGCCGACGACAACTGCGACGGCATCGACGGCAACCTCGCCGGCGGCATCTTCGTGGCGACCGGCGGCACGAACTCGGCCACGTGCGGCCTCACCTACCAGACCCCGTGCCAGACGATCAACTACGCGGCGGGTCGCGCGGTCGCCGTCGGGCGCTCCTGGGTCTACGCGCAGGCCGGCATCTACAACGAGACGGTGGTATTGCAGGACGGCGTCCACCTGGCGGGCGGATACGACATGAGCTGGCAGCGGGCCGCGCGCACGGCGGCCGGCCACGAGACGCGCATCGTCGGCCAGAGCTACGACGGCGAGGCGATCGCGCTGGTCGCCCGCGGCCTGGCCACGCAGACGCGCGTCCTCGACGTCGTCATCTACGCGCCGACCGGGTCGGGCTGGCGCGTCGACGTCTGGGGCGCCAAGGCGAGCTACGGGGTGCACGCGCTCAACGCGAACCTGAAACTCGAGCGCGTCACCATCAACGGGGCGAATGGCGCCAACGGCGCGCGCGGCGGCGACGGGACGGATGCGCCGACGCTGGGCGCCACGGCGGCGATGGGCGGATGCCCGTACACCGCGCGCTGCCCGAACGACCACAGCTCCGACGCGGTCGAAGAGGCGCGCTGCTGCTCGCACGAGCGCAAGCCGGGCGGGAGCGGCGGCACGAACGCCTGCGGCGGCTACGCCGGCGGCAACACCAGCCCGGGGAGCGGCGGGTCGGGCGGGGCGATGGACGGCGACCCGGGGACGAGCTGCGGGTTCCCCACGTTCTGCGCCGCCGACGCCTCCGGCGGGGCGACGGGCGGTTATGCCGCATGGTGGAACAACGTACCGGGCGACGTCTACGGCGTCGGCGGGCCCGGCAGCCCCGGCACGGGGGGGACGAGCGCGCCGGGCGGCCGCGGCGCCGACGGCACGCACTTCAACGGCCCCGGCGCCCCCGGCGGCACCGCCGGCGGCCGCATCGTCGACGGCAAGTACTGGTACGCGTGGCAGGGGGGCGCGGGCTACATCGGATACCACGGCACCGGGGGCGGGGGCGGCGGCGGCAGCGGCGGCTCCGACGCCGGCACGGACTCGACGGGCGCCGGCGGCGGCGGCGGCGGCGCGGGCGGCTGCGCGGCGCAGGCGGGCGGCGGCGGCGGCCAGGGCGGCGGGGGCAGCTTCGGCATCTTCGCCGTGGCGTCGACGGTCGTCGCCAAGTCGTGCGTGATCACGCGCGCCGACGGCGGCACCGGCGGCCCGGGCGGGTCGGGTGGCCAGGGGCAGTCGGGCGGCGTGGGCTCGCCGGGCGGCCTCGGCTCGGGGGACTCCGGGCCCGGCGGCATCGGCGGAAACGGCGGCCACGGCGGGCACGCCGGCGGCGGCGGCGGCGGTTCGGGCGGCGCGTCGTGGGGCGTGTTCTACCAGGGCTCCAACCTCGACGTGGACAGCTCGAACCAGATCTCCAACTCCGGCAACGGCGGGCCGGGCGGCGGCGGCGGCCCGTCGGCGCCGAACGCCCCGCCCACCGAGCGCGACGGCTTCCAGGGCAACCCCGGACCGATGGGCGCGTCGGGCAAGTTCTTCAACTGCACCAACCCCTCGGGCTGCTGATGCGCGTCGCGCTCCTCGCCCTGGCGCTCGCGCCGGCGGTGGCCCGCGGCCAGGCACAGGGGTTCGCCGAGAGCTATCTCGGCGCCACGCTGCCGCTGGGGGAAAAGAAATACGACGACCTCGTCGAGGCCAGCTTCAAGCTGGGCGTGCGCGGGGGCGTGTGGCTGGGGAACATGCCGCGCGTCGGGTTCGAGGGGAGCTTCGATTTCAGCCCGCTCTCGGCCCAGGCGACGTCGTTCGTCCTGAACTACGACGCCAAGCGCATACGCTTCCTCGGCGGCATCCGCCTGGGGTTTCCGTTCGGTCGCGTGCTCGTCTACCTGCGCGTCGCCGCCGGCATCGACTATGTGAGCTACACCGGCCTGTTCCTGGGCAGGCGCATCAGCGACAGCAACACCGGGGTCGCGTTCGACCCGGGAGTGGGCGTCATGGTGGCGGTCGTGGGCCCCCTGCGTCTGGGCGCGCAGCTGTCGTTCCCCATCGGCATCCATCACGACGCGCAGAACACGGTGCTCGACTACACCAGCACCGACCTCGATATGATGTTCGTCATCGGCGCCGTATTCTGAACCCCGGGAGCCCAATCGAGCCGCGCCGCGGCTCGATTGGGCTCCCGGGGTTCAGTCTTTTGGAGGGACCTGCGGTCCCCTCGACGGGCAAAGCCCGTCGAGCCTCCCCGCTTTCGGTCGGACTCCCGACCGCGCCGGCGGTTGGCCGGCGGGGCTCGACCGAAGCGATCTCGGTGAATGTGTGATTGTAACTTTACCTGCGCGCGGCTTCGCGGTATCCCCGCCCGGATGCCGGACCAGCGCCCCAGCCACGATCGCGCGTTCCTCCACCGGCGCGGGGCGAACTGGCTGACCCTCGGGCTCACGTACGCGGCCATGTACATGGCCCGCTACAACTTCGCGTTCGCCAACAAGTCGCTGTCCGACGAGTACGGCTTCTCCAAGACGGACATCGGCACAATCATCACCGTGTCCACGCTCGTCTACGGCCTGTCGGCGGTGTTCAACGGGCCGATCGCCGACCGCCTG
>DATFWE010000090.1:0-39718 GCA_035259575.1 Haliangiales bacterium
GCGAGCCGAGTAAGGTATCCCGAAGACATGCTGTCCCAGGTCACGGACCAAGCCACGTTCATCGCGCTCGCGGAGCGCCACCGACCCGAGCTCCGGGTGCACTGCTACCGCATGTTGGGGTCGCTCCACGACGCCGAGGACCTGGTGCAGGAGACGTTCCTCAAGGCCTGGCACAAGCGCGACAGCTTCGAAGGTCGCTCCTCGCTGCGAGCGTGGCTCTACGCCATCGCCACCCACGGCTGCCTCGATTTCATCGCGGCCAAGCGAAGCGCGCTGCCGCCGCCGGAGGAGATTCCCTGGCTCGAGCCGTTTCCGGATCGGCTCCTCGAGCCCGCGGCCCCTCGGGATGCCGAGCCGGACGCGGTGGTCATCGCCCGGGAAACGATGGAGCTGGCGTACCTCGTCGCGATCCAGTTCCTACCGCCCACGCAGCGGGCGGTGCTGATCCTGCGCGACGTGCTCGACTGGTCGGCGAAGGACACCGCCGAGCTCCTGGACCTCAGCGTGGCGTCGGTGAACAGCGCGCTGCAACGCGCGCGCGAGACGCTGCGCGAGCATCGACCGAGCCGCCGGCCCGATCCCGCCGAAGAGCAGCGGGAGCTGCTCGAGCGGGTTGTGAGCGCGACCGAGCGCGGCGACGTGCGGGGGCTCGCGGAGCTCCTGCGCGAAGACGTGCGCTTCTCCATGCCGCCGGAGCCGGGCGTGTGGGTCGGGCGCGACGAGGTCGTGGGCACGTGGGTGAAGGGGGGGTTCGGCTCGCCGTCGTTCGGCGACGTCCGCTGTGTGGTCACCAGGGCCAACGGCATGCCGGCGCTGGCGTGTTACCTGCGCGGGCCGGGTGAAGCCGAATATCGCCCGCTGGCGCTGGACGTCCTGCGCATCGAGGACGGCAAGATCGTCGAGGTCACCACCTTTGCCCTGGAGCCGTTCGTGAAGGCGTTCGACCTTCCGCCGGCGTTGTGATGTCCTGGGAAAGCGAGCGCCTGGCGTTTCTGGACCATCACCTCCCGCGCGACTTCGAGATGCGGGTGGTCACCCTGGCCCCGGGCTGCCGGGACGTCCTCGACGACGGCGAATGGCAGGACGCGCTGCTGGTGGTCGAGCAGGGCGACATCGACCTCGAGCGCGACCACGCGCCGCGCGTGCGCCTGCATGGCGGCGCCGTGTTGTGGCTGTGGGGCCTGGGCCTGCGCGCGCTCCACAATCCGGGACCGGTGCCGACGGTGCTGGTCGCCGTTCAGCGACGGAGGAAGCACCTGTGAATCCTCCGACCCCACCGACCGCCGGCCGGCGGGAGTGGAATCCGGACCTCACTGGAAAGCGCTGAGCGGCCTGGTCCGGCCTTGCGTAAGACTCTCGACGGGGCCGACGCGATCTTCATGCGCGCCACGGACTTCTCATCGATGAAGTAGCGCGGTCATGACTCGGCGGAGGTGGGCGACGCGGGCCTTGGCGGTGCGGGCAGTCACGAGCTTCAGGATCACGGCGTACTGCTGCGTCTTGCCCAGCGCGTCGAACGCCCGCGCCGCCTTCGGGCTCGCCGCCAGAGCGGCGGCGAGATCGGGTGGTATGGTGGCGTTCCGCTGCGACGCGTAGGCGGCGGCCCACCGCCCGTCGGCTTTGGCGGCCTCGACCTCGGCCAAGCCGGACGGTCGCATGCGCCCGGCCGCGATCAGCTTCTCGACCTTGGCCACATTGACTTGCGACCAGCGGCTTCGCGGCCGGCGGGGCACGTACCTTTGCAGGTAGTAGACCTCGTCGCAGGGCTTGCGCTGGCCGGAGATCCAGCCGTAGCACAGGCCGACGTCGACCGCCTCGTCGTCGGTCAGCGACGGGACGCCCGAGCCCTTCTTCGCGATCTTCAGCCACACCCCGGTGCGCACATCGACGTGCCGGTCCAGCCAGGCCTCGAACTCCGCGACGTCGCGGAAGGCGATGACCGCGGGCTCGACGACGCCACGCTTGGTCGACACGCGTGCCTCCTACGCTCCTCCGCGCTTGTCCAGGACGTCGAGGTAACGGCCAAAAGCTCGGTGTACCAGCGCGTCGCCGCGGACAGATCCTCGGGCCAAAGGTTTATGGTGCTCATCCCACGCAGCGTTACGGCTCCTTTCGGCGAAGATGACACCCATGCGTGGTCAGCGGCGTCAGGTCGCCGCGCCCTGCGACGTATCGTTTGTAGCATGGGTTACGCGACCGGTTCGGTGACGTCGGAGGACGGCACGACCGTCGGTTATCGCCGGCTGGGTCGGGGCCCCGGCCTCGTGCTCGTCCACGGCGGCATGCAAGCGGCCCACAGCTTCATGAAGCTGGCGACGGCGCTGTCGGACGCCTTCACCGTGTACGTTCCCGATCGGCGCGGTCGCGGCCGCAGCGGGCCGTTCCGGGAAGGTCACGGCATCCAGCAAGAGGTCCAGGACCTGCACGCGCTGCTGCGACACACCGGCAGCCGCGACGTGTTCGGCTTGAGCGCCGGCGCGGTGTTCTCCTTGCAGTCGGCCCTCGAGCTGCCGGAGATCCGCCGGCTGGCGCTGTACGAGCCCCCGCTGTGTTTCCCCGAGGCGACCGCGTGGGTCCCGAGGTACGAGCGCGAGCTCGCCCGGGGCAAGCTGGCGTCGGCGTTCGTCACCATCATCAAGGGGACGGACGACTCGGCTGCGCTCGGGCTCGTCCCCCGCTTCCTGCTCGTGCCGCTGGTGCGACTTCTCCTCGCGGCCGATGCCAAGAAGGCCAAGCACGGCGATGTGTCGCTGCGCGAGCTCATCCCTACCATGCGCCACGACGCGCGTGCGGTCATGGACGCCGCCGGCGATCCGGGGCGCTTTGGGCGCGTGGGCTGCGACGTGCTCCTCCTCGGCGGCAGCAAGAGCGCCCATTACCTGAATGAAATACCTGTGCCTGCTGTCTCTCCTCGTCGCCTGCGGCTCGGCCGCGGGCCTGTCCGACGCCGAGCTCACCGCCGCGGGATGTGCGTGCTCTGTGCATTTCATCACATATGCGGATCCCCACGGGTCATTCATCAACCGTAAGTTAGTATACGGGCGCAGTACCTCAATTGAGGAAGGGCACGTACCTACGTCGCGCTATTCGGACTGGCGCGATGTACACGGTCCGTGACGAAACTACGGAATGAGGCCGCTGTCGGCGCCCCCGGCGGTGCCGGCGTCGACGGGTGGGGGCACGGGAACGCCGCCAGCGTCGACGGTGGGGGGCACGGGAACGCAGGGACCGATCGTGTCGCCGTGGTTTCTTTGGTGCGCCTCGACGGCTGGCTCGCCGACACAGATTTCATGCGCGTTGGCTGGATTGCCCGGCGGGATATGGCAGATGAGCACCTTCTTTGGGTTGGTGCAGGCTTTCTGGCCATTCGCGAGAGTGATCGCAGCCTCTTCGGTGCCCGTGAGGTACATGCTCTCGTCTTGGGCCGCCGACATTCCGCAACCGGCGAAGGTGCCCCAGAGTACGAAACCTGACAGGAAGGACAATTTCGGCGTTCGCATGAGATTCTCCTAGGAGGCGTCGGAGACGGAGCTCTCGTCAGACGCACCCAATCAGAACGACCGTCCGCATAACAGCTGTCGCATGTTCTCCCCCATTGTGGGGTGATCGCAGCCTCATTGCTTGAGCAAACGAAATGTGACTCTGCAGATTGCTCCCGCTCCGCAACGGATTGCAACGGTTTAGTGGAGCGTAAGTTGGCCGACAAACCACAGAAAAGCTGCTCGCGAGCATTCTGCGTGCGCGCGCGACCTGTTGGGCCCGCGACCATCCATCGAGCAAGGCCGCTGCGGTCCAATCAATTCCCACCCCACAGAATCACCCCGTAAGTCATACAAAAGCGGGTCCGGACGGTTGCGTATGAGCGTAGCTTCGTAAGAAGCGGCGCGGCGCGCGCCGCGCTGGAGGCGCTGCGCGAGGCCTACTCGACGTCCCCGTGAACCGGGATGGCGAGCTCCGGGAAACGCGGATCGTCCGTGGTCACGCGGACCGTCCCGTCAAGCTTGCCGGGCGTGAGCGCGCCGGGCAACGGCCTGAGCACGATCTCGAAGATCTGGCTCGCTCCTTCCGGCGTGCGGGTCGCGGCGACGGCCGGCAGATCCGAGACGACCGATCGCAGCTCGAAGCTCCCCTCCTTCCTCTGCACGATCACCGTCTGGGCGAGCAGGTCGGCCATGCGCGGGTCCGCGGCGAGGTCACGCCGCCGGATGCGGCCGAAGTCCACCGTCTCGGGATTGGCATACACCTCGGTCTTGACGAGCACGTTCACCGGGACGCGCACGGTCGGCCGGTCGGCGTCGTCGGTGTGCAGGATCACCGCCTCCTCGAATCGACCCGGGGTCGTGCCGGCGGGCACGCTCACCCTGAGCTGGTAGTTGCGGCCGGGGCTGTCGGCCGCGATCGTCGCCTCGAAGTGCGTCCCCAGGAGCTCGAGGCGCGTGATGGCCAACGGTCGCCCGAGATTCGACTTCACGGTGAGCACGCGCTCTCCCGCCTCGCCGCGAAAGACGCTGAGGAAGGCCGCCGGCAGCGGCAGCACCTCGATGGGCTGGATCACGTGCGCCTTCAAGGTCAGCGTGAGGCGCGGGGTCGCGGGATCGTTCAGGCGAAACTGTCCCGCGGCCTCCGCGTCCCCGCCGAAGAGCTCCGTCGGCAGCTCCATCGTGATCTTGCCCTCCGCTCCGGCGGCCACCTCGGGCTTGAAGCGCACCGTGATGCCGGGGGAGAGCTCCGCCCGCTCGATCTTGAGCACGGCGTCGCCGGTGTTCTTGATGGTGAAGACATGGCTGACGCGCGCGCCTTGCGCGAGCGCGCCGAGATCGTGCTCGGTCTCCGCGACGACGGCGCGCGCCGCCCCCTTCCCGCGCCTGCCACACGACGGGCAGGTGAGAACCAGCGCGCCGGTCACGAAGAGAAGGAGACGCAAACGCTACAGCAGGTAGAAGCGAAGCTGGGCGAGACGCAGGCCATTGTTGGCGTACTGCCAGAACCAGTCCTGGAGGCCGCCGGAGAAGAGCGCGATCCGCTCGAGATGGCCGTCGCCGTTGATATCGCCGACGAGCGACGTCAGCGCGTTGGTGACGTTCATGAACGTGGACTTGCCCTTGAGGCGCATCAGGAGCACGTTCTCGGTCGAGCAGACCACCTCGTTGGTGACCGGGTCGGTGGCGCACGTCGTGACCGTCGCGCTGCCGCCCGGTGTCCCGAGCGCACGTGCCCATACCTCGTAGGACGCGGTGGGCAGCCCTGCGTCACACCCGATGAGCGGGACGGTGTCGGTCCCTTGCAGGTTGGTGTTGCACGGCAGCTGGAAGACCGCGCCCTGGCTCTGGAGCACGTTACCGTCACAGTCGATCGCGGTATCGAAGGCATTGCCGTCGCAGACCTGGAAGGGCCCGGGGACCAGCCAGATGTTGCTCGTCACCGTCTGGTTCTTGCCCAGCGCCACGAAGATCGTGTGGCGGTCCGAGCCCGTGAGCGGCGCGGTCTTGGCGTTCTCCACGCCTATGATATTGAGATTGTAATGAGGTCCGCTGGGCGCGCCGTTTCCGGTGCCAGGCTGCGAAACGGAGCTCTCGTCGGACGAAACGCACCCAATCAGAAAGACCAGTGCGCATAACAGCTGTCGCATGTTCTCCTCCATTGTGGGTGATTGAAAGCCTCATTGCTCGAGCAAACGGACGTTGCTGGTGCAGATTGCTCCCGCGCGGCAACGGACTGCAACGGTCGAGTGGAGAGTAAGTTGGCCAACAAACCACAGGATATTTGCTCGCAAGCCTTCCGTGTGCTCGAGCGACCGGTCGGTGTAACGGCGTTGGGACCACGACCGTCCATTGAGCAGGCGCCTGCGGTCCAATCAATTCCAATCCCCACAGAATCACCCCAAGCGCGTAAGTCAGACAAAGCGGGTCGGATCACCTTCTTCGCCGGCGAGAACAGCGAATCGATGGGGATGACCGCCGACCGTCGAATAGCGTCAGGGCGCCGCCACGCCCTTCAAAACCAACCCCACGAGCCCGGCGGCGACGATGACCACGGGCTCGGGCACCCGCTTGAGCGCCGTCACCACCAGGACCGTCAGCGCGAAGATCGCGACCGTGGGCACGTCGACCAGGGCCCGCCGCGCCAGGACGAACGCCGCGCCGGCGATGGCGCCGGTGGCCGCGGCCGTCACGCCGTCCACGAACGCCTTGATCGATCGATTGCCGGCAAAGCGCCGATAATAGGGAGCCGGGATCACCACGAACAGGTAGCAGGGCACGAACACGCCGACCGCGGCGACCGCGGCCCCCAGCGGCCCGGCGACCAGGTATCCGATGAACGCGACGGTGATGACCACCGGGCCGGGCGTGATCATCGCGACGGCGACGGCATCCAGGAACTGCCGGTCGGTCAGCCAGTGAAACCGATCGACGACACCGCCGTGGAGGAACGGCACGATCGCCAGCCCGCTGCCGAAGACGAACGCGCCGGCCTCGGCGAAGTAGAGGCCGACGTGGAGCAGCGTCGCGCCCGCCGCGGGTCCGGTGAGGCCCGAAACGAGCCAGGCCCACGGCGCCAGCGACAGACCGGCCGTTCCCTTGCCCAGGCGGGGCGGCGCGCGCACGAGCAGCGCCGCGCATCCGCTGAGGAGGAACACCCAGACGATCTCCGACTCGGTCCACGCCGTGACCGCGCCGTTCACCACGAACAGACCCCAGAGGAGCCAGTCGCGCGACAGGGTGATCCGGACCAGCTTCACCGCGCTGCGCGCGATGACGGCGATGACCGCGGCGCCGACGCCATAGAACGCGCCCTGCATGAACGGCAGCCCGCCGAAACGCAGGTAGAGCGCCGAGAGGCCGAGCACCATGAGGAACGAGGGGAGGATGAACGCGGCGGCGACCAGGGTGGCGCCCAGCACGCGGGCGCGGACCCAGCCGAGGTAGATGGCGAGCTGCGCCGCGAGCGGCCCCGGCGCCAGCTGCGCGAGCGCCAGCCCCTCGAGATAATCCGTGCGGGCGATCCAGCGCCGCCGTTCCACCAGGTCGCGCTGCATGTACCCGGCGAGGGCGATGGGCCCGCCGAACCCGAACGTTCCCAGGCGCAGGAAGTAGCCCAGGAGCTCGCGCAAAGTGCACGGGACCGTCTCGGTTCCGTCGGGCGTAGCCGGGCCCTCCGCCATTCAGTGCTTCTGCGTATCGAGCGCGGCCCGCAGGCCGCGCGCGAGGGCCTGGGTGCTCCCCACGCCCCAGTAGTGGAGGAACACCACGCGCGGAGACTCTCCCGTCATGTGCTGATGGATGGCGACGATGTGGATGCCGGCGCCGCGGAGCGCCGCGAGCACGTGCTGGAGCTCCGATTCGAGCATGGCGAAATCGCCGTCGACGACGGCGCGGTCGTCGCTGCCGGCGAAGGCCGCCCAGGTGTTGACGCCCATCGCGTTCCCCATGGTCGCGCCGTGCATCTTCGTCTCGCGGCCGACGACGACCTTGTAGACGCCGTCCTTGAGGTCGCCCCGTTGACCCAGGACGGTCTCGATCTTGGCGGGGTCGAGCGTGGTCTTGGCGGGATCGATGTCGGCGCGGGGCACGTCTCCCTTGCCGCCGCTGGTCTCTTTGATCTTCGCCAGGACCTTGCCGACGGCCTCGGCGAGCTTGGCCTCGTCGCCCATCCCGCCGATGTGCATGAACATCACCTTGGGGGTGTCCCAGAAGAAGTGGTTGTGGAGCGCGGTGACCTCGAGCCCGTTGTCGAGGGCGACGCTCATGACCGGGTTCACCTGGTCCTCGAGGAGGACGAGGTCTCCCATCACCACGGTGTGGCTCGCGGCGCGGGCGAACGCGGCCCACGACGTGAGCCCCATCGGGGGCGTGAGCTTGACGCCGCCGGCGGTCACCGCCAGGTCGGTCCGCGGCGCCGTCACCTTGAACACGCCTTCCTTTGCGTTCAGCGTGCCCTTGGCGCCGGTGAGCTTCTCGATCTTCTCGATCTGGGCGGCGTCGAATGCGGGCCGGGGCGGCGCGGCGAGGGCCGCGGTGGCGAGGAGGACGGCAACCGGGAACGCGAACGCACGCATGGTCATTTCGCCGTCGCCGTGAGGTCGTCGAAGTAGATGACCGAGTCCGCCTTGGTCCACAGGCCGAACTTGCCCGCGTCGGCGAACGTCTTGTCGGTCGCGTCGATCACCTTCTTGCCGTCGTAGGACACCTGAAAATGATCCCCCTGGGCCTCGACCGCGAGCTCGTGCCAGACGCCGCTCGCCACCTTGCCGTTCCAGCCGGCGAACTGGATCCGCCTTCCCTTCACCACGTGGTACAGGCGCACGTTGTCCTCCAGCGCATTGGCGCGGGTGACGTAGTAGTTGTCGGGGTCCTTAAGCCGGAACACCAGCCCGCAGCCCTGATCGCCCTTGCCGGAGACCGGTTTGCACTTGACCGAGAGCCGCAGGTCCTTGAGCTCCGGTCCGGTGAACGCCACGGGAAAGCGGTAATCCGTGGGGTCGGCGTCGACTTGCGCCAGGACGTTCCCGCCGCTGGGCGCATCCTTGTCAGCCTTGATGATCCACTTGCCCTCGCGCCCGCCGCCGGTCCGGCCAAACTGGAATCCCTTGGGCGGATCCCCTTCCTTCTCGCCGTCGAAATTGAAGGTCATCGCCTTGTCCTGAGCCATGGCGCCGTCGACCGATGCCAGGAGAAGTACGCAAGCCAGTCGTGTCTTCATGGTCATCCTTCCCTTGCGAGAGAAGTTGAAACACTTGTGCTACGCCTGAGGCGTAGGTATCACGGGTGAATCTCATGTCAAGGCGGCCCGCTCGATCGGACGGCTCAGGTCCCGCGCCCGTTCAGGTTGCGTTCAGCATCGGGGGTACGATGTGTCATGCGCGTCCTCGTCGTTGACGATCACCTCGAGACGCAGAAGCTCCTCAGTCGCAACCTGGAGCTCGCGTCGCACGGCGTGAAGGCCGTCGGCTCGTGCGCGGAGGCGGAGGACGTCCTCCTGGGGTCGCGCTTCGACGTGGTCGTGCTCGACGTCATGCTGCCCGACGGCTCGGGCATCGACCTGTGCGCCCGCCTCCGCGCCGCCAAGGTCCACGTCCCCATCCTGCTGCTCACCGCCCGCGGCGAGGTGAAGAGCCGCGTGTCGGGGCTCGAGGCCGGGGCCGACGACTACCTCGCCAAGCCGTTCGCCCTGTCCGAGCTGCGAGCGCGGGTGAAGGCGCTCGGGCGCCGCGGCCCGATCCTGCGCAACCGCACGGTCGTCATGGGAGCGGTCGTCGTCGATTTCGAGGCCCGGCGGGTCCGCGTCGACGGGCGGCTCCTCCCGCTCACCGCCAAGGAGCTCGCCATCGTCGAGCTCCTCGCGTCGCGCCGCGGACGGGTCGTCGTCCGCGACGTGCTCATCGAGTCGGTCTGGGGCGAGGTGACCGAGTCCGCGCAATCGAGCCTCGAGGTGCTGATCGCCCGCATCCGGCGCAAGCTGGGCGCCCACGCGTCGTTGCTGCAGACGGTGCGCGGCGTCGGATATTCCTTCGAATGGGACGACGCGGGCCCACCACGCTGACCGCGCGCCTGGCGTGGGTCCAGACGGGCGTGACCGTCGCGGCGCTCGCCGTCGTGGCGGTCGGCGCGTCGATCGCCGTGGGCGCCGTGATCACGCGCAAGACCGACCAGCAGCTCGAATCGGTGACGGCCGGGGTCGCGTCCTACCTGGCGGGAGCGTCGTCCCGGGACATCGACTGGCACTGGCTCGAAGGCGAGATCCAGGAGATCCGTCCGGCGGACACGCGCGTGGAGGTGCGCGATCGCGCCGGGCGGTTGCGGCTCGGCGTGGGGGAAGCGACCGACCTCGGCGGGGTGGGCGTGGGGTGCGATGTGCGCGGCGCCGCGCGCGCGTGCGGGCGCCGGCAGGGAGAGTTCCTCGTCCTCGCGGGGCGAAATCGATCCGACGATCTGGCCGCGCGCGGGGAGCTCGTGCTCGCGCTGGCAGTGGCGTCGTTGATCGGCGGGCTGATCGTGGCCCTGGCGAGCCGCGCGGTCACCCGCCGGGCGATCCGCCCGCTCTCGGATCTGGCCGCGCGGGTGCGCGTCCTCGAGCCGGGCGCCGGCCAGCGCGTCGCCGTGCCGACCGATATCGTCGAGGTGGAGCTCCTCGCCCGCCGTTTCGACAGCTTGGTGGCGCGCTTCGAGGACGCCCTGGCGCGCGAGAAGCGATTCACCGCCGAGGCGTCGCACGAGCTGCGGACGCCGCTCACCGTCGCGCGGGCGGAGATCGAGGCCCTCGCCCGCGGCGAGGGGAACGGCGGCGCCGGCCGGCGGGCGCTGGCGGCGCTGGAACGACTGGCGTCGCTGGTGGAGGCGCTCTTGTGGTTCGCCCGCGCGCAGAGCCGCCTCGACCACGATCGCATGGAGCTGGTGAACCTGGCCGACGTCATCCGGGCCGAGCTCGAGGAGCTCCGGCGCGTGCACCCGGGTCGGGCGTTCGCGGTCGAGCTCCCCGACGAAGCCCTGGTGCGCGGCGATGAGCACCTCATCCGTCGCGCCGTCGCCAACCTGCTCGACAACGCCGTCAAGTACGGCGATGCGGCGCCGATCGAAGCCCGTCTGGCCCGATCCGGCGAGGGCGCGGTGCTGAGCGTGGCCAATCGCGGGCCGGCGGTCGCGCCGACGGCGCGCGAGCAGATCTTCGTGCCGTTCTTCCGCGGGCGGGAGGACGGCGGATCCGGGTTCGGGCTGGGCCTGCCGTTCGCCCGCGCGGTGGCGCGCGCCCACGGAGGGGACGTCGAGCTGGGCGCGGCCCGTGAGGATGGAACGGAGGTCATCCTGCGCCTGCCGCTCGTCGCGTGGAACGACCTCGCGTGACGTTTCCGTTCGGGAGCCGTTCGGGAAGCGGGGGCATGGTATCGGCCACAAGGAGGAAACACCATGCGCCCCATCACCATCTTCCTCGCCGCCGCCCTCGTGGTCTCTGCAGCGATCGCGGCAGCCGATCGCGACGACGACGAGAGTCAGCTCTCGGAGAAGGATCTCCAGAACGCCAAGGTCTCGCTCGAGGACGGGCTCAAGTCGAGCGAGGCACAGGGGACCCCCATCTCGGCGAAGTACGAGGTCGAGAAAGGAAACCTGCAGCTGTCGGTCTACACGATGAAGGGCGGCGCGTTCGCCGAGCTCATCGTCGACCACAAGTCCGGCAAGGTGATCAAGACCGAGGCCATCACCGAGGGCGAGGACCTCAAGGCCGCCCAGGAGCAGAGCGCGGCGATGGCCAAGGCGAAGGACTCCCTGAGGGTTTCGGTGGGCCATGCCGTCGCCGCGAACAAGGGGTTCCGCGCCGTCAGCGCGGTCCCCGCGATGGAGAACGGTCACCCCGTGGCGAAGATCGTCCTCCGCAAGGGCAAGGAGTCCCGCGCGGTGGCACAGAAGCTCGACTGAGGAGTCGACGATGCAACGGCATGTGGGCTTTGCCGCGATCCTGCTTCTCGGCTGCGCGCAGGCGTCGAAAGTGACCGCCGGCGCGCCGGCCGCCATCCCGGTCGCGGTTCCCGACGGCGCCCCGGGCATCGGATTCGACGACCTCCGGTTTGCGCCCGAGCTGCGCAGGGTGGTCGTGCCCGCGGGCCGGACCGGGAACCTCGTGCTGATCGATCCGGGCACGCGCGAGGTGACGGCGATCCCCGGCTTCAGCCACGACCCGAGCTACGGCGGCGGTCACGGCGCGGGGACCACCTCCGCCGACGAGGGCGGAGGGCTCCTCTACGCCATCGACCGCAACACGAAGGAGCTCCACGTGGTCGATCCGGCCAAGGGCGCGATCGTCGCCAGCGCGAACCTTGCCGCCGGGCCGGATTACGTGCGCTACGTCGCGGCCAGGCGCGAGGTGTGGGTCACCGAGCCGAACGCCGGCCAGATCGAGATCTTCTCGCTGCCCGCCGGCGGCGCCCCTTCCCCGACGCGCGTCGCAACCGTCGCGGTGCCGAACGGCCCCGAGTCCCTGGTCGTCGACGTTGCGCGCCGGCGCGCCTACACCCATCGGTGGGACGACCGCACTCACGCCATCGACCTCGCCTCCCGCGCGATCGTGGCCACCTGGTCCAACGGCTGCGCCGGGTCGCGCGGCATCGCGCTCGACGAGACGCGCGGGTTCCTGTTCGTGGGGTGCGACGAGGGCAAGGCGGTCGTCCTCGACGTCACGCAGGACGGTCGCAAGCTGGCGTCGCTCAGCCCGGGCGTCGAGGGCGTGGACGTCATCGCCTACAACCCGTCGCTGCGTCATCTGTATCTTCCGGGGGAGGGCACGAGAACCATGGCCATCCTCGGCGTGTCGGCCGCGGGCGAGCTGGGCACGCTGGCCATCGTTCCGACGGCACGCGGCGCGCACTGCGTGACCGAGGATGACCGAGGCGGCGCCTGGGTGTGCTCGCCGGAGGATGGAAAGCTGCTTTACTTTGCGGACACGCTGCCGGCGTCGCCCAGGTGAGCGTGGTCGTCGCCCGTTCGGGCTCTCGCACCCATCACGACCGCTCGAGGAACGCCGATGTCGTCGACGCGGACGCGTCCGGGGGGCGGGGGCTCTTTCTTTCTCTGCCAGCAGCAGCAACTGTGGACGGTGTGCGCAACCGCGACCGAGGGCAGATATTTCGGTCGCAGACAGGCCCCAGTGCGCCCACCGCGGCCGTCACGCGGTCATCGGCGGGGCCGAGCCGTGCTCCGTGCGTCCGGTGCGCCAAATGGCGAGAGCGCGCCGGATCGCCTCCTCCAGACTCACGGTGCCATGTTCCCCCACCTGGGGGCGAAGCTCGGCCACCATCCATCTCGCCTCGCGATCCTTGAAGCCCAGACCCGTCAACGCCCGATGTACGTCGGACAGCAGCGATGCGACGCGCGGCCGCGCCGGCGCGCCATACCGGCTGCCGTCGGCGTGGGTGAACCGCAACCCCGTCGACCACGTTCCGTCGATCTCCAATCCGCCGCGGTGCACCGCTCCGTGGTGCACGGCGCATAGCAGAATCAGATTGTCCGGGTCGTGCGTGCCGCCCTCCGATCGCAACCGGAGATGATGCACGTCCGTGAACACCGCGTGGCGGCAACCCGGCACGGCGCACCGTCCGTGCTGGCGACGAACGACCGCGCGGCGCGTCGTCGGCGGCATGTCCTGCGTCGCCCGGCCCGCGTCGTCGACGCGCTGTGCGTCGCACTCGGCGAGCTCGGCGACGACCGCGTCGACTGCCACGGCCTGGCCCCGCGCATCGTGCGTGGTGCGCCCGCACGCGTCGCACCGGGTCACGTGGATCTGGTAGGTGCTCCGCCCGGAATCGGCCGGGCCGGCGAGGACCGTGCGCGCCATGAGCAGGAGCCCCTCTTCCTCCGTCAGGCGGGCGTCGGCGTCCCGTCGCATCTTGGCCTGGGCCTCGCGATAGGCCGCGAACGTCTCGGCTGACACCCCGAGGACGATCCGGTGTCGCCGGGCCTCGGCGCGCGCCCGGTCCCCCGGCCGATCGCCGACGCGCCGGCCGGAGACGAGCGTTTCGATCTCCCCGACCGACTTGCCCTCCGACGCGGTGAGCCACTCCGCCTCGGTCTCGGGCGCGAGCACGCGGGTGAGCTCACGGACCGCGGTGAAATGCATCCTCCCGCCGGCGAGCGCCGCCGACGTCTCCGGCAGGCGCTCGAGGGCCCGGGCGACGCGCAGCCGCTCTTCGGTCTGACGCGGCGTGAGGCCGACGACGCGTTCGGCGTACTCGAAAAACGACGCCATGCCCAGCGCCCGCCAGACCTCGGCGCGCTCGGCGCGCAGCAGCGCCGCACCCAGGGCATGCTCGTGCGCGGCGCGCGCCGCGGCCAGCCGGACCAGGGCACGATGCGCCGCCTCCCATTCCACTTCCCCCGTGTGGACCATGGTCATTGGTTATCATTAGTGCAATGCCGTGTCAATGACAAATAGGCGAATTACTGCGTTCACGACTGGGCGGGGAGGAGAGCTCCGAGCGTCCGGGTCGGCGGCCTAAGCGCCCACGACGCGACCGCGAGACCGGCCAACCCGAGGGTCACGAGGACGTGCCACGCGGCGTCGCCGCACACCGCGTGCGAGATGGCCGCGCCGGTCATGTTGAAGAAGATTCCGGCGTACGCCCATTCCTTGAGCCGTGGAAAACGCGGCGCGAGCAAGGCGACGGTTCCGAGGAGCTTCCAGACCCCGAGGATCGTCGCCAGGTACGCCGGGTAGCCGAGGCCCACGATGCCCTCGATGGTCCCGGGGCTGCGCGCCAGCTCGGCGGCGCCGCCCGACACCACCCCGAGCACGAGCAGCGCCGTGGTCGTCCAGTAACCGATCGTTTTCGCTCTCGCCGTCATGTTCGCGTCTCTCTCTCAAGGAGATGACGAACGAGGCGCGGAAGATGTGACGGCGGCGAGCACGAAGGCGACGCCCGAAAACGTCAAGGCCTCGAAAACCGCCGTCCATTCGTTCCGGCGGTTCTCCGGGATGGCGGCGAGGGCGCGGGGTACGTGGAGAAGGACGACCCACAGAAAGATCATCAGCCCCGACAGCGATGCCGCCAGCCGTGCGGTCGGCGGGAAGTTCATGCCGACGCCGCCGGCGATCAGCGCGACGCCGGCAAAGTACGTCCAGAAGAGGGCGCCGGGAATCCACGCCGGCACGAGCGTCGCGACGAACTCGGCGAACAGGAAATGCTGGATCCCGCACAGGACCATGAACGCGCCGAGGCAGATCCGACCGATGCGGAGCCAACCGTCGGCTACGACGGTCGTCGACGCGCCGGCGATGGCGAGCGAGCCGCCGATGAACGTGAGCGCCTTGCCGAGCTTCGTCCATTCGCCCCCGAGGTGCGTGTCCGCGAGGGCATGCGGGATCTGGCGCAGGAAGGCCCAGAGGAAGATCACGATCGCGGACAGCAGGGCGGCCGCGCGCGCCTTCACGCGCAGCCCGACCGCGGCGCCGACGGCGATGAAGAAGGCCCCGGTGGCGTACGCCCAGACGAGGCGCCCGGGCCACGCGGGCGGCCAAGGCGGCGCGCGACCGGGAACGAAATCGCCGTACACGAATTGCAGAATGCCGAAGGCGATCATGCCGACGGCGAAGAACGTCCGCCCGAGGGATGCGATGGGTGCCATCGGCGTAGCCTAGGAGTAGGAGGCGGAGACGCGCACGCGGAAAGGGCTTGCAGGAGATGGCAGGCTGGGCGCAGCCTCCTGACCGTGACGGTCGCCCCCGACGACGAATCCGACGTGCACGACCCCGACGATCTTCCGCTATGGTCGGCGCCGTTCGGGCTGAAGCTCCTGGAGCGCGTCCGCGTGCGTCCCGACGCCACCGTGCTCGACGTCGGCTTCGGCACGGGGTTCCCCCTGGTCGAGCTGGCGATGCGCCTGGGACCGATGGCCCGCGTGCACGGCCTGGATCCGTCGGCCGCGGCGCACCGTGCCGCGGCGCAGAAGCTGGCGCGACACCGGCTCGCGAACGTGACGCTTCACGTGGGCGTCGCCGAGGCGATGCCGTTCGATGCGCGCACCTTCGACTGCGTGGTCTCGAACAACGGCTACAACAACGTCGCCGATCGCGTGCGTGCATTCGGCGAGACCGCCCGCGTGTGCCGCCCCGGGGCGCAGCTCGCGTTCACCATGAACCTGGACGGGAGCTTCCGGGAGCTCCACGCGGAGCTCGAGCGTGTGCTGGACGAGGAGGGCCTGGCGGCGTCGAGGGCCGCCCTGCGCGCGTTCATCGCCTCCAGGCGGCCGCCTCTCGACGACGTTCTGCGTGCGGTCGGGGACGCCGGCTTCGCGATCGACGACGTCGCGCACGACGAGTTCGCCTTCCGTTTCGCGTCCGCCGGCGCGCTCGCCGGCCACACGTTCTTTCGCGACGACCAGCTGCCGAACCTGCGGGAGGTCGTCCCCGCGGAACTGCGCACGGCCGTGTTCGAGGAGCTTGCGCGGAGGCTCGACGCGCGCGCCGCGCGGGAAGGCGAGCTGCGGCTCGGCGTGCCGTTCGTCACGGTCGTTGCCATACGCAAAGAAAAAGCGTAGCGGGGTTCACGCCCCTTCGGGACGGTCCCCGCTAGCCCATCAACGCTCGACGCACCGATGCGCCGAGCGCCTCGGCGGCGTCGAGGTCGACGATCTCGGCCTTGGCGGGAATCGGCTGGAAGCCCTCGTCCACACCCAGATTTCGCGTGGGGATCACCGATGCCTTTCCGCCATCCTCTTCGGTCTCGGCGCACGTCGCGGTCTTCGCGAACGCGCTCCACGTCTTCACTCCGGCCTGCCGCAAGAGCGGATCCAGAAGCCCGCTCCAGGTCTGCGGGTGGGGAACGCCGGTCCGCGATGCCGCCACGGCGGCGCGCGCCGCCGCGCCGAGATCGCGATCGCTGCAATCCTCGGAAAGCTTCACGCACGGCTCGGTAAGAATCCATACCCCATCCGTAGTTCGGGACGACGCGTGCACGAAGAAATGGCCCTTTCGCCTGTATGCGGTCGCTCGCCTCATGCCAAGCCCATTGTTCAGAATCGAATGATCTTCACGACCACGCCGATGGACTGTCCATACCGCACCGCCGCCTGCAGGACCGCTTCCTGCGCCGCCGTTCCGCCGGCCGCGGGAACTGCGAGCTCGAGCGCCCGCCCGGTGATGTCGGCGCCGCGAACGGTCACGCCGGCCCAGGTGCGCCCATTGAATGCCGCGACCTCATTGATATAGCCAGTGATGGTGCGACTCAGCGTCCGGGCATTCTGGTACGTCTGCGCCTGCAGATCAAGGCTCTTGATGCTGGTCGCGACTCCATTGGCAAAGCGGTCGATCACGGGGAAATTGCCGGGCAGGTTGCGGCCCAGCGCATTCTCGATGGCGACGCCGCGAGCGAACGGATCGAGCGCCCACACGCCGCGTGACGCGGGGCCGGCCGCTCCCACCGTGAGCCTTGCCGCCGCGTTGGCGAGCGGAGCGGCGATCGCCGCCGCTTCGACGATCTGCCCCTCGACGGCCTGGGCCTTGGGTCCGGCGACCGCGCCCACGATCGTCGGCCGCTCCTCGCCGTACCAGACCTGGCCGAGCCCCGAGCCGCCGTAGTCCGCCGATATCAGGAACAGAGGTCCTCCGGCGACGCAGCCGACGAGGGTGTCGCACAGAGCCGCTCCGGCGGTCATCCCGGCCAGACCCACACCCGCCTTCGCGACGCCGACCGCCCGGGTGACGACGTTCCGCTTGAACCACGACCAGGAGTCCCTACCGCTGGGATCGAAGAACGCGAGCGGGTTGGAGCTCGCGTACGAGTAGACGGACAGATTCGTGGGGGAGCGCACCAGCGCCGCCGCGTCCCGCATGCTGCGGGCGAGCGCCGGATCCGGCGAGATCCATTGGCCGAGGCGCGGGTCGTAGTAACGGGCGCCGAAATAGTAATACCCGGTCGCCGGGTCGAGCTCCTTGCCGTTGAACAGGTAGTGCGGATTCAACGTCTCGCTCGGCAGGCCCTCCTCCACCCACAGCTCGCCGCTCGCGAAATACTCGTCGTGCTCCGTCAGGAACTGATCTTCGTCCGAGACGACGTGCGTGCTCTGCACGTGGTCCGAATGATAGAAGAACGTCGCCGGGCGCGGACCGACCTGCGGCTCGACCTTCGTGGCGATGCGGACGTCGCCGGCGTAGACGTGCTTGCTGTTCACGTGCTCGTCGGTGACCGTCAGGTAGGGATTGACGTAGACGGTGAGCTTCTCGCGGGTGAGGCTGTGCGTGCGCGTCCCCGCGGCGTCGTAGAGCATCTCCTGATCGGCGCTCGGCACCGAAGCCTGCTTGAGACGGTCCTCCGAGTCCCACACCTGCGCGACGAACGGAGAGCGATCGCCGCGCTGGATGCGGGCCACCTGGTTGCCGTCAGCATCGTACGCGAACGTCAGGTCCGCGTCTTTCGGCGGCTTGGCACCGGGCTCTACGACCTGGGACGGCGCGTGCGGCTGCGGCCCGGCGTAGATGTAGCTGCGCGCGTAGGTCGTGTCGGGCACGACCTGGATCTGGAAGCCGTTGCCCACGGCGTCCTCGCGCTGGTTGCGCTGGTCCTTGCTGACGATGTTGCCGATCTCGTCGTAGGCGAGCGCGAGGCTGTTGCGGAACTGCCGCTTGGCCTCGGCCTGGAAGAGACCGTCCGTCGCGGTGAGCTGATACAGGCGGTCGTAGTGGTAGTTCTGCACCGCCGGCCCGATCTGCATCGAGCTCGCCGACACCTGATCCGGGACGGGCACGTCATTCTTGAGCTGGAGCACGTTGCCGATGAGGTCGTACCGGTAGCGCAGGCGCTGGAACGGCCGAGGCGGATCGCCGTGCTGGCGCATGAACGCGTCCTGGTTGTCGGCGTCCACGCCCGTCAGGCGGCGCAGGAGCGGCTCGTACGAGTAGCGCGTCTCGATCCCATTGCCGTAATCGACCCGCACCCGTTGCCCGAATTCGTTGTATCCGATATGGGCGAGATAAAGCGTGTCCACCGGGGTATGCGGCAGCAGATCGTCGGGCCGCGTGTAGCGGCCCTGCGCCGACGTGATGAGCCCGCCGGCGTCGTAGCCGTAGGTCACGACCTCCTGGCCCAGCCCCGGGAACGTCATCTCCAGGAGCCGGCCGAGGCTGTCGTAGCGGTACTGCATCCGGTGCACGAACGGATCGCCCGCCGGCCGGGGATTGACCAGCGTCGTGGTCTCGTCGACCACGTTGCCGAGCCGGTCGTAGCTCCGCTCCTTCCGGCCCGCCTCGCTGTCCTCCTCGGCCACGCGGTCGGCGCGGTTGCCGTTGGCGTCGCCGGCGGCGGCCGCGGTGCCGTAGACGTACGCCACCGCGGGATGGTCCGGGTACTCGATCCGTTCCAATCGATTGAACGTGTAGAAGTAGCGAATGAGCGCGCCCTGCGCGCGCAGGTTTGCGGCTTCCTTGGCGCCCAGATTGCCGGTCGCGTCGTAGCGCCATTCGGTTCGCCCCGCGTCGGGGCTGGCCAACGCGACCATGCGCCCGACGGTGTCGAGCTCCGCGGTCGTCGTGTTGCCCTTGGCATCGACCACCTGCGTCAGCTCGCTCAACGGGTCGTAGTGGAAGCGGGTGACGAGCGAGACGAGGTCTCCGCCGATGGTATTGCGCTCGATGACCGCCCGCGCCTCGCTGCGCGCCGTGCGCAGCGTCGTCCGGATCTCGCCCAGGGCGTCCGTGACCGTCTCCTGGAGGAACGTCGCCCCGTCGATCGTGCCGAAGCCGAAGTCGATGCGCGACACGGCGCCGTCGGGCGTGGTGATGCGTCGCTTCCGCGACAGGATGTCGTAGTCGAAGCGGGTGGGATTCGTCAGCGGCACGTCCACGAACGTCGTGGCCGGACCGACGTCGAAGATCGGCTGGCCCTCCGCCGCGGCGCGTCCGCGCACGTCGAACTCGACCCGCCCGCTCACGGTCATCCCGACGGCGGTCGCGGTGCCGGTGTCGACCTCCGCGTCTTTCTTCGTCTGGATGACGCGGTCGACGCCGTCGATGAACGTCACGGTGGTGAGCGGATCGCCGGGTCGCGTCTCGTCCTTGTGCCGCGTCGCGGCCCAGGTCGGCAGCGGCGCGCCGCCGGGCTGGAGGCCGTACTCGAAGGCGATCGTCGGCTCGGCGCCGCCCACGTCGTTCGGGCCGAACACCTGGATCAATCGGCCGAACTCGTCGAACGTGCGCTGCATCTTCTGGCCGTTGACGTCGGTGGCCTCGGACGGCGTGGCGAAGCGGTAGTCCGGAACCGACGCCGACACGTAGCCGAACGAATCGGCCGTCGCCGTCATGTACTGGCGCATGCGCGCGTCGTAGCCGTACACGAGGGCGAAGGCGGTCGGATCGGTCACCGCGGCGAGGTTGCCGACCTCGTCGTAGGAGAAATGCCAGGTGAGGTTCCGGCCGTCGGCGCCGGTGTAGCTCGCACCCGCCGGATCCCTCCCGCCGGCGACGACATCTGTGATCGTGTCGGGGGTGCCGTCGTCGCGGTACACCGTCGCGCGGGCGCGGAGGAGCCGCCCCGTCGCGTCGCGCCCCTCGATGCGCGCGGGGCGCATGATGTTGCTGGCGACGTCGTGGCGCCAGACGATGGAGTAGATGAGGTCGTCGGCGTCGCCCGGATCGCCTCGGTCGATGAACGAGGTGAGGTTCCCGGCGTCGTCGAAGTCGCGTTCCTCCGACGTGACCTTGACCGCCTGCGTGGGGTCGGTCGTCGTGCCCTCGAAGAAGGAAGTCGTCCGGCGCGCCTCGGCGGGGAAGAACGCCCCGGTCCGCACCGGCGGCGCCGGCACGGGCGCGCGGTACTCCATGTCCTCGGCCGTGAACAGATTTCCCGCCGCGTCCTTCTCGACGATGCGGAGGGCCAGGCCCTTGCGATAGTAGTCCTGGTTGTGGAAGAACGCCTCGATCCGCGAGCCGTCGTCGCGCGTGGTGACGACGCGCGCGAAGCCGAGGTTCTCCCTTTCGGCGCGATCGTAGACGCCGCTGCCAAAGTAATCGAACGTCTGCCGGTAGCGATTGCCGCGGCCGTCGCTCGTGGTCGTGCTTGCGAGCACCCACTGGTTCTGGGGCATGTCGACGCGCGGCGACTCGTCGGGGGCGACGCGGTTCCCCTCGCGCCGGTAATCGAGCTCGATCGTGCCGCCGAGCGGCCGCGTGACGGTCTTGAGCAGGTTCGACTTGCCGACCTGGTTCAGCTTGACGAAGACCTGCGAATTGCCGTCCAGCTTGAGCACATGGTCGACGCGCCCGTCGCCGTCGATGTCCGCGAAGCCGAGCTGCGACCAATCCGGCCCCTGGGAATGGAAGGCGGAGCCGCCCACGCACACGAAGAAGCAAACCTTGATGGTGAAGCTGGCGCTGAACTGCTCCGAGCGCCGGAACGTGAGCGCGTCGCCGCTCGGTAGGAACAGGAAGTCGGGCGGGTCGACGTCGAGGCCGTCCCAGGTGGGGATGCGCCAGTGCTCCTCCGGAGCGAAGCCGTTGCCGTGGTTCAGCTTGACCCGCAGCACGCCGGTCTCCTCGGGGAGCTTCATGACCTGATCGGGGAGCCCGTCGCCGTTGAGGTCGATGAGCTCTACCAGGCTGCGCGCGGAGGAGAAGACGATGCCGCCGCCGCCACCGGCGATACCCACGTCGGCGCCTACGCCGACGCTGTTCGAGCCGGTGTCGTGGAGCCGGACCACGTCGCTGCCGATCGCGTCGTCGAACACGCCGCGCAGGATGTCGGCGCGGAAACCGAACGAGTGGCCGCTCCAGGCCGCGCTCGGCCACAGGATGGGCTGGCCGAACTTGTAACCGAGGTTCAGCCGGACGAGGATGCCCTGGCCCGGGATCGACTCGACGTGGTCGGGCAGACCGTCGCCGTTCATGTCGACGAAGTCCACGTGCGTCGCCGACATGCTGTACTCGGTGCCGACATTGAACCCGGTCGACACCAGGCTCTTCGTCTCGCCGGCGGTGTCGGTCACGTTGATCAAGCTGCCCTGGACGCCGGCGCGCGCGCGCAGGCCGCGATTCTCGATGAAGCGGAGGTCGTCGAAGCCGAAGTCCTCGTGGACCTTGGGCCCGAGCCCCGTGCCGTCGTTGAAGCGAACGCCGTCGGCGAACACCGAGTCCGGGAAGCGGTCGCCGTTCATGTCGAAGAAGTCGATGATCGACGTCGTGTCGCCCGTGGAGGCGTCGACGCCGATGCCGACGACGGACGCGCCGAGGTTGAAGTTCCACGTCTCGGCGATGCGCAGATCATCGAGCCCGCCGCTGCCGTTGCCGTTGAAGCCCGACGCCGAGGCCAGGCGCGACGGCTTCTGCAGCCCGGCCGCGATGTACTCGCCCTCGCCGCGACCGACCCACAGCGGCTCCGGCACGGCCGGGGTGCCCTGGCGGCGCGGCGCGACGAACATGAACGCGTTGGCGCCGGTCGGATTGGGAAAGACGATGCCGGCCTCGCTGAACGGGATCTCGCCGTCCCAATCGCCGAAGAACCAGCGATGGAAACCGCCCGACATCGGATCGCGCGGCATGTCGGTGATCGGGTCCGAGAACGACGGATCGCGGAAGCGCACGTTGACCGGCACCGGCGTCCCGTTCACCGTGGGCGTCCACGCGACCGCGCCCTGCGGATCGAGCGCGGACAGGACGGTGAAGAAGAGCTGCTCCCCGCCGCCCAACGTGGGCGACAGGGCGATCTGCACCGTCGCGACCTCGTCGGGCGCGAAGGTGCGCTTGAAATGGAGCCGGTTGACGCCCTGGACGAGCACGACCACCGGCGCGGGCGTGACGCCCTTGGACAATGAACCGTCGATCGTCACGCCGCCGCTCGCGGCGACCGTGGCCGTCGGCGTCGCCGGCAGGAGCTGGAACGTCGGGAAGAACACCTGCGCGTCCTGGGCGATGACCTCGCCCGGAATCGGCGTCTGCGGGAACGGATCGTTCGCGATTTGACACGCGACCGGCCGCCCCTGCGCGTCGACGCTGCAGCTCACCGCGCCGCACACGAGATTCCCGTTGCGGTCCGCGCGGCAGTACGTCGTGTAGGTCACGTTGGGGTCCCACGCCACGCGTGCCGGGTCGATCGTCGTATCGGCGATCGCCTGGAAGGTGAGCGACTCGCCGGCGAGGACCGGCGTGTCGAGCGTCACCGGCACGGTCGCGTCGAGCGCGGCATCGAGCCTCTGGCTGAACAGCACGGTGGGCGTCTGGTCGTTCGCGTCGCGCTTGACGATCTGGATCGTGACGTCGTCGGAGGTCGGCAGCTTGCGCACCGACCCGCCGACGGTGACGGTGCCATTGGCCGACGCCGCCCACGGCACCGACGGCAGCCCGGCGAGCCGCAGGTCGTCGCGCTGCGAGAAGCGGTAGATGGGCGAGCCGAACGGCTCGCGCTGGTCGGCGAGCGCGGGATCGACGAGGAACGCGATCGTCGGATCCCACGACACGTCCTCGGTGGCGGGCGCGCCGACGGCCTCGAGCTGGGTGATGATGCGGTCGCCCGCCGCGACTGCCAGCGCCAGGCCGCCGCCGCAGCCGTTGCCCGGCGCCGGCTCGCACGGCTGGGTGTCGGTCAGGGTGCGCGCCCACAGCAGCGCGCCGTTGAAGAAGATGCGCGCGGTCACGCCGGCGCCGCGGTTGACGAGCCTCTGGATCGCGCCGCCGAGCGTGATGGTGCCGCCGAACGGCGCCGTCCAGCGGATCAGCGGATCGATGCGGTGCAACGTTTGCTCCGCCGCGCCGCGCCGCAGCTGGTTGCCGAGCACGATGTCGTCGACCGACAGCTGGCCGAAGCTCTGCGGCGCGCCGAAGTGGTTGCGCCCGTCGCCGAGACGGGCGCTCACCTGCCCGCCGTCGGCGGACAAAAGGTCGGCGAATCCGTCGCCGTTGACGTCGCAGACGATGCGGGTGTCCTCCGCGGTCGAGCGGCTGTAGCTCGCGGCCGCGCCGAACAAGCCGCCGATGTTCAAGCCGCCCTCGACCGTGAAGCCCGAGCGATCGGTCCGACCCAGACTGTCGGGCCCGAGGCCGGTCACCGGCTCGAAGGTGAAGGTTCCGAACGTGGGTTCCCTGGACAGGAGCACGCCGCGGCTGCCCGAACCGCCGTCGTCGAGGAAATCGGGGAGATCGTCGCCGTGGCGGTCGAACTGGCCCAGGCGCGCGCGGTCGTGGCCGACGAAGCCGCCGCCGCCGCCGGTCAGCGACACGGGGCCGATGCCGATGCCCACCGAGCCGCTGCCGCCGTTCATGGTGTCGTCGTTGCGCGTCAGGCCGTCCGCGCTCCGCGGCGCGCCGCCGGCTCGCAGCACATCGCCGTTCGACTGGACGGGCGCAAAGATGTCGGGGAGGCCGTTCTGCCGGGGCGCGGTGTGATAACTGAACCCGTGCTCGTAGAGCTCGCGCGCGGCGCCCGCGCCGAAAAGCGCGATCGACGACACCAGGCTCTTGTCGAAATCGCCGATCTGGTAGCGGACGTCGTAGCGGCGAATGATGTCGTCGGCGAGCTTCACGTCGACGAAGTCGAGCCGCTTGCGCGTCAAGACCTGGAAGCCCGGGCGGCCCGTGATGATCACGTCCGGCCGGTCGTCCGGCTCGAGCGCGAACGCCACGCTGTACTCGGCGGTGAGGCCGCTTGGGTGCGACGTGTAGGCGATGCGCGCGGGATAGAGCTGCACCCACGGCTCGCCGTTGTTGCCGCTGTCGCGCGTGTAGCTGAGCTCGATGCGGTTGCCGAACACGTCCTCGATGCGCTCGAGGTTCCAGCGGAAGATGACGGCGGGACGGTTGGGCGCCGGGTCGGCCAGGCGCGCCGCGGCGCTCTCCCCGTAGACGTACCTGGTCCCATCCTTGTCCGTCACCACCCACGAGAAGCTGGTGGGATCGCCGCCCAGCCGCTGGATGCGATCGAAGCGACCTTCGATGCGACGCCGGAACTCGCCCGTCACCGGGTCGGGCCCGGTCAGCATGTCGCCGTCGAGCAGGTAGACCTCGTTGCCGTTGTAGAGCGGGACGCCGAAGCGGGTGTCGATCTCGATCGAGGAGACGCGCAGATCCCAACCGATGCCGAGCCAGCCGTTTCCCTGATCGCTGTTGTAGGTGAACGCGAGCGGCGGGACGCGCAGGCGGCGCGCCGGCGGCAGCTCCAGCGGGTAGGCCAGCTGCGCCGACCCGTTCGCGGTCGCGCGCGGCGTCTGGATGAGATCCACGCCGGCGGACGGATCGGCCAGCTTGAGGTCCTTGATCGTGTGCGGGTTGAACAGCTGCTGCACCGGGTGCTCGGGGATCGGGCGCGTGGCGTTCACGAAGTCGGTGAAGTGCTCCGTGACGCTGGTCATCGCGCCGTGTGGGGTCGGGCCGAGGCGCCCGACGGGCCGCCACTTCTGCGCGCCCTCGTCGTAATAGAAGGAGAAGATGTCGTGCTCGCTCATCTGCGGCGGCAGCCGCGCCGGATCGAACGGCAGCGTGATCTTGATCGGCTTGCGGAACACCATCCCGCGCGGGCCGAAGCGGTAGCCGCGGCCCCCGGCGATGACGTTCTCCATCAGGCCGTCCATCGGCCGGACCTGGCTGGCGACGAGCGGCCGGATCGTGATGCGCACGTCGCGCTCGACGGCGCCTTTCGGGATATCGATCGTGGCGCCGCCGAAGGACAGCGTCCGCGCCGCGCCGGCCGTCACCACGGCGCCGAACGGCGCGCCGACGTCCTCGGCGATCGCGCGCTTGCCCCCCGGGGCGGTCACATCCCCGACCTCGCGGGGGCCGTCGAGGCAGCGACCGACGGCGACGGCGCGGCGGACGCGCCCGCCGTCCGCGGACTCGGCCACGAGCTCGACGTCGGCGGGGGTCCCGGCGGCGGGCGGCCGCGTCGCGATAGCGAACGCGCCGCTCTCGTCGGGCTGGCCGCGGCCGTCGCCGCCGTCGACGGTGAGACGCGCCGCCGGATCCACGAAGCCACGCAGATACGCGCGCTCGCCGGCGCATTCCCCGCGAAGCGGATGGCTCACGACGAGCCGCGGCGGCCGGATGCCGGCCGCCGGCAGCGGGCTGGCGGCGACGCTCAGCTCCGCGATCGCCGCGTCGGACGTCGCGTCGGACACGCTCGCGCGGACGCGCTCGGTCGCCGGCAGCGAGCCGACCGGCAGCCAATGCCAACCGGGGGTGAGGCCGCGGAGGGGAATGCTCGCCTCGCCGCGCCCGGCGCCGGGAGACCGCAGCGTCAGCCGCGCCGCGGTCGGCGTCGCAAGCCGGAGGGCGACGTACTGGGGCTGCACGCGCTCGCGGAAGCGGAGCTCCCACTCGCGTCCGGCCGCATCCGGGCGCTCGGCGCGCAGATCATCTGCGCCGACGACGACGATCCGCGGCCGCCGTACCTCGTACGAACGTCCGGCGATGGGCAGGAATGCGACGACGTTCGGGCCCTGACGTAGCCACGCCGGTGAGATCTCCTCGACCTGGAGGCCGCCCTGACCCGGATCGCCCATCTCGGCGACAGGTCGAGGCGTCGGTCCCGGACGGCCGTTGAGCTGGCGCGGGACGAACGTCCAGTGGCCGGCGCCCTCGAGCTCGTACACGAGGAATGCGCGTTCGAATGCGCGCGGATCGCTCGCGACAAAGAACGTGAACGCCGCGCCGGATCCGGCCGCCGGCGCGATGTGCGCCGCGCCCGGCGCGGCCGGAATCTCGAGCGCCCCCGAGGGAGCGCCCGCGTGGAGCTCCTCGGCGAGGTCCGCGTCGGGCGCGCCGCCCGGCGCGGCGCCGAGGCCCCACAGCTCGAGCTCGCGGGGGCTCCCGCCGCGCGATTCCCACTCGATGACGAGCGAACGCGCGAACGTGCCCTCGCGGGCGGCGAACGTATGCCAGCCGTCGGAGAGGCCGGTGACATCGAGCCCCGCCAGGCCTTCGATCGGCACGGTCTTCCCGTCGCGCTCGACCGACAGCGTGAGCGCGCCGGCGGCGCCTCCCCACACGCCGAGCGCGACGAGCCGGGTCGGCGCCGGCAGCGTCGCGCGCACGCGCACGCTCTCCGCGGCGCCGGATCTCGGCGTCGCGCTGCCGTCGAACCAGCTCCACGGATCGGCCGTCGCCCCCGCGCCCGCGATGACCTCAAGCGCCTGCGGGCGCAGGCGTCGCGGCGCGATCGCCGGCGACGCCGCGACGGGCGCAGGCTCCGTCGCGCGCGCGATGCCGTTCGCCGCTCGTGGCGCGAGCGGCACCGACCTCACCCACGCCGGCCATGCGGCCGCCGCGGTCGGCGCAAGCGTCATGATCGACGCAAGGATCCACGAGACGAGCTTGAAACCGGCGGTGCCCCGCCAGCGAGACGTCGTGCTCATCGGCCGCCCTCGACGACAGTTTTCGAATTTCACTCTCCGTCAGCGGAGACCAATGTCAAGTGACACGTCGATGGCGGCGCCGACGGTGGTGACGGGCCGCATGATCGCAGGACCATCGCATGCAACAAACGGCGCATGTCGGCATCGGGACAGGTGTGAGCGAGCGTACGGGGTGGAAATCCGGTGAGGAGGCGCCGCCTACCGCTCGTATCGCACCGCCGCCCCCCAAGGCTTACCGTTCCAGGAGAGGGCGATCGACGGGTCGCGCGCGAACGCCTCCGCCGGCGCGGTCACGATCAGCGTGGGGTGGTTCATCGCCGACGGCGCGGGCAGACCCGCCGACCGACTCTCCGCCGCGACATCCATCGCCACGTCGTCACCGGTGCGGACCGCCCGCGACACCCGCAGCACCAGCCCGAGGTCGCCGGTCTCGGCGCCGGCGATCACCAAGATCACGTCCTTGTCCCATGCGGGGCGCAGGTCCACGCGCGCCCGCAGCGGCTCGTTCCACGCCGCGCGCACGCGTTCCCACGCTGCGGCGCTCCCCACCACCGTCAGCCCTTCGGGCAGCCGGGTCGGCCCCTGCCAGCTCGGCGTGATCGCGACGTCCATGCGCGTGCTCCCTTCCCGGCGGCCGTCGCCCGAGCGCCCGCAGGCGCACACGAGCGCGAGCGCGACGACCTCATGCCACCGCGAACGGCGGCGATGCGGTGCGGATGTTGCCGTCATCGGCATCGATGATCTGACCGGCTCCTGCCGTCGTCAAGGTGACGTTGTAGGTGAAGGTTCCGGCGTCGGCCCGCACGAACGTGTGGGTGGCGCCGGGGATGGCGGAACGGCCGGCCGCGTTGGTCACCGACAGCGCGACCGCGCCGAGGAAGTCGGTCACGGTGTTCCCCGACGCATCCTGCGCGGTGACCTGTACCGCGAATGGGACGTTGTGGGTGACGCCGGCCGGTACCACGACGCGGAAACGGGCGAACGCGCCGCCGCCGATGTTCAGCACCGGCGAATCGGAGCTGACGGCGCCGGAGGTCGCCCGGAGCTGCACGGCCTCGGCGGTGTTGGGCGTCACCGTGAACGTGAATTCCCCGTTGTCGGCGGGCGCGTAGGCGTGCGGCGTACCCTGGATCTGGACGCCTACCGGCCCCGGGCCGAGCGGCGTGCCCCGGACCAAGGTCAAGGCCACGTTTCCGGCGAAGCCCGGGATGCGCCGGCCGCCGGCGTCCTCGGCGATCACCGTGCAATCGGACGGGCTGCCGGCGCGGTCGGCGCCTCGGATGGCGAAGCGGAAATGATCCAGCGCGCCCGCGCCACGGACGTCGATGTCGATGCTTTGGCCCTGGGCGATGGGCGCGCCGGGCGGATGCTCCGCGCGCAGGCGCACCGTCTCCGCCGTATAGCAGGTGACGGGGAAGCGATGCGCGCCCGCCTCCGTCGAGTCGAAGGTGTGCGTGTCGTCGCCGAGGGCTGCGGTGGAGCCGATGAACACGCCCTGGCGCGGCGGCCCGACCGCGCCGGCCGTCCCGGCCGCCGCCACGAGCTGGACCGCGCCGGTGAAGCTCTCGACCGGATTGTCGAAACGGTCGATCGCGGTGACGGTGACGAAGAACTCCGTCCCCACCTGCTGCGGCGACGTCGTCTGGACGAGCAGCGCCGACAGCGCGTCGGCGACCACGTGCACGTCGGCGGAATCGCCCTGGACCGCCCCGGCGGCCGCGCGCAGACGGACCGCGCCGGAGGTGTAGACGATGAGCGGGAACGCGTGCACGCCCGCGTCCGCCGCCACGAAATCGTGGCTGAACGCGTCGTGAGAGACCGGGTCGCCGACGCTCGTCGCGACGTGGACGCCCATCGGATGGGGCGGGCCGTCGCGCCCCGGCTGCCCGACGAGCACCGACAGCGTCACCCGCCCGGTGAAGCCGGTGACGGTCTGGCCGCCGGCGTCCAGGGCCGTGACGACCGCCTCGAGTAGCTCGCCGGCGTGCGGCGGGTTGGCGGCGACCCCCGCGCCGCCCCCTCGACGGCGGACGTCGACGCCGAACGACGCCACCGCGCCGGCGCCGGCGACGGTGAGGGTGATGCTTCCGGCGTGGCCGGCCGCGTCGCGGAACGACAGCGTCACCGCCTCGGCGGTCCGTCCCTGGAAGCGGAATCGCACGAGACCATTGGGATCGGCGGCGGCGTGGGCGACCGCGGCGCCCGCGGCCGGCGCCGGGTTTCCGTCGAGGAACACGCCGGTGCCGGCGGCGGCGTTGCCGGGCGTGCCGTTGTGGGTGACGTTGCCGGCGAGCGGCGCGCCCGGATCGGTGAGGTTACCGAAAGCGTCGACGGCAAAGAGGAGGACCCCGACCGTCTCGTTCACCGCCGCGCCGGTGCGCCCTCCCTCGGCGACGAACACGAAGTGATCCACCGACTGCGGCACGATGGTGACGTGGAACACGAAGTCGTCGAACGCCTCCACGAACGTCTGGATCGCCCCGCCGGCACCGCCCGGGACGCGCAGGGCGGCGCGGTTGTCGACGCGCAGGCTCACCAGCGGCGGCGTCGCGCGTCCCGCCGCGCCGCGTGGATCGGTGCCCGGGAGGTGGACGACGAGCGACTGCATCCGGACGAGGTCCTCTCGCCGGATGCTGAGCTGGCACAGGAAGTACTGGCGCCGCCCGGCGGGGAACGCCGCCGCCGGCCAGGGGAACGCCGGGAGGGGAAGGTTCTGCGCCGCGCTCCCCACCGCGGTCGACCCGGCAGGCGCGAGCGCCTGGTAGGTGTCGACGCTCCGCCATGCCGACCCGGCGACGCTCGCATTGGGTAGCAGCGCCCCGGCATCCTCGGCGAGCACGAACGAGCCGTCGGTGCGCTGGAACCAGACGATCGCATCGGGCACCGGGCTGCGGATCTCGAATCCGTACCAGACCGTCGCCGCGTCGTCGCGCAGCGTGCACAGGGTGAAGAATGCATCCGTGCCCCCTGCCGCGCCGCGCCCCTCGTTGGACAGGCCCTGGTTGACCGCCGCCAGCACCGCCTTCCAGAAATGGACGCGGCGGATGCTGAAGAAGGCGGCGTGGTTGGCGTTGCCGCCGATGGTCGGATCATTCACCCGCTGGGTGCCGCTGCCCGCGGAGCCCACCGCCGCGGCGAGCCGCGGAAGCGTGTCGGCGGTGGCGAAGATGTACTCCAGCGTGCGGGTGATGTTGCCAGGCTGGCGCAAGTCCGGATCGAGCAGCAAGAGCTCGGCGGCGACGCCTGCGGTCATCGGCGTGGCGAAGGAGGTGCCGTCGATGCCGCCGATGGTGTCGGCGCCGATGACGGTGGGGTTTCCCACCAGCGTCGCCATGTTGGAGGCGCTGGGGACGACGACGCGGATCTGCCGCCCCGGCATGTGGATCGCGACCTGCTCGCCGATGTAGGTGAAGTCGGTGCCGGTCTCATGCTGTCCCGGCGCGCCGGTCAGCGCGTTGATGGGAGCGGCGGCGTTCCCCACCCGATCGGTGGCGCCCACGACCGCGAGGTTTCGCTGGTACTCGTTCGCGCCGACGAGGCTGGCGCGCGTGACGGTCCTCACCCCGGACAGCGCGCCCCACTGCGCCGTCGCCGAATGGTACAGGTTCGGCGCGACCACGCCGTGGTAGTTCGCGGCGGAGCCGAAGATCAGCTTCCCCCGCATGGTGATCTCCTGGACCCGCTCGCGCACCGCGCGCTGCTGCGCGGTCGACAGGACCGTCGCGAAGTTGTACCAGACCATCGACGACGTGTAGACCCTGACTTCCGGATCGTCGGCGATGAGGCGGAGCGCGAGGACCGTCTCGAAGAACCCGCCGCCACCTCCGCCCGCCACCAGCGGGGACATGGGGCGCAGCTTCACGTGCGGGGCGGTGCCGAGCACCACGTTGAGCGGGCCGCGCGCGGGCGCGCCGATTCCGTCGGCCGCCAGGCACGTCATCACCCCGGTGCCGTGGCCGAATCCCCCGCCCACGGGCGCGAACGCGTCGTTCACGGGCGTGAGGTCGCCGTCCTGCGTGATGATGGCGAGGTTGGGGTTGGCGGCGCTGGCCCCGCTGGTATTGGTCGGCTTGGTCAGCCGGTCCCCGCGGATGAACAGGTGGTTGGGCTGGGCGATCTGCTCGTTGAGCCGGAAGTTGTCGCCCGCGCCGGTGCCGAGGCCGGTGTCGACCGCCGCGACGACCACGAGCGGGGGCTCGGCGGGCGCGCCGGAGTCGAACTCGGGCGCGCGCCACTCGAGGTAGGGCACGGCCGCGCCCCGCCGGGCCGGGTCGATGGGCAGGACCGGGTTGCGGCGGAGCAGCATCTCGACGCGGCGGTTCGCCGGAGATGCGACCTCGTCGGCGGTCGCCACCGCGGGGTACGCCTCGCCGCAGCCGAACACCGCCCCGGCGTGGAAGCGCGCGTCGGGCACGGCGGCGGGGACGAGCGCGGCCTGGTAGGCGCGGATCAGGGCGATGCGCGTGACCAGCCCCACGTCGCCGTCGCGGGTGAGGCCCTCGTGCCCCTGGAAGTCGCGGATCGCGGTGCGGGTGGCGGCGGTCATGACGCCGTTGACGGCGCCGCGGTAGTGGCCGAGCTGCGCGAGCATGTGCTGGATCTCGCGCGTCCCCCACGCCGTCTCGCCGGTCAGGCTGCGGCCCGTGGCGTCGATGGCGCGGCGGACGTCCTCGCCGAGCGCGCGCTGCAGCGCGGGCGTCGCCCCCGTCCCGCCGAGCCCCCGGCGGGCGCGGTAGGCGGCCAGCGCCGCGCGGACCTCGGCAGAGTCGGTGTCGTCGATCGGGCCGGCGTAGTCGCCGGTCTCGCGCAGCGCGTACTTCAGCTCCGGGCGGGTGGAGCCCGACGGCTCGCGGTTCTGCCCGAAGCGATCGAACCACCAGCCGGCGTTGTGGCGCAGGAGCGCGTCGGTGGCCTGCGCGCGGACCAGGCTGAGCGACTCGTTGTAGGCGTCCGGGCCCTGCCGGTCGGCGTGCCCGAAGATCGCGACCCGCGCGTCCGGGTTGTCGTCGATGCCGTGGAGGATGTGGCGGAGGTCGTCGACGCCGCTGGGGAGGATGAACGTTTTGTCGGTGTCGAAGTTGACCCCGGCCAGCACGCGCACCGGCGGGGGCTGCCGGGGAAGGATCAGGCTCTCGATCAGCCGGTGCGCCGCAAAAGTGTGGATGACGAAGTGATGCCAGTGGTGGTCGGCGTTGGTGAAGGTGCGCGTCGCCGGCACATAATCGCCGTGGAGCGCCGCCGGGACGCGCTCCAGCCGCACGTCGCCGATCTCCAGCAAGCCGGCGAATGCCACGTCGGCGATGTCCGGGTCGCGGTAGCCGCGGATCTCGTCGCGCCGTCCGGGGAGCGCCTCGGGGGCGAGCTCCTCGGGCGCGCGCCCCTCGACGACGTTGTAGGCGCCGGAGAAGCCGCGCGGCTCCAGGCGGAGCGCCGCCAGGCAGCGCGAGATGCCGGCATCGTCGACGCCCTTGGCGAAGTCGAGCGTCAGCGAGCGCGCGGCGACGGGCAGCTTCTTCCCTTCGACCTCGACCTCGACCCGGGCCCGGCGCCCCGGGGGGACCTCGACGTCGTCGTCGAGGTAGTGGCAGGAGGCGGCGCGAAACAGGATCTCACCGTCGCGCTCGATGCGGAGGCGGTTCGGGCCGTAGAGGAACAGCGCGCAGTCCCCGCCCTCGGGCGGCTCGTCCACGTCGGGGACGACCATGCGGCTGCGCCCGGCGTCGGGCTCGTTGGCGGTGCCGCGCACGCGGTCGTCGAAACGCACCCACCCGGGCACGGCGGCGGAGGAGACCTCGCCCTCGAGGGAGAGGTGGGCGGTGAGGTTCACCTCGTCCTCGGTGTCGTCGTCGCCGTCGTCGACGAAGATGTCGAGCTCGGGCACGTCCAGGTTGGGCAGGACGAACGTCAGGTTCGGGGTGCGCGTGCGGAACATGCCGAAGCGCAGCGTGCGCCTCCGCCCCGGCGCGTCGGGATCGTCGGCGAGGACGTCGACCAGACCGAGCCGCCCCCGGGCGTCGTCGGCCTCCGCATCGACGCGGGGGGAAAACGGGACGTCGCCCGAGGCGGTGACCTCGACGAGCTGGACGTCGTCCCAGGTCGCCCCGCCCAGATCGGCGGCCGGGCCGTGCCAGAAGAGGAGCTTCTTCTGCGAGCGTGTGCCGGACAGCGGCACGGGGACCGTGCGCCCGTCGACCTTGAGCTCGAGCTTCGAGGTCCCGGACGGCACCTCGACCTGCACCAGGTCTTCGTCGGCGGGGCGCTTGCCCCAGCGGCCGAGCTTGCCGACGACGCCGGCCTCGAATGGGGAGGCGACGCGGGTGGGGCGAAGCTCCCCGCCCGGGCCGCCGCGGAGGAACCGGACGAGCCAGCCGACGATGAAGCTGTATTCCTGGTCGGTCTCGACGGTGACGCCGCTCGTCGCCTCCGCCAGGGTCAACCGCCTCTCGCTCGCCACTCCTCCCTCTCAGCTGTCCCGACAAGACTATACGTCAATCCGGGCCAGGTTCTTCCCCCGGACGGTCCCGGGCGTAGAGTACCAGCATGGGCCCCACGGACACGCACTTCAGCGGCTCCATCCCCGAGATCTACCACCGCTTTCTCGGCTCGATGTTCTTCGCGCCGTACGCCGCCGATCTCGCGCTCCGGGCCCGGGCGCTCGGCGCCCGCCGCATCCTCGAGATCGCGGCTGGCACCGGGATCGTGACCCGCGCCCTCGCGGAGGCGCTGCCCCAGGCCGAGATCGAGGCGACGGACCTCAACGAGGCCATGGTGTCGTTCGCCGCCGCGCAGGCTCCTCATCTCCCGAACGTCCGCTGGGCGACCGCCGATGCGCTGCACTTCCCCGCGGTCGAGCCGTCCTTCGATCTCGTCGTGTGCCAGTTCGGCGTGATGTTCTTCCCCGACCGCGTCCAGGCCTTCCGCGAGGCTCGGCGCGTCCTCCTGCCGCGCGGCGCGTACCTGTTCAACGTCTGGGACGGCGTCGAGCACAACGACGTCGCGCGCATCGTGGCGACGGCGGCGGCGGCGGTGTTTCCGGATGACCCGCCGAGCTTCGTCCAGCGCGTGCCGCACGGGCACGGCGATCCGCGCGCGCTCGAGCGCGACCTCCGGACGGCGGGCTTCACCGACATCGTCTGGAATGTCGTGGCCCTCCGCAGCCGCGCGGCGTGCGCGCGCGACGCGGCGATCGGCATGTGCGCCGGAACGCCGCTCCGCCACGAGATCACGATGCGCGATCCCGGTCGGCTCGACGACGTCGTCGAGCGGGCGACGCGCGACCTGCGCGAAGCGTTCGGGGACGGCGCGATCGACGCGCAGATGCGCGCGTACGTGTTCACCGCGCGAGTGGCGGGACGATGAAGCCCGGCGCGCTGGCGGCCGCCGCGGCGTCGCTCGCGTTGCTGGCGGCGCGCGCGGAGCCGCCGCCGGCGGTGCGGATCGCGGTCATCGATTTCCAGGGGAGCGGCAATGTCGAGGGCTACGAATCGCTGGGGGCGGGACTGCAGTCGATGCTCACCACCGATTTGACCGCGGTGACCAGCATCGCCGTGGTCGAGCGCGCGCGCCTCGGCGAGCTGCGCAAGGAGCTCAAGCTGAGCCGCTCGGCGTGGGCCGACCCGCAGACGGCGCTGCGGGTGGGCAAGCTGGCCGGCGCCACGCACCTCGTCACGGGCAGCTTCGCCATCGTCGGCGGGAAGCTGCGGCTCGACGCGCGCGTGGTGGCCATCGCGACCGGCAAGGTGGCCTTCGCGACCAGCGCCGAGGGAGAGCGCGACGCGTTCTTCGAGGTGGAGAAGCAGGTGGCGAAGGCGGTGGTCGGCAGCCTCGGCGTGCCCGTGTCCGCCAAGGAGCGCGGCGGCCTGGCGCGCATCCATACCCTGGACTTCGAGGCGTTCCGCCGGTTCAGTGACGGCGTGCGCCTTTTCGACGATGCGGAGTACGACCGGGCGCTGGAGGCGCTGCGGCAGGCGGCCGGCAAGGACGCGGAGTTCAAGCTGGCCCGCACCACCCTCGAGACCTACGAGCGCCTCGCCGCCGAGGTGCGCAGCCAGGCCAACGTGCGCGAAGCGGAGGAGGCGGCCGCCGCGGCGCTGGCACGCAAGCAGGCGGGCGGCCTCCGGCAGGCGGTCATCGACCGCCTGGCGGCGCTCGCGGCGCAGAAGTCGGCCCCGCGCGCGCGCCGGGTGGCGGCCCTCTACTTCGTGGTGCAGGCGCTCATGGACAGCGAGGCGGAGGTGACCGACGAGTTCGAGCGCGCGCGCCTGCTCGACGCTTTCATCGCCCGCTACGTGGCCGAGGCGAGCGGCCTGTTCCCGGACATGCCGCTGGTCCCCTTTCGCGCCATGGGCGAGCGGTTCGGCGGGCCCGAGCCGCCCAAGACGCCCGAAGACGTCGACAAGGCGATCGGCGCCGCGGTCGCGCGCTTCGCCAACTATGGGCTGGACGCGCCGAAGGACGCCCGCGAGGTCCGCGTCGAGAAGGAGCGGACCGTCGAGTTCGGCTTCCGCGGCGGCGTGTTCGAGGATGTGGCGAAGCACTTGCCGCTCGACTACCGGGGCGCCACCGAGTTTCTCGATCGCATGTATGCGGCCGGGACCACCATCCGCGTCGACACAGAGTGGCGATCCTTTCCGCTGGTCTCGCTGGCGCAGCGCCGCCGCAGGTTGCTCGATCTCGACGAGAGCACGCGCCTGTTCAAGGACGCGTCGTCGCTGGAGAAGAGCCCTGAGCCTCTGCGCGAGCTGGCGAAGGAAATCGAGCTCAACGGCGCGATCGCGGCGGCGCTCGCGTCGGCGGGCTCGCGCCCGTGCGCGCGCGAGTGGGTGGCCTCTGTCCTCGACCGTTTCGGCAACCTGCGGGGCAAGCTCGCCGAGCTGGGCCAAGCCACCGACCTGTGCGCGTCCGAGGAGGTGGACTGGGCCCGGCGCGCGCGGGGTCGCGTGTTGATCGGCGAGCTGCCGGTCTGGTTGTTCACCGACCGGAACCGCGAGACGGCCTGGACCGGAGCGCGCTCCGATCCGCTGCGGGCGACCGAGCTGCGCTACTTCGCCCCCAGACGCGACCCCGCATGGCTGCTCGTCATCGTCGAGGGCGTGCCGCGCGCGGCCGCGGCCCTCCGCTTCGACCTTGCCTTCGACGTGCCCCCGGATTTCCGCCCCGGGCGTTCCTGCCCCCAAGGCTACGACTGCCCGTCGCCCGACGACCGCCCGCGCGTGACCGCATTTTTCGGCGCGAGCAACGTGCTCGCCAAGACCCCGACGGATCGGCGCGGGTATCGCCACCCCATCCCGATGCAGGCCCTCGGCGTCACCCTGGCCGCGGGCGCGGCCGCCCTCGTCGACGTCCGAGCCGCGCCGAACGACGACAAGCAGGGCGCGTCCACCACGGAGCGGTCGCGCGCGACCCTGACGTTGCCCGCGCGCGGCAGTGTCCCGGTGAGCGTGCGGCGGGACGGCAACCGCCTGGTGGTGCAGGCCGGCGCCCAGCAGGCGGCGTTCGATGCCCCCGGCGCCGGCGCAGGCTTCCTCGGCCTTCTGTTCGAGGGCCGCGGCTTCGCCCGCGTGGCCCAGCTCCGGGTCGAGCCGCTGCGCTGAGAATCGTTTCCTTGCTAGATTCCCGCCGTGCGTACACGCGTCCTCGCCATCGTCGTTCTCTTCGCCCACCACCCGGTTCTCGCCGACGAGAAGGAAAAGCCCAAGTGGGACGTCTCCAACCCTCCGGGTCCGCGCCACGACGTCGCCATCGACGTCGACGAGGGCACCTGGATGAACGTGGACGTCAGCCCCGACGGCAAGGAGATCGTCTTCGATCTTCTGGGCGACATCTACATCATGCCCGTCACGGGCGGCGCGGCCCGCGCCCTGACGAGCGGCATCGCCTGGGACATGCAGCCGCGCTTTTCCCCCGACGGGAAGCGCATCGCTTTCACCAGCGACCGCGGCGGCGGCGACAACCTGTGGGTCATGAACCGGGACGGCTCCGATCCCAAGGCCGTCTCCGCCGAGACGTACCGCCTGGTCAACAGCCCCGCCTGGACGCCCGACGGCGAGTTTCTCGTCGGCCGCAAGCACTTCACGTCCAAGCGCTCGCTGGGCGCGGGCGAGATCTGGCTGTGGCATCGCAGCGGCGGCGAGGGCGTCCAGATCACCGAGAAGCAGACCGACCAGAAGGACACCGGCGAGCCGGCGTTCTCGCCCGACGGGCGCTACCTCTACTACAGCCAGGACGACACGCCGGGGAAGTCGTTCGAGTACAACAAGGACCCCAACGGGGAGATCTACGTCATCCATCGCTACGACCGCCGGCGCGCCGAGGACGAACCGTTCGTCACCGGCGCCGGCGGGTCCATCCGCCCGACGCCGTCGCCCGACGGCAAGAGCCTGGCTTTCCTCCGCCGGATCCGCGGCAAGACGACGCTGATGGTCGCCGACGTCGCGAGCGGCGCCGAGCGCGTCATCACCGACGGCCTCGAGCGCGACCTGCAGGAGACGTGGGCCATCCACGGCGTCTACCCGCAGATGGCCTGGACTCCCGACTCGCGCGCCGTCGTCTACTGGGCCGGGGGCAAGATCCGCCGCGTCGACGTCGCCTCGCGCAAGGTCGACGTCATCCCGTTTCGCGTGAAGGGCGCGCGCAGCGTCGCCGACGCGCTGCGTTTCCCCCAGGACGTCGCGCCCGCGAAGTTCCGCCCGAAGATGCTGCGCTGGGCAAACGTGTCCCCCGACGGCCAAAAGGTCGTGTACCAAACGCTCGGGCGGCTCTACGTCAAGGATCTGCCCAACGGCAAACCGCGCGCGTTGACCCAGCAGCGCGATCACTTCGAGCAGTACCCGGCCTGGTCGCGCGACGGCCGCACCATCGTCTACACCAGCTGGAACGACGAGCAGGGGGGCGCCGTCCGCGTCGTCGCCGCGGCCGGCGGGGAGGGGCGGGTCGTCACGCCGCAACCGGGCCACTACGTCGAGCCGGCGTTCTCCCCCGACGGCAAGAAGATCGTCTTCCGCAAGACGGGCGACGGCTATCTCCGCACGCCGCGCTGGAGCCGCGACCCGGGCCTGTACTGGGTGCCGGCCGCCGGCGGCACGCCACAGCGCATCGTCAAGGACGGCCACCGGCCGACGTTCTCCGCCGCCGGCGATCGCATCTACTTCGTCCGCTACGAGCTCTCGCCCCTCGACAAGGAACCGGACAAGATGACCCTCCGCTCGATCAACCTCGACGGCGGCGAGGAGCGCGTCCACCTCCTCAGCGAGGAGGCGCTCGAGTATCGCGTGTCGCCCGACGAGCGCTGGGTCGGCTTCGTCGAGAATTTCAACATTTGGCTCGCGCCGCTGCCGACGACCGGCAAGCCCGTCGCCATCTCGCCCAAGACCAAGGCGTACCCGGTGGCGCGGCTGTCGCGGGACGCCGGCGCGTGGCTCGGCTGGTCGGCGGACTCGCGCCGGCTGTACTGGTCGCTCGGGCCGGAGCTGTTCAGCCGCGACGTGAAGGACGCGTTCGCCTTCGTTCCCGGCGCGCCGGCCGACCTGCCCAAGCCCGCCGACAAGGGCGTCGACCTCTCCTTCGACGTCGACGCCGACGTGCCCGCCGGCGCCGTCGCCCTGGTCGGCGGCCGCGTCGTCACGATGGTGGGCGACGAGGTGATCGAGGACGGCGCCGTCGTCGTCGAGCGGAACCGCATCGTCGCCGTCGGACCACGGCGGACGACGGCGGTACCCGCCGGCGCCAGGACCATCGACGTCGCCGGGTCGACGATCATCCCCGGCCTCGTCGACGTGCACTGGCACGGCGGGATGGGGGGAGAGCAGATCATCCCCCAGCAGAGCTGGGTCGACTACGCGACCCTGGCGTTCGGCGTGACCACCCTCCACGATCCGTCCAACGTCACCAGCGAGATCTTCGCCCACTCAGAAATGGGGCGCGCCGGGCTGGTCGTCGCGCCGCGCATCTTCTCCACCGGAACGATCATCTACGGCGCCAAGGGCGCGACCGTCCGCGCCCCCATCGACTCCCTCGAGGACGCGCGCGCCCACCTGCGGCGCATCCAGGCGGCCGGCGGCTTCACCGTCAAGAGCTACAACCAGCCGCGCCGCGAGCAGCGGCAGGAGATCATCGCGGCCGCCCGCGACCTCGGGATGATGGTCGTGCCCGAGGGCGCCTCGGTGTTCGACCTCGACATGACCTTCATCGTCGACGGCCATACCGGCGTGGAGCATGCGCTGCCGGTCCCCACCGTCTACGCCGACGTGCTGGCGCTGTGGAGCGGCAGCGGCACCGGCTACACGCCGACGCTGGTCGTGGCCTACGGCGGTCACTTTGGCGAGGGGTGGTTCTACCAGCACGACGCGGTGTGGAAGAACGAGCGGCTGCTCACGTTCGTGCCGCGGCGCGTCGTCGACGCGGCGGCGCGCCGCCCGACGATGATTCCCGACGACGAGCTGAATCATGTCGCGGTGGCGCATTCGGCCAAGGCGCTCGCCGACCGGGGGGTCGGAGTGAACGTCGGCGCGCACGGCCAGCGCGAGGGGCTCGGCGCCCACTGGGAGATGGCGATGATGGTGCAGGGCGGCATGACGCCGCACCAGGCGTTGCGCGCCGGCACGCTGTCGGGCGCGCGGTACCTGGGCCTGGACAAGCACATCGGGTCGATCGAGCCGGGCAAACTCGCGGATCTGGCGATCATCGAGGGGAATCCGCTTGCCGACATCTCCCGGTCGAGCCACGTCCGCTACACCATGGTCAACGGGAGGCTCTACGACGCCGCGACGATGAACGAGATCGGCAACCGGCCCCGGGCGCGCAAGCCGTTCTGGTTCGAGGGGCCCGACGGAAACCAGGGCCTGCGCATCGGGCGGTGAGCGCCGTCAGTTGGCGTTCTTCGGCGCCGGCAGATCGGGACAGGCGGGGAGCGC
>DATFWE010000091.1:0-29679 GCA_035259575.1 Haliangiales bacterium
TGGAGCGGCTCGTTCGCGGGCGCGCGGTGCACCCCGCCCTGGTCTTCGACGCGCGCATACAGGCCGGCCATGTGTCCGGACGGCGGGACCCTCTGAACCTTCCCGTCCGCCCCGACGATCCCGAGCCAGGGCCAGTAGTACGCGCAGTACGAGCTGTCGGTCCGCCGCCGCCAGCGCTTCACCGCCTCGATGTCGCGCGACTGCGGACAGTCGAGGACCGCGAAGCGGTCCTTCAGGTTCTCGCACAAGATGACCATCTGGTCCTGGATGCGGATGGTGGCCGACTCGCCCTCCGGCCCGGGCTTGCGCTGGGTGAACTGCATCGCGTCCGGGCACGCGAGCACCGCGACCTCGTCCACGGCGGAGAGCGCCATGAGTCCGGCGCGATCCCCCGGCCCGTTGTCGAACCCGACCAGGTCTTCGGGGTTGATCGTGTCGGCACCGTCGCGCCCCTGGGACAGCTTCGCCGCCGCCTCGACCTTGGGGAGGTAGTGGGGGAGCGGCGACTTCGACCCGAGATCGACCACGCGTACCAGGCGCGACTGCTCGGCGACCACGCGGCAGATGTTCTGGCGGCTCGACGGGTGCATCTGCAGGCCGCGGAACGTCTCGCGCCGATCGCGCAGCGCGACGTGGAGCTCGAGCTCGATCACCTCGAGATACGACGGGCCGGCGGCGCGGTAGCGGCGGTTGACCGGCGTCGCCGACGACCAGCGGATCACGCGGTCGTCGATCTCGGTCAGGACGACGTAGTCCGACGCCTGCCGGTCGTAGATGCGGACCAGCGCGCCGCGCTCGAACCCGCGCGTGGTGTTGACGAGCGCCTCGCCGGAGCCGACCTCGAGATCGGAGGTGAGGAGCGCCTTGGCTCCGACGGAGTGGGCGAACCGCACCCACACGTTGTTGCCCCAGCGGCCCTCGCTCTTGGCGCGCACCGCCAGCGTCGGCTTGTCCCATCCGTCGCGGATGATCCGCTCGGCGGAGTACGCGTGCTCGGGGCCGGGCTTGGTCTCGCCGCGCGCGCGGTGGGCGACGCGCACGACGTAGCAGCGCGAGCCGCCGTTCACGAAAAAGCCCTCGACGGCGCGCGCCAGATAGCCGATGTCGCCGTCGCCGAAAGCCTCCACGAACTCGTCCCAGCTGTTGATGCGCACCGGCTCGTCGAGCGGTCCCTTGACCGACAGCCCGACGAAGCCCGCCGTGCGCGTGTCGGTCAGCGAGACGACGCGCGGGAAGATGTCAGCGTGAGAAATGTATACGCCGGGAGGCCGGACCTCGCCGAGTGGCCTTGCCATGTGTGTTATCTCCGTCGAGCTTCGTTGATCTCACGATTGATGCGCGCGATCTCTCGCAGCCAGATATGTCGCTCCTCGTGTTCCATGGTCAGGATGTCGTCGAGCGGCCAGTGGAAGTGATACGCAATGTAGGCCGCCTCCTGCCAGAGCTGCTGCTGCGGGTACATGGAGATCGCGCTCTCACCTACCCCAGGCCGGACTGGCCAGGCTGTCCTCCTTCCTCGGCCGCGCCCGTTTGCGCGCCGACCACCTGGCCGGACACCATGTCGACGTCGAACTCGTTCGAGCAAGACGGACACTTGGTGTGGAGCCTCGCGGCGCCCTCCTCGTTGATCTTGCGGTAGAACTCCTGCAGGTACGCCAGGTCGGCGGAGAACAGGTTCTCGATCACGTTCTCGTCGATGCGATCGAGATCGCCGAGCCTCACCACCACGCGCGACAGGAGCAGGATGACGAGGTAGGCGCGGTTTTGCTGGACCCGGTAGTCCTGCAGCGGAGCGATCTCGTCCTTGGCCGTAGCCAGGCGCATGACGCCGTGGCGGAACAGCAGCCCGGACCGCGAGTCGACGTAGCCTCGCGGCAGAACGAAAGGATATTCGGTGCGGAAGGCCATCGTTCTCCCCTCAAGAAAAAGCCCGCCTAGCATACACTAGGCGGGCCTCTGAGAGTCGGGTTTCCCTAGTAGGACGGGCTCAGCCGCCCCAGTTGAAGTTCCAGCCCTCGGTGTACATCTCGGCCACCATGCTCCGGACCGCCTTGCCGCCTTCCTTCTCGTCCTTGGCCATGCTCAGGCTGAACAGGCCGCAGTTGTGGAGGTTGACGGTCAAGAGCGATTTCCCCAGGTCCGGCGACAGGTACTCGAGCGAGGCGGTCTTTTCGCCCACGTCCTCCGCGGTCTTCCCGGCGATGATGAAGTCGTCGTACCACTTCAGCCAGTCGGCCGCGTCCACCTCGGAGAACGTCACCTTGAGGTTCGAGAACGTCATCTTGCTCGGAACGAGGTCGAACTGACGGCGGTGGCCGACGAGATCCCACGTCGTCTCCATCTTGAAGGTGAGGGCGTCGACCTTGGACACGCGCTTGCAGCCCTCGGCCATCCCGTCGATGGAGAAGCGGAAGTTCTGCTCCATCCACTGCTTCTGCGCCGCCGCCACCTCGCCCTTGTCGAGCTCGCCGCTCGCCATCTGGGTCTTGCACCCTTCCGGCTGGAAGCTGAACTTGACGAGCCCGTTGTTCTTCGACGAGCCGTCGCAGGCCGGGACCGTGATGGTGGTCGGCAGCGCCTCGGTGAACGTGATCTCGCTCTTGATCTTGTTGTCGAAGTCGGCGCGCAGGAGCGAGCCGCCCGACCGCGAGGTCTTGAGGTTCACCGCGTCGTTGAACCAGTTCTGCAGCGGCTTGCCGGCGCTCTGGATGCCGATCTCGCACTCGAACGCGCCCAGCGTCGGAGCGTCGATCGTCTTCTTGGTGAAGTGGCCGGTCGCGTCGGCGATCTCGACGACGTTGGCCTTGTACATGCCGGGGGTGCAGCTCTTGAGAATGCCGCAGCTTCCCGCCTTGTCGAGCTTGAGAAGGAATTTACCGCCAGTTGCGCTCCTGATGTCTCCCATGTGCTCTCCTCTTCATGAAACCACTGTCTGCTTGGCTCCCCGGCACAGGGGCTCGCGCCACTTCACCGAAAGACGACCTACCGTTCATCCCCGATGAACTGGCGCGAATCTCCGTACCCGAGTCCTCCAACCAAGACCTATTACCCTCTTAGTACGACGAAGGTGGAGGCCAGCTTCCCTGCCGGCCTCCACGCTTCGCCGTATTCGCGACCTATTACTCCGAAACGCCGCCGCCCGAAGGCATCTGGCCGATGCGGAAGATGACGAATTCCGCGGGCTTGACGGGGGCGAGGCCGATCTCGACGATCAGCTGGCCGGCGTCCACCACCTCCGGCGGGTTCGTCTCCGCGTCGCACTTGACGAAGAACGCCTTCTCCGGCGTCTCGCCCATGAGCGCCCCGTTCCGCCACAGGAGCGACAGGAACGAGCTGATCGTACGCGTCACGCGCTTCCACAGGCGGTGATCGTTCGGCTCGAACACGACCCACTGGGTCGCGCGCTCGATCGACGTCTCCACCATGATGAAGAGCCGGCGCACGTTGATGTAGCGCCACGACGAGTCCGAGGACAGCGTGCGCGCGCCCCACACCCGGATGCCGCCGCCCTGCATGGTGCGGATGCAGTTGATCCCCTTCGGGTTGAGGAGGTCCTGCTCACCCTTGGAGATGTTGTAGCGGAGGCCGAGGGCGCCGCGGACGATCTCGTTCGCCGGGGCCTTGTGCACGCCGCGCTCGCTGTCCACGCGCGAGTAAATGCCGGCGACGTGGCCAGACGGCGGTACGTAGATGTTGCCCTTCTCCGGGTCGTAGACCTGGATCCACGGGAAGTAGTACGCGCCGTACTTGGAGTCGCGCGGGCGCGGGAGGCGATCGACGCCGCCCTGGATCGTCTCCGGGGAGTCGAGGATCGCGAAGCGGTCCTTGCGCGTCTCGCAGTGGCTCAGGATCGCGTCCTGCACCGCCGACGAGGTCACGCCCGGGGCCGCCACGATGGCGATCTCGTCGATCTCCTCGAAGCACTTGAGGCCGGTGCGCGCGCCGGGCCCGTTGTCCTTGCCGATGAACAGGCCGTCGCGGTCGACCTTGCCCGCCGGACCGGCCGGCTTCGGCGCGGGCTTTTCGCCCTCCTTGCCCGCCTCGGCCTTCACCGGTGCCACGTTGGCCTCCTCCGCCGGCGCGCCCACGTTCACGACGAAGCAGCGCGAGCCGCCGTTGTTGAAGAACCCATACACGCCGTGGGCGAGATGGGTGGAGCATTGACCGAAGTCGCCGAAGGTCTTTACGAACTGCGACCAGTTCGTCACGAGCACGGCCTCGTTCACCGGCCCGCGCGCCGACTCGCCGAGGAACCCGACGGTGTTGGTTCCGACGGCCTCGATCGGTTTTGCTCCGCGATCAACTTCCTCGACATATACACCAGGTGACAGGTAGCTCGTAGCCATCGGAGACTCCTCCTTTTCGGATCCCTTGCCGTGATCTCGTCGCCTCAGCCCTTACTTGAGTCGTTTCACGAACGTGCCCTCGGGCGGCACGTCGACGTCTCGTTCCGGTCCGGTTTCCTTCTCCATCTCCTCGCCGATCCCCTCGTAGCCGATGACGCGCTCCTCGACGCGGCGGAACGGCGTCTCGACGTCGCTCATCACGGGAACGATCGTCCACACCGACAGCGCCGGACGGATGGGCTGGTTGAGCGAGCCCCAGAAGCGCGCCGACGTCCCCTCGTCGATCTTGTTGTCGAGGCCGAGCGGCACATCGTAATCGGGGGGAAACGAATCGCCCTTGAGCTCGTCGCCCTTGAGACAGGGCTTGGCGGCGAGCACCTTGATGGCGAGCCCGAGGAGGAGCTGCTCGTCCTCGGGCGTCTGTGCCCAGCAGGACACGAGGTACTCGAGGCGGACCCACGCCGGCGGGTGCTGTACGACCTCGATGATTTTTCCGCTCGGCGCGCGATAGCGGCGCACCGTGTCGCCGAGGTAGGCGCCGCGCGCCGCGCCCTCCCAGTCGGGGGCGATCTGATACAGATACAGACACACTGCCGGCAGCTTGCCCTCGATCGCGTCGGGCTTGGGCGCCTCGACGATCATGTTGACGCGCTTGTAGCCGGCATCCTTGAACGTCTGCGTCAGGAGCTCGACCAGCGAGTCCGTCGTTTCCTTCAAGATGTGGTGCTGGCTGCCCATTCCTCGCGCCACCCCTGTTCCGGACACGGGAGGTTAGAAGAGTCGCCGCCTCGCTGTCAATGCATAGCCGAGCGATTTTTTTGTTGCCCATCCGACAAACCAATCCGGAACACTGCCGCGGCGAGTCATCTTCGAGTCATCGTCAGAGGGGGGTGCGATGCTCCTTGCGACATGTCGCAACCTTCGCATAATGGGCGCCAAAGGGCCCGATCCATGACCGAAAACCTGCTCAAGCTCCTCGATGAACAGGGGGCCGGCCGGCCGCTCAAGCCGCCGGTCGACGAGAAGACCCTGACGCACAAGCAGTTCGTGCGGGGGCCGTTCTGGCAGAAGATCCCCGCCTATGCCGGCGTGAGCGAGGAGCAGTTCCTCGACCACAAGTGGCAGGCCAAGAGCTCGATCACCAATGTTGCCAAGCTCTTGGCGGCGGTGCAGGACCTGGTGTCGGCGGACTTCTACGCCGACCTCGAGCAGGGGTTCAAGCATGCGCCGATGAGCGTCCGCATCTCGCCGTACATGCTCGCGCTCATCGACTGGGCCGACCCGTACCGCGATCCCATCCGACGGCAGTTCGTGCCGCTCGCGTCGCGCCTCCTTCCCGATCACCCCAAGCTCGGGCTCGACTCGCTCGGCGAGCAGGCCGACGCGCCCGTCCCCGGTCTCACCCACCGCTACACCGACAAGGCGCTGTTCCTGCCGCTCGACACGTGCCCGGTGTACTGCCGCTTCTGCACGCGCAGCTACGCCGTCGGCATCGACACCGAGGAGGTGGAGAAGGTCCAGTTCAACGTCAACGCCGAAAGGTGGAAGGCGGCGTTCGACTACGTCTCGTCGCGGCCCGAGCTCGAGGACATCGTCATCTCCGGCGGCGACGCGTACAACCTGCGCCCGGCGCAGATCCGCGAGATCGGCCACGGGCTGCTCGACCTGTCGAACGTGCGGCGGCTGCGCTACGCCACCAAGGGGCTGGCGGTCATGCCGCAGAAGATCCTCACCGACGACGATTGGGTCAACGCGCTGACCGAGATCGTCGACAAGGGGCGGACGCTGCACAAGGCGGTGGTGCTGCACACGCACTTCAACCACCCCAACGAGATCACCGGAATCACCGAGGACGCGATGCACCGCCTGTTCGAGCGGGGCGTGATCGTGCGCAACCAGAGCGTGCTCCTGCGCGGCGTGAACGACGACGTCGACGCGATGAAGCTCCTGGTGAAGAAGCTCGGCCACATGAACGTGCAGCCGTACTACGTGTACATGCACGATCTGGTGAAGGGCGTGGAGGATCTGCGCACGACGCTGCAGACGGCGATCGATCTGGAGAAGCACGTGCGCGGGCTTACGGCGGGGTTCTACACGCCGACGTTCGTGTGCGACGCGCCTGGCGGCGGCGGCAAGCGCGACGTGCACAGCTACGAGCACTACGATCGCGTGACGGGGATCAGCGTGTTCACGGCGCCGAGCGTGAAGCCGGGGAAGTACTTCACCTACTTCGACCCGATCGACGCGCTCCCCGAGGAGGGGCAGGCCAAGTGGGCCGACCCGCGCAACCACCAGAAGATGATCGACAAGGCGATCGATCGCGCGCGGGCGAAGCGGCGCTAGGGCGTCCATGAGCAAGTTCAAGCGGCACTTCTTCGTGTGCGTGATGCAGCGGCCGCCGATGTCCAAGCCGTCGTGCGGCGCGCGCGGGGGGAACGACGTGTACAGCCGCCTGATGGAGGGGCTCGGGGCGAACGAGCCGCTGTGGGGCGAGGTCAGCGTGACGACGACGGGGTGCATGGGGCCGTGCTTCGCCGGGCCGATGGTGTGCGTGTACCCGGAGGGGACGTGGTACGCGGGGGTGACGGCGGACGACGTCGCCGAGATCGTCGACAAGCATCTCGTCGGCGGCGAGGCGGTGGAGCGGCTCAAGTGGACGTGGCCGGAGAGCTGACCGAGGGATCGCCACACCCGACGACGCGTCTCGCCCTGGCGGCGCTCGCAGAGCGCGCGGCGGACCGCGTGCTCGACGTCGGGACGGGGGACGGCGTCCTGGCGCGGGCGGCGCTCGCGGCCGGGGCGACGGAGGTGGTGGGGATCGACGTGCGCGCGGTGCCGGCCGTCGCGGGCGCGACGATGCTGCAGGTCGCGGTCGAGGCGTACGAGGGAGGCGGCTTCGACGTCGTCGTCGCCAACCTGCCTGACCCGGTGCTCCTCGCGGTGCTGCCGCGCCTCGCGGCGATGGGCCGGACGCTGCTCGTGACCGGAGTCCGGGTCGAGCGCGCCGCCGCGCTGCGCGTGCGGCTGGCCGCGGCGGGCGCGCGCATCGCCGCAACGCGGGCGCGCGAGGGGTGGGTGCTGTATGTCGCCGAGGCGCGCTAGCCCACCGTCAGCCTGCACAGCTCCGCGGTCGCGATCACGTCGGCGCGGTTGTGGTCGGCGACGCGGACGAGCGGGCGCGCGTCGCCGGTGGCGAGGAACGTCCGGAATGCGACGGGCGCGAGGCGGCCGGGGAGGTCGTCGGCGCGGCGGCGGCCGAGGACGAATTCCTCGAGGGTGCGCAGGCGGCCGTCGGGGATCGCGTCGCGGTAGGCGCGCCGCGCCGGCCAGCGCACGTCGACGTCGGGCGGCGCCACCGGCGCGAGGCGCGCCATGCACAACCGGTTGCGCAGGAGCGGCAGGTCGAAACAGCGGCCGTTGAACGTGACGAGCGGATCGGCGTCGCGGATGCGGTCGACCAGCGCGGCGAGGAACGGCCGCTCGCGCGCTGGCGAGGCGAGGACGAGCTGGTCGACGACGATGGCGCCGCGCTCGAACGTGCCGACGCCGGCGAGGAACGCCAGCGTGCCGGCGCCGCGGCCGAGCCCGGTCGTCTCCAGGTCGAGGACGATGGGGTTCGGAAGATCGGGGGCGCGCAGCGGTGCCCGGTGCGTGAGCACGGCGCCGAACTCGGTGGGCGCGCCGACGGCGTCGAGGCGGACGGCGCGGGGACGCCGCTGGATCTCGGCGATGCGCCGGCGGAGGTCTTCCAGATTCGGCCGACTCGGCAGCATCATAGGCGTGCCAGCAGGCCGCGCAGCACGCGCGCCGCGGCGTGGCGCGGCGGCTCGATCTCGCCGGGCGGGGGCGGCGCGAGCGCGCCCACGCACGCGGGGCAGCCGCGACGGCACGCGCACGCCTCGCACAGCCGGAGCGCGTGGCCGACGAGCTGGCGGCGCGCCTCGAACAGGCGCTCGGCGAGCCCGGAGCCGCCGGGGTTCGCGTCGTAGAGGTAGATGCGCCGGTCGCCCACGGCGCGGGCGAGGTCGGCCCCGTCGCACAGGACGAGGAGCGCCGCGATGTGCTTCAGCGCGAACGCGGCGCGGGCGAGGCCGTCGCCGCTTTCGTCGCTCTCGTCGAGGTCGAACCACACCGCGCGCGTGTCGATCTCGTAGGCGGGGAGCGACACCTCGCCGTAGCCGACGTTCTCGTGGGTGTGCAGCTTGATCTTCTTGAAGCCCACGACGCGCTCGACGACGTGGACGTCGCCGTACGCCGCCGGCGGCGCTTCCTTCCGCGTCTCCAGCACGAGCACGCGCGTGTGGGTCAGCGCGTCGGTGGTGTAGTCGACGTCGACGGCCGTGACGTAGGCCTTGCGGCCGTTCCAGTCGAGGCGGTCGACCTGGTACAGCCGCGCCTCGAGCGGATAGATCGCGTTCTCGTGCAGCTGGCGGGCCGCGTCGCGGAAGTCGACCTCGGCGAGCACGGCCCCGGCGGCCGCGTCCACCACGGCGAAGTTCTCGTCGGCGGCGCCGCGCAACGGGACCTCGCCGGCGGGGTAGGCATCGGAGATCCAGTGGAACGCGCCGCCGTCCTCGTGCAGGTCGGGGACGGCGCGCAGGACCTCGCGCGTCTCCGCCGCGACGAGGGGGCCGAACGTCTCTCCCGCGCCGAACGGCAGCTCGTAGGCGGCGCAGCGGATGTGGGGCACGAGCGTCGCGAGATTGTCCGGATCGGTGCGCGCGTGCTCCGGCGACTGTCCGTGGAGATACTCGGGCTCGGCGGCGACGAACTGATCGAGCGGCTCGGAGCAGGCGACGAGGAGGACCAGCGCGGGGCGGCCGCGACGCCCGGCGCGGCCGGCGCGCTGCCACGCGGCGGCGCGCGAGCCGGGCCAGCCGGCGAGCACCACCGCGTCGAGGCCGCCGACGTCGATGCCGAGCTCGAGCGCGCTCGTCGCCACGACGCAGCGGGTCTCGCCGGCGCGCAGCTCGCGCTCGACCTCGCGCCGGCGGTCGGGCAGGTATCCGCCGCGGTAGCCGCGCACCGCCTCGTCCCCGTCGATCCCGTCGGCGTCGAGGTCGTCGCGCAGGTAGCGCACGAGGATCTCGACGGACCGGCGCGAGCGGGCGAACACGAGCGTTCCCACGCCGGCGTCGATGAGGTCGCGCGTGAGGCGCTTCGTCGCCGCGAGGTAGCTCTCGCGCAGCCCCAGCGCGCTGTCGAGGACCGGCGGGTTGTAGACGGCGAACGTGCGCGGCGCCGCGGGCGCGCCGCTGTCGCCGATGACCTCGACGTCGCCGGCGCCGAGGACGCGCGCGGCGAGCTCGCCGGGGTTGCCGATCGTGGCCGACGTCGCGATGAAGCGCGGCGACGCGCCGTGGAACGCCGCCACCCGCCGCAGCCGGCGCAGCACGTTGGCCGCGCCGGCGCCGAACACGCCGCGCAACGTATGGAGCTCGTCGACGACGACGAAGCGCAGGCCGCGGAAGAACGCCGCCCACGACGGATGGTGGGGCAGGATCCCCGCGTGGAGCATGTCGGGGTTCGTGGCGAGGACGCGGGCCTCGCGCGCGCGGCGGCGGTGCTCGCCCGGCGTGTCCCCGTCGAAGACCGCGACGCCGATGCCGAGCCCGGCGACGAGCTCGCGCAGCGTCGCGACTTGATCGCGCGCGAGCGCCTTGGTCGGAAACAGGTAGAGGGCGCGCGCGCCGGGGTCCTTGAGCAGCGCGTCGAGGACGGGGATGTGGTAGCAGAGGCTCTTCCCGGACGCGGTGGGCGTGGCGACGACGACGTCGCGCGCGGCGACGGCGGACAGCGCCTCGGTCTGGTGGGAGAACAGCCTGACGATGCCGCGCGCGGCGAGCGCGGCGGCGAGGCGAGGATCGAGCGCGGGCGGCACGTCGGCGAGGCGCGCCCGGCGGCCGGGCAGCTCGCGTACGTCGACGAGGTTCGGGGCGATGCGGCGATCGGCGCGCCAGCGCGCGAGGACGTCGGCCAGCATGACGCCCAACCATACGCCCGTTCAGTGCTGCTCGCAAATTCAGTAGTCGAGGATCCGGTCGAGGTTCTGTCGCTCCCACAGGCGCGCGCGGTCGTAGTGCTCGAACGCGCGCTCCTGCAGGAGGAACTGCGGCGTGTGGAACCGCCTGCGTCCCGCCACGAGCGGGATGTCGTGCACCTGATGGAGCATCTCGTGGTAGACGATCCAGTCGAGGAAGAATGGTGGAATCAAGCACCGGTCCAGGGCCGGGTGGATGCGGATGAGGCGCTCCTCCACGGAATAGGAGCCCATCTTGATCGAGCGGCGGCGGCGACGGCGCGTCGCGGCCGGGCCCCAGGTGATGCGGGCATCGATCTGGTTCTCGAAGTAGCGATCGTTGAGCCGATCGAAAACTTCTTGCAGGTCGAAGACTTCTCCGCGCGTCCGCAATGTGACGATCGCGCGGCGGCGGCGCGGAGGCCTGCGGATCGCGCCACGGTGGTCCTCGATGAAACGCGACAGCTCGCGAGACGCGCGCGGCTCGTTGAGGGCGATGTAGCGACCGAGCGCGCGGGTGATCGCCGGCGGCGCCTGTAAGAACATGTGGTGCAGCCGAACGCGGTAGAGCGGTCCCTTCTCGCGGCGGACCGAGATCATCGTGTAATGGTTGTCGGTCACTGACAGATCGAGACGGCCGGCCGACAAATGCGCGGAGATTCTGCGCAGGAGGAGCTCGCGCTCCTCATCGGGCGCTGCGGTCGCGGGAGCGATCGACGGCGACACGCGCGGCGCCGGGCGGCGACGGTTTTCGCCTTTTGTCTTCGGGAGTTCTACTCGGGTAGTCTCCCAGTCGAACGACGTCTGCTCGTAGATCGGCGTTGGCACTCACATCCCCTGGAGGTGGTGTCGTCGTGATTTACCCCCCTCGCGTCGAAGCCAAGATAGGATACGGCGAAACGCGGCAGCGATCAAATTCTCGACCCAAATCCGGCTCGAGGTGCTATGGATTCCGCCGAGATCCACGACGCGGAGATGAGGCTAGCACACCGGGGTGACATGGCTTTCGAGGACTTGCCATTTTCCACGAGTGCGTTCTAGAATCGCGACCGTTTCCAAGTAGGAGGGCTTACTTCTCATCATGCGTTCCCTTTTTCGATCCGTGTACACAGTCATCGCGCTCGGGGCCGTTGGGGTCCTGATCGGCGCGATGCAGGGTGGGTGCAAGTCGGAGGACGAGCCGGACGCTCGCGTCACCGTGATGTTCCCTGACGCGCCGCCGCCGCCGCCCGACGCGCGTCCGACACCCGACGCACACTAGCGCCGCTCGATTCCGTGACGACATAGGAGGGCTTACAGCCATGCGTTTGCGTTCATCTGCTTTCATGAAGGTAGGGCTCATCGGGACGGCGCTGGCAGTCGTCCTCCTAGGTGCGTGCAAGTCCGAGGACCAGCCGGACGCGCGCATGGTCGTCATGTTCCCCGATTCGCCGCCGCCGCCCGCCGACGCGCGCCCGGCGACGCCGGACGCGCCCCCGCCGGCGACGTTCAGCGGGACCATATCCATCCAGGACGTGCAGATCCTCGTCAGCAACGGCGCCGGCGGCGTGATCGTCGCTCCGAACAGCGGGCACGGCGGCAACATCACCGTTAGCTTCACCCAGGACGGCACCCCCGTCGAAGCCAGCATGTCGACCGCCGTGTTCCCGCCCTGCAACGCCGTGCTCCGCGACATCACCAAGCCGGCACAGGTCGTGACGCAGAGCAACGAAGGCACCGTGGCGTTCACGATCTCCGGCGGCACGGTCATCCCGACGTGCTCGCTGCAGGCGGGCGCCTACCGCTGCATCGGCGCCGCCGGCAGCGCGGGAATGATCGCCCCGACGCCGCCCGGCGGTCTCGGGATTTCGTCATTCACCGGTACCGCCGTCGCCGCCTTCGGCGCCAACGACGTCGGCCGCGCGCTCGTGTTCGGCTCCGGCACCGCGATCCCGATCGTCGGGTTCGACGCTACCGCGCCCACGCTCATCCTTCAGGGCGAGGTGACCGTCGCGGCGACCGGATCGTGGTCGACTGTGGCCGGCACCGGGCTCCCCGTCGCCTTCACCTCCAACCTCGCCGGGACGAAAGGCGCTTCGCCGGACTTCCTCAAGCTCGGCGACACGGTGACCGCAGCGTTCACGCCCGGCGCCAGTTCGCACTTCACCGCGTTCACGGCGACCGGCGTCGTCTCGAACGACGTGGCATGGGTCCTCGACACCGCCAGCCAGACCGCGCTCGGCAGCGGAATCCTCGGGGCCACCGGCGCCGTGCGTCTGGGCTGCAAGACCGACGGTGGCGGCGCCGCCTGCGGCAACGGCCTCGGCACGATCGTCGCCATCGACACCACCGACACGATGCCGACCGGCGCGACCGACTTCCCCGCGCCAACGAAGTTCGCGGGCTCGCTGACGTGCGCGACGCTCGACTCCGGGACCCAGCAGTACGTCGAGATCGCAAAGAGCCTCATCGACGTCCTGAACATGGGCAGCCCGAAGAGGGCCCGCATCTCGATCTTCCGCAGCGGCTTCTCGCCGCAGGCCGCCGGCAAGGTCAACGTGGTCGCCGGCCGCGGTTACGTGAAGTTCGAAGGTCCGTAGGAAACGGCTAGGGTCCGAATCCCACCAAGTATCCATCCGGGTTCCCCACCGCCGACAGAGGCTTCGGGTTGAAGCCTGTGCTTCCGCTGAAGCCTCCCGCAATGTAGAAGCTGCCCGTCGCATCGACGGCCACCATCCCCGAATACTTGCCGGGTGTTCCATCGTTCACGACGAACGCCCATCGCGGCGTGCCGTCGTCGGTCGATAGCTTGGCGAGAAAATCGGCAGGGCTCGAAGGCGTGAGCGTGAATGCGCCCAGGGCGACGTTGTCGGGTGTGACCAAACCGTGAACCAAGACGTTGTCACGCCCGGCCAAGTCACAGCCGTATGGATACGAATTGCCCCCGTACTGAAACTGGCCAGCCGCCTTCGAGGTGCCAAATCGCTTGGACCAAAGGTGCGCACCCGTTGGCGCCAGCTTGACGACAAACGAATCTTGAATTCCGTGGCGGAGTAGGTCAACGCCACCGTAGTTGACCGTGGAGCTCGACACTGCACCGCATACGACGAGGCCATTGTCGGAAGTTGCGTGCGCCGACAGTGCCACGCTCCCTCCGTCGGTACCTGGGAAACGCCACACCGAGGCGAAGGCACCATTCGCCTGTGCATACCGGGCGACAAAGAGCTCACCGGACGCGTGTGTGGTCGTGATCGGCGATGGCGTCGCGGGATCGATGTCGATCGTCTCCCGGAAATTCCCCACGAGCACGACATTCCCAGACTTGTCGTACTCCACGGTGTGAGGCGTGGCAAAACCCTCCATGCCATCTCGTGTGTCTGCGAGCTTGAACGACCATTGATGGTTGCCAGTGGCCTTGTCGAAGGACGCCACGAAGATCGCGCGCTCCTGAAAACTGAATGTGGCGGCCTTCGGGGCGACGAGATCGTTGCCACCCAGGTTGAGCGTGCCCTGAAACTTGCCGGCGACGACGACTCCCGTCTGCGTGAGCGCGACTCCGCTGACGAAGACGAATGAGTCGGCGGCGGCCGCCGGCGTAATGATCTTTTGCCAGACCGTGTGACCGTCCACCGAGGACAGCGCGGCCGCGTGGGCGTGTGACCCGGCTTCGACGGTTCCGGTCGAGTCGTTCCACCTGCCCGCGACATAGACGCGATCGGCGTCGACCGCAAGATACTTGCTCTGGTCCTCGTTTGCGCTGCCCTGCGGGGTCGCCCAGACGATCGATCCGTCTTGCACGTTGTGACACGACACGAACGAGTCCTTGCTGCCCTGATTCGCCAGTGGCTTCCCGAGGACGCTCGTCGCCCCGGTGAACTCCCCGGCGACAAACAGCTTGTCGCCGTGCACAGCGATCCGATAGGGCAGCAGCGCCTGCCCGATGTCCAGCGCCCATGAGGATGTGGGCGCGACGACCGTCCAAGTTCTCGTGATGGTGGTGGCGTTGCCGACGCTGTCGGTCGCGGTCACCGAGAAGGAATGGCTGCCGGGCCATAGTCCCGTGACGCTCGCGGGGGAGGCGCATCCACCCGGGGGTGGGGCACCGTCAATGGCACACGCGATGGTGCCGTCGGAGATCGAGAAGGAGAAGATGACGTTCGCGCCGGTCGTGCTCCCATTCGCCGGCCCGGTGAAACTGTTGAACGTCGGCGGTGTCGCGTCGACGGTGAAGCCCTGACTGGCCTCGACGCCGAGGTTGCCGAATTCGTCGGTACCTTGGACGTAGACGATGTGAGGTCCCTCCGACAGGGCGCTCGGCGGCTTCGACCCGCTCACGCATGCGAACGGCGTGGCGTTGTCGATCCGGCATGTGTAGGTCGCCCTCGGCTCCGTCGAGAAGGCGATCGTGGGCATCGCGTTCGTCGTCCCCATCGGCGCGGCGATGTTCACGGTCGGACCGACGGAGTCGACGTTCCAGGTGTACGTCGCGGGCGAGGCGTCGACGTTGCTCGCGCCATCGATGGCGCGGACCAGGAAGGTGTAGGGGTTTTCCGACTGGCTGAGATTGGTATACGTCTTGGGCGACGCGCACGATGTGAACGCGGCCTCGCGCGGCTGGAGCTCGCATTCGAATGTCCCGGGTCGCGTGGCCGTGAACCGGAAGGTCGCGGTGCGACCCGACGTCGCGGGCGGGGCGTCGGTGATGGTGGTGTCGAGGACGTTGAGATCGACTTGCCAGTCGTACGTCGCGGGGCTGGGGTCGCGATTCGCCGAAGTATCGACGGCCCGCACCTCGAAGTGGTGCGCCCCCGCCGCGAGGCCGGCATACATCGCCGGGCTGGAACACGCGGCGAAGCTCGCCTGGTCGAGCTTGCACTCGAACGTCGAATATGGCTCCGACGAGGAAAACAGAAACGTCACCGTCGGGCCGGAGATCGCGGAGGGCTTGCCCGTGATCGTCGTGTCCGGGGGCATGGTATCGACGGCGTCGGGCGGGGCGGCGTCCGGCCCGGGCGGTCCGTCGGTCTGCCGGGGGCGCGTCCGGACCCACCGCCATGGGCGCGTCGCTGCCCGCGTCGGCCTCCGTCACGACGCACTTGCCGCCGAGATCGTCCCCCGCCTGCTCGCTCCAGCGATGTCCCGACGGGCACCCGCTGTCGTCGTAGCGGCACCACTGATGTCCGGTCGGGAGGGTCACGCAGAGCCCGCCCAGATGCAGGTTGCATTGCGCGGTGCTCGTGCATTGAATCGGGTCGTTCGGCGCGCCGCACGCGACCATGACCAGCAGCGCAAGCGGCCGCGCTCGGCCTGACATCGAACCTCCCACTGACTCTCATCTTCGTTCGGCCGCGGAAAAGGTTGCGAACGATTTCGACGCCACGCCGGCGCGCATGCGATCGCACGGCGAGATGCACGCAACCACCGCGCCCGTCCCGCCGATACTCACTCCGTCCCAAGGGAGGGAGGATCGATGCCCAGGAAACGCAACACGCCGGTCGGTCCGGTGCGGCGGCAATGGCCGCCGGCGGCGCTCAGGGTCGTCGGCGCGGGCAAGGAGATCGCGCTCCGCCCGGGGTTCGCGGTCAAGGTCGGCCGCTCGCTCGACAACGACATCTGCCTCGCCGACGATCTCGTGTCCGCGTTCCACTGCATCGTCGAGCGGAGCCACCCGGCCAGGGTCGTCGTAAAGGACCTGGGCAGCACCAACGGCACGTTCGTCAACGGCGTCCGCATCGCCGAGTGCGAGCTGGTCAGCGGCGCGAGCCTGCGCGTGGGCGACAGCTTCCTCGCCGTCGCCGGCGAGGCGGCGCGCGAGCGCCCGGCGTCCGACCTGCTCCTCGGCAAGAACCCGCGCTTCCGCGCCGCGCTGTCCCGGGCGAAGAGCCTCGCCGGCACCGAGCTCAGCATCCTGATCCGCGGCGAGACCGGGACGGGCAAGGAGCTCGTCGCCCGCCTCGTCCACGAGTGGTCGCCGCGCGCCCACGGGCCGTTCGTCGCGCTCAACTGCGCGTCGATCGCGCGCGAGCTCATCGAGAGCGAGCTGTTCGGCCACGAGAGGGGCGCGTTCACCGGCGCGGCGGACCGCCACCTGGGCCTGTTCGAGCGCGCGGCCGGCGGCACGCTGTTCCTCGACGAGGTGGGCGAGCTGGGGCGGGGCGCGCAGGCGAGCCTCCTGCGCGCCCTGGAGACGCGCAAGATCCGGCGCGTCGGCAGCGCGACCGAGCACGAGGTCGACGTTCGCTTCGTCGCGGCCACCCACCGGCACCTCGAGGCCGCCGCCGCGTCAGGCGAGTTCCGGCTCGACCTCTACCACCGGCTGCGCGGCGCGGACGTCGTCCTGCCGCCGCTGCGCGAGCGGCCGGACGACATCCCCCTCCTCGTGGCGGCGTTTTACGACGGCGAGCTGTCCACCGCGACGATGGCGCGGCTGGTCGGGCACACGTGGCCGGGGAACGTGCGCGAGCTCAAGAACGCGATGCGGCTGGCGCGCGCGCTCGGCGAGGACGAGCTCCAGCTCGACGCGGCCGGGCCGACGCCGCCAGGCGACGACGGCGACGCGCTCACGCGCCACGCCATCGAGCTCGCCGTCGACGCCCATGGGTCGTACCGGCGCGCCGCGCGCTACCTCGACGTCCCCAAGTCGACGCTTCACGAGCGCGCGCGCCGCTTCGGCGTTCGCCCCCGGCGGGCGCGGTAACCGTACCGCTCGAGGTCGACGCCGTCGTTGGCCATGAACGTCACCCCCTCGCGCTCGAGGAGCTGCCGCTGCATGGCCGCGGCGATCGGGTCCTTGATGGTGACGTGCGCGACGCCGCGGCGCTTGAGCCCGAGCACGCGCTGCCACGGCACCGTCCCGTGACAGTTGCGCAGCGCGTACCCCGCCACCCGCGCGCCGCGGGGCAGACCGGCGAGGTCGGCCACCTCCCCGTAGGTCGCGACGCGCCCGCGCGGGATCGTGCGCACCACCCTGAGGATCCGCTCGAAGGCGCGGGCGATGCGCATCACGATAGGCTACGCTACGGCATCGAGGCATGAAGATCCACGTCCGATACTTCGCCGTGGTGCGCGAGCGCCTCCGGCGCGAGACCGAGGACATCGAGCTTCCGCCCGGCGCCACCGCCGCCAGCGCCCTCGACGCCCTCGCCGAGCGCCACGAGCCGCTGCGCCGCCTTCGCCCCTGGCTCCGCCTCGTCGTGAACCAGGAGGCGGTCGCCGACACGACCGCGCTCGCCGACGGCGACGAGCTCGCGCTCCTCCCGCCGGTCGCCGGGGGGCAGGGGCGCCTGGCGCGCATCGTGACCGAGCCGCCCTCCCTCCCCGCGGTCATCGCCGCGGTGGAGCGCCGCGGCGCGGGCGGCATCGTCACCTTCGTCGGGATGGTGCGCGACCACTCGCAGGGGCACGCCGTCGAGCGGCTGGAGTACGAGGCGTTCGCCGAGATGGCGGACAAGGTGTTCTGCGCCCTGTGCGACGAGATCGAGGCCAAGTACCCCGGCGCGCGGGTGGCGCTCGAGCACCGCGTGGGCGCGCTCGGCATCGGCGACGTCGCGGTCGCCATCGCCGTGTCAGCGCCCCACCGCGGCGAGGCGTTCCGCGCCTGCGAGGAGACGATCCGCCTGCTCAAGGAGCGCGCGCCCATCTGGAAGAAGGAGTTCGGCCCCGACGGCGCCACCTGGGTGGGGCTGGGGGCCTGAACGTCAGACCACCCGGGTAGTCTCGCGGCATGCCCGCCAAGGCCGCCCCGCGAAGCGTCTTCCGTTGCCAGGCTTGCGGCCACGCCGAGCCCAAGTGGCTCGGCCGCTGCCCCGCCTGCGGCGAGTGGAACGCGCTCGTCGAGGAGATCTCGGCCGCGCGCGGCGCGCCGGCGCGGGAGGCCGGGCGACCGGTCCCCGCCGTCGACGCCGGCCGGACCGCGTCACCGCCCCGCCTGCCGACCGGCATCCGCGAGCTGGATCGCGTCCTCGGCGGCGGGCTCGTGCTCGGCTCGTTCGTGCTCCTCGGCGGCGACCCCGGCATCGGCAAGTCGACGCTCCTCCTCCAGGCGCTCGACGGGCTGGCCGCGGCGGGGAGGCCCATCCTCTACGCCAGCGGCGAGGAGTCGGTCGCCCAGACGGGGCTCCGCGCCGCGCGGCTCGGCGTCGCGTCGCGTTCGCTCCTCCTCCACGCCGAGACGAGCCTCGAGCGCATCCTCGCCGAGGCGGACCGGACGAAGCCGCGCGTCCTCGCCGTCGATTCGGTGCAGACGGTCTACACCGACGCCATCGACAGCATCCCCGGCTCGATCGCCCAGGTGCGCGAGTGCGCGGGCAAGCTCATGGCCTACGCCAAGTCGACGGGGGTCCCGGTGATCGTCGTCGGCCACGTCACCAAGGACGGAATGCTGGCCGGCCCCAAGACGCTCGAGCACGTCGTCGACGTCGTGCTCCAGTTCGAGGGCGAGGGCGCCCACGACCATCGCATCCTGCGCAGCGCGAAGAACCGTTTCGGCGCCACGTCGGAGATCGGCGTGTTCGCGATGCGCCCGTCGGGGCTGGTGGAGGTCGAGAACCCGTCCGAGCTTTTCCTGGCCGAGCGGCCGGTGGGCGCAGCCGGATCGGTCGTGGTCGCCAGCGCCGACGGGACCCGGCCGTTCCTGTGCGAGGTGCAGGCGCTGGTGGCGCCGCCCTCGGCGGGCGTGGGGCGGCGCACCACGACCGGCGTCGACGTCAGCCGCGTATCCCTGCTCCTCGCGGTCCTCGCCGAGCGGGCCGGCGTCGACGCCCTCGTCCGCGACGTGTTCGTCAACGTCGCCGGCGGGGTGCGCCTCGGGGAGCCCGCGATCGACCTGGGGATCGCCTGCGCGGTCGCGTCGGCGCAGCGCAACGTGGGCGTGTCGGGCCGCACGGTCGTGTTCGGCGAGCTCGGGCTCGCCGGCGAGGTGCGCGCCGTGCCCCTGGCCGCCGAGCGTCTGCAAGAGGCGGTCAAGCTCGGCTTCGAGCGCGCGATCCTGCCCCGGCGCAACCGCGACAAGCTCGACGCGAAGATCGACCTCGACCTCGTCGGGGTGGACCACCTGCGCCAGGCGCTCGGGGTGCTGCTCAGAACTTGATCAGGAGCCGCGCTTGGATCGTCTGCGCGGTGGACGGCGTGTTGTTCGTCTCGTTGGGGAAGAACTGGGACGGGTGGTTGAGCGCGCCGAACGGGAAGAATACGCCGTAGGACAGACCGCCGAAGAAGCCCTCGTCCTTGTTGGAGTAGCCCACGTCGGCGTCGAGCTCGACGCCGTACATGCGCCCGGAGAAGTCGTTCCCCGGCGTCGACACCGGCACGTTGGAGAAGCTGGCGATCCCCGCCGCCTTGAAGCCGAACCGCTCGGTGATGTTGTACGACAGCGACGGCTTGACGTAGGTGGCGTTCGACACCGCGCCGAGGATCTCGCGGAAGAAGATGAGATCCGGCCGGTAGTCGAAGTTGAAATGGAAGTTGGTGATCGTGTCGTCGTAGGACGCCTGGGGGAAGTAGTTGGCCTCGTGCACGTTGATGACGCCGCCCACGCCCTGCTCCCACTGGTCGCCCGAAGCGAACCCGATCTCGAGCCCGAGGTGCAGGTCGTCGTCGAGGAGCGAGTAGTCGAGCCGCGCCACCCCGCCCAGCATGCGGATCGACTGCGTCGGCGCCTGGGTGGGGTCGTTCGGGTTGGGATTCAGGTTGTCGATGGTGCCGAACAGGCCGACGAGCTCCGTCTCCAGCGTGAAGTTGGAGAACGTGAGCCGCCCCCAGAAGTCGGGGATGTAGAGCGTCGCGTGGCGCGCGATGTAGTTGGTCAGGGTCGGCGCGCTGCCGAGCGTGACGTTCGGCAGCTCGAGCTGCTGCGAACGGTATTGCAGGAACAGGCCGAAGTTCCCCGCCGTCTTGCCGTCCTTCACGTTCTGGCGCCACACGTCCGGGTCGTCGAGCCGCGTGACCATGAACGTCCACTGCGCCACGTCGTCGTTGTCCTCGAGGTCGTAGGGCTGCCCCGCCGAGCGGTTCTTCCACGCGTCGATCTGCGCGACGGTGGGGGCGCTCGACGCCCAGTCGAACGCGATCGCCGCGCGGAAGGGCGTGCCCGGGATTGTCGTGCCGAACATGAGGCGGTCGACGTGATCGCCGTAGTCGCAGTCGGTGCAGTAGGTGCCGTGCATCCAGTCGTAGCCGCCCGCGTTGGCGAAGATGCCGAGGCCCCACTGCGACGGCTGCCGCCCGAACGTGAGCTCGCCGAGCGGCGTCTTGACCCGGCCGTACGCCTCCTTGACGCGGATCGCGTCCCACGGCGAGTTCTTGCCCTTCTCCGGGGGCGCCTGCCCGTTGGAGAAGATGTTGGCTGGCACGGTCGGATCGTGCGTGGTGCCGTCGAAGAACACCCCGTTCGGCGTCGAGCCCAGCACCAGGTTGTCGAGCACGTCGACCAGCATGTGGATCGACACGTTCTCGGACACGTTGATCGTGGGCTCGAGCCGCACGCGCATGTTGGCCGAGCCCACGCTCCCCGAGCATGCGCTCGCCGCCGGGTTGGGGTTGGCCACGTTCGTCGGCAGCCCGCAGGTGATCGGCTCGCGGAACGGCACGCCCAGACCGGTGTCGTGGTAGCCGAGGTGGTAGTTGTCGAACCACGAGGTGCGGAAGCGCAGGTAGCCATTGAGCTCGATCAGCTCGAACTTTTTCTTCTCCTGGCCGGGATAGGGGGGGAGCGGCGGAAGCGTCGGGAGCTGCGTGGTGTCCTTGGGCGCCTTCTCGGCGGCGCCCTCCGGCTTGGGCTCCTCTTGGCCGGGTCCGGCCGGTGGCGGGGCCATCGGGCGGGTCTGGGCCCAGGCAGTCGACGCGGCCAGCGCGCACAGCACGAGCGGAAGCCGCAGGGCACGAGTCATCAAAGGGACCTCCGGGTACGGCGGAGCATGCGCAAAAGTTCGCGGACTATAGACGCCGGCCGGAGCAGTCGTCAATGACCGCGGGAAGGGTAGACCCCTAGGAAGCCCGGGCGGTTGCCTGTGGGCAACCCCTGGCTTACACCGGTGGTCGAATGTCAGTGCGGCCCCGGTTTCCCCTTCTCCTCCTCATGACCGCGGGCTGCGGGTTCGTGCCCGCCGAACCGGTGAATCCGATGCGGGCCGCTGCGGCCCCGCCGCCGCCCGTACCCCTCCGGGCGGCGGCGCCGGCGCGGCGTCCGGTGGTCGTGGGCGAGGTGTGCCCCAGCCGCCTCGACGGTCGGCCGGCGGTGAACGCGCTGTTCGTCCGGCAGGGGCGCACCTGGAGCGCCGACCCCAGGGAGGCCAAGGGCTTCCTCGCCCGAGGCCTGCTCCCCCGCTTCGCCGTGCTCGGCTTCTCCGGTCGCAAGGCCGGCATGTTCACCACTGCGGGCTCGGTCGCGGCGCGGGCGCATTGGCCCGTCGCCGCCGGCGCCTACGCCGGCGCACCGCCGTGCGCCGAGGACGCCACGCTCGCCGACTGCCGCGCGGTGTACGGCGGATGCGGGCCGGGCATCGCCGTCGGCGGCATCGACGCCACCGAGCCGATCGACGTGACGACGGCGGCGGGCTGCGTCGTCGGCAACCGCCTGGTCGTGGACATCGACGGCGACGGAACGCCCGAGACGTTCGCGCTGGACAAGGGACGCCTTCCCGACGAGCTCGCCGCCCGGAGCGAGGCCCCGCCACCGTGCGAGCGGCGCTTCGCCGCGCCGGGAGTCGTCGATCTCGTCGCGGTGGTCGACATCGACGGCGACGGCCGGATGGAGGTGATCCTCCAGCTGCGCGGCAAGGAGCGCATGTGGGGCGTGTACTCGGCGACGGAGACGCCCAAGCGCCTCGTCCGCGTGGCCGTCGCTTCGCCGTGGGGAGAGGACTGAGTCAGCAGCCGCGGATGATCAGCGCGCCGATGACGATCCCCACCGCCAGCGCGGTGGCGGCGACGAGGCCCATAAGCCCCCACGACGTGGGCGCGGCGGCCGGCGGAACGGCCGGCTCGGACGGAAGGTTACCGGGGTCGGAGAGTATCCCGGACCGCGGCGGCAGCGACGGCGCGATGTCCGTGAGCGCCGACGGCCGCGTGGGCGCGTCCTCGAACCAGCGATCGGCCTCGGCCGACGCGGGTGACGGCGGCAGCGGCGGCGGGGTGTTCTCCCGCGGCTCCGTCTGCTCTGTCTCGTCCACCAGGGGGACGCGGACGGTCGCCGAATCGTCGACGGGGGGTCGCTTGGGGTCGTCCGCCACGCGCCGACAGGGTAGCATGACTGCATGCGCATCGGTCAGCGCGTCGGCCAGCTCCTGTGGGTGGGCTTCGAGGGTAAGGAGGTGCCCGAGTCGCTCGCGGCGCGTCTCCGCGCCGGCGAGGTCGGCGGCGTCATCCTGTACTCGCGCAACCTGGGCACGATCGAGGAGAACCTCGCCCTCGTCGGCGCGCTGCGCGCCGCCGCGCCCGAAGTCCTGCTCGCGCCCCTGCTCGCGATCGATCAGGAGGGCGGGCGCGTGCAGCGCATCCGCGAGCCGGCGACGGTGTGGCCGCCCATGCTCCGTCTCGGCGACGCGTGGGAGCGCGACGCGGCGCGCGCCGAGGCGCTCGCCGGCGAGGTCGGGCGCGCGCTCGGCGCGGAGCTCGTCGCGCTCGGCTTCGACGTGGATTTCGCCCCGGTGCTCGACGTCCACACCAACCCGGACAATCCCGTGATCGGGGACCGCGCGTTCGCGCGCGAGGCGGAGGCGGTGGCGCGTCTCGGCGGGGCGTTCGCCGCCGGCCTCGACGCCGCCGGCGCGATCGCCTGCGGCAAGCACTTCCCCGGCCACGGCGACACGTCGGTGGACAGCCACCTGGAGCTGCCGCGGGTGGATCACGCGTTCGAGCGCCTGCGCGCGGTCGAGCTCTTGCCGTTCGCGCGGGTGCGCACGCCGCTGCTCATGACCGCGCACGTCGTGTTCGCCGCGCTCGACGCCGCGCTCCCCGCGACGCTCAGCCCCGCGGTCCTCGGCGGACTCCTCCGCGGGGAGCTCGCCTACGATGGCGTGGTCGTGTCCGACGACCTCGAGATGAAGGCGGTCGCCGATCACTGGGGCGTCGGCGACGCCGTGGTGCGCGGCCTGCTCGCCGGGTGCGACGCGTTCCTCCTGTGCCGGCGCGAGGACCTGCAGGTCGAGGCATTCGACGCCCTGGTGCGCGCCGCCGAGCGCGACGCGGGCGTGCGCGCGCGCGTCGACGAATCAGCCGCCCGCATCGCCGCGCTCAAGGCGCGCCACTTCGGGCGCCGCCGCGCGGCGCCGCTGGCGATCGTCGGCGCGGCCGCGCACCGCGCGCTCGCGGAGGAGATGGCGGCTACCCCCGTCGCGTGAGCAGCGCCTCGCCCAGAAGCACCAGCAGCAGCGCCGCCGCCAGGCCGTGCCACAGCTCGACGCGGCGGCGCGCCTCGGCCTCGCCCGGCGCCGCGCCGGTCCCGCCGGCGGGCAGCTCGGCGGGATCGATGCGGCGCGTGTCCGAGGCGCGGGGATCCAGATTGGCCACGAAGTCCGCCGCCGGCCGCGCCCGCACCTTGTCGCCGCTCTCCGCCGCCACGTGGTAGAAGCCCGGCTCGTCGACGCCGCCGAACGGCACGGTCTGGCGGCCGGCGAGCCGCTGCTTCTCCAGCGTCGACTTCTTGCCGCTCGGCGCGGTGACCTCGATGCGCGTGTCGGCCGGGGTCACCGGCAGCTCGCGCGCCCGCCCCACCACGAGCTCCGCCTCGGGCGGCTCGATCGGCGCGCGCGCCAGGTAGCGCACGATCTGCTGCACCAGGGGCAGGAATCCGGGATGGATGGGGAGGTCGTTCCACTCGCGGTCGATCGTCGACGTGTAGAGGAGGAGACGGCCGGCGCCGAGCCGGCGCTCCACCAGCGCCGGCGCGCCGTTGCCGAACCGCGCCAGCGCGGTGCGACCGTCCCCCTGCGCCGTCGGGCCCAGGAGCTGGATCTTCCAGAAGCTCGCCTCGCGCAGCCCGGCGGCCTTGCCCGAGAACACCGAGAACACCGGGTGCGTGGCCTCGAACCGCCCGATCCGCTCGGCGCGGCCCGAATCGGGCCCCTTGGGCCCGACCGCGAGCTGCAGCGGCGTCTTCAGCTCCTGCGCGAGGATCGGCGCCATCGCCGCGGCGTAGGCGTCGGCCTCGACGTTGGAGCCCATGGTGACGATGAGCCCGCCCCCCTTGCGCACCCAGGCCTCGATGTCGGCCACCGCCTCGCGCTCGAGCGCCCGCACGTTGCACAGGAAGACGACGTCGAAGTCCGCCAGGTGCCGCTTCGGCAGGTCGTCGACGGTGGTCGTGGCCACCGACAGCGCGCTGTCCGAGCGGTCGCCCGGGCGCAGCGCCGTCTCGAGGTAGAACAACTCGTCCTCGTGCCGCACCGTGCGCGGATCCCCGTCGACGAGCAGCACGCGCACGTCGCGGCGGAGCTCGACCCGCAGGTAGCGCCGGTCGTCGATCGCCAGCGCGTCGCCGTCGAGCTCCACCGACACCTCTGCGGTCTTGGCCTCGCCCGGCAGCGCCGCCGAGAACCGCTTCTCCGTCTTCTCGCCCGGGCCGAGCGTCACCAGCCCGCGCGCCACCGGCCGGCCGTCGATGACCAGCGTCGCCGCGCGATCCTCGACCTTCGCCAGGCCGAAGTTCGTGATCTCCGCCCGCACGCGCACGCCGCGCGGCCCCAGGTCGGGGTCCTTCTCCGCCGCCGCCGCGGTAACCGCCAGGTTGGGCAGGTCCGCGTCGTCGGTGACCGGCACGGCGTGGAGCTCCGGCCCGGCGCCGGGCGGCCAGGGCGCCTCGCCGCCGAAGCCCGCCCGGGTGAGCGCGGAGAACAGGTACACCCGCCGCGCCGCGTGCGGCGACCCGGCGAGGAGCGCGGCGGCGCGGCGTAGCGCCACCGTCGTTTCCGGCGGCCGGGCGGTCAGCGGCGCGGTCTCGATCGCGTCGGCGAGCCGGAGATGATCGCGCGTGAGCTCCGGCACCGGCGGCGACCCCTCGGCGGCGAACACCACAGCGACGTCGGCCTCCGGCCCCAGCTCCTCGAGGACGCGCAGCGCGCGGTACTTGGCCTCGGCGAGGAGCGTGCGCCCCCCCTTGCGGTACCCCATCACGTAGGAATCGTCGAGGACGAGCACGGCCGCCTGCGGCCCGCGCGACACGATGACGCCGCGCGACGCGCACGACACGAACGGCTTGGCCAGCGCGAGCGGGATCGCCAGCGCGGCGAGCACGCGCACGGCGAGGAGCAGGAGCTCGCGCAGGCGCAGCCGCCGCGCCACGCGCTTGTTCTGCCCCAGGAGGAAGTCCATTGCGCCGAAGCGCACCACCGGCGCGCGCCGCCGCCCGATGAGGTGGATGATGACCGGCACGCTCGCCCCGGCGAGGCCGATCAGCATCAGCGGCGCGAGGAACTCCATCAGCCGGCCGCCCGGCGCAGGCCGCGCACCCGCGGCACCAGGAAATCGAGGAGCGCGCGCTCGACCGGCTGCGACGTCCGCACCAGCTGGTACTCCACGTCCCCCTCGCCCAGCCCCTTGCGCAGCCGGGTCAGGAAGTCGTCGAGCTCGCGCAGGTAGGCGCTGCGGATCGCGCGCGGATCGGCGATGAGCCGGCGATCGTCCTCGAGCGACTCGAACAGCGTCACCCCCTCGAACGGCAGCTCGAGCTCGTGGTCGTCGACGACGTGGAGCACGGCCACGTCGTGGCGCATGACGCGCAGCCGCCGCAGCAAGTTCACCACCTCCTGCGACGGGTCGAACAGATCGCTGAGGACGATGACCAGCGACCGCCGCCGCCGCGCCAGCTCGGCCACGCGGTCGAGCGCGGGCGCCACGAGCGTCGTGCCGCGGCCCCCCTCGGCCGCCACCTTCTCCAGCGACATCAGGAGGTCGTGGAGGTGGTTCGCGTGCGCGCGCGGCGGCAGGTAGCGCAGGTCGTCGCCGCCGAACGCGAGCAGCCCCACGCGGTCCTGCTGGCGGATCATGAGGTAGGTGAGCGCCGCCGCCAGGTACGCCGCGTACTCCAGCTTGGACACGCCCGCCCCGCGGTAGGCCATCGATCCCGAGCTGTCGAGGAGCAGGTACGCCGACAGCTCCGTCTCCTGTTCGAACCGCTTGACGTAGTAGCGGTCGAACTTGCCGTAGGCCTTCCAGTCGATGTGGCGGATCTCGTCGCCGGGCGAGTACTCCTTGTGCTCGGCGAACTCGATCGACGAGCCGTGGTGCGGCGAGCGGTGCAGGCCGCTCAGCGCGCCCTCCACCACCGTCCGCGCCTTGAGCTGCATCGTGCCGAGCTTGGCGAGGGCGACGGGGTCCAGAAACTTCATGATCAGGATTTGATGGTTTCGACCAGGCGCGACACGAGCGCCTGCGACGTCACCCCCTCCGCCTCGGCCTTGTAATTGATGATCAGCCGGTGCTCGAGGGCGGGTCGCGCGAGCAGGCGGATGTCGTCGGTCGCCACCGCGAAGCGCCCGTCGAGAATCGCGCGCGCCTTCCCCGCCAGGACGAGGTGCTGCGTCGCGCGCGGGCCCGCGCCCCACGACAGGTACTCGCGCACGAAGTCGGGCGCGCCGCTGTCGGGGCGCGTGGCGCGGCACAGCGCCACCGCGTAGCGCACCACGTGATCCGCGGCCGGGACGCGCAGGACGAGGTCCTGCAGCTCGAGGATCCGCTCGGGCGACAGCACGCGCCGGAGCTCCGCCCGCTGGGGCGAGGTCTGCTGCTTGACGATCTCCATCTCCTCCAGCTCCGACGGGTAGTCCACGTCGATCTGGAACATGAAGCGGTCGAGCTGCGCCTCGGGCAGGGGATAGGTGCCCTCATGCTCGATGGGGTTCTGCGTGGCGAACACCAGGAACGGCAGCGCCAGCGGATAGGTCTGCCCGCCGGCGGTGACGCGATACTCCTGCATCGACTGGAGGAGCGCCGCCTGCGTCTTGGGCGGCGTGCGGTTGATCTCGTCGGCGAGGACGAGATTGGCGAAGATCGGCCCCTTGATGAAGCGGAACACGCGCCGCCCCGTCGCGTGGTCCTCCTCGAGGATGTCGGTGCCGGTGATGTCCGACGGCATGAGGTCGGGCGTGAACTGGATGCGCTGGAACGACAGGTTGAGCGTCTCGGCCAGCGTGGAGATGAGCAGCGTCTTGGCCAGTCCGGGCACGCCCACGAACAGGCTGTGCCCGCGCGCGAACAGCGCCGTGAGGAGGTGGTCGATGACGGCCTGCTGGCCGATGATCCGCTTCTCGATCTCGCGCACGATCTCGGCGCGCGCGCGCGCCACTTCCTTGACTGCCTCGAGGTCCGACGGCCGCTCGCGCGCGGCGGAAGGCGTCACGGCCGGGACATTTTCGTTGGGCATCTGCACAACCTGAGAGTCTAAATGAATACTAGTCGCGACGCCGCAGGAGATCGCATGCCTTCTGCTCACGTTCCGCGCGCACCGTGTCTCCCTTGTCGCGGAACGTCTGGGCGAGCCCGCAGCGCACCGCCGGATCGAACGGCGACACCCGCAGCGCGGCCAGAAGGTGCTTCTCCGCGCCGGTCGCGTCGCCGACCTTGAGGAATGCCGCGCCGAGCGTCGCCTGCGGCCCCACGTCCTCGGGATCTTTCTGCGCCAGCGGCCCGGCGACGTCGATCGCCTTTTGCGCCTGATCGAGCTCGAGGTAGGTGCGCGCCAGCTTGGCGCCGATGAAACCGTCGTCGGGGGCGGCCGCCCGCGCCTTCTCGTACTCCGCCGCCGCGCCCGCGAGGCGGCCGCGCGCGCGCAGCAGTCCTCCCAATCTCGCGAATTTGCGCGCTTTTTCTTCCACGACGGCGTCGAGCCCCGCGTTCTCGTCGTCGACGTCGCCGCGCTCGAAGCGCAGGCGGTGGACGCGGATGCTCGGGTCTGACCGGAGGCCGAGCGAGCGGAGGTGCCGCTTCCATCCGATCTCGGCCCGCTCCCACGTCACGCCCAGCACCTCGGACACGGCGCGGCGCTCGCTCTTGCCGTCGCGGATGCGCGCCAGGATCGACCGGATGCCGTCGTAGCCGAGCTTCTTGTGCAGCCAGGCGACGTAGGTGTAGACCTCGGCGAACGCGGTGGCCGCCGCCTCCTGCGACGGCAGCAGCGCCATCGACGGGTGCATCTGCTCGAACGTGATGAGGCGTCGCTTGCGCAGCGCCGTCGCCAGCAGATGCTCGAGGGAGCGGCCCAGCCCGCCCTCGCCGGGCTCGCCGCGCCAGCGCACCTCCTGGAACTTGGCCAGCCCCTCGTGCAGCCAGATCGGCATCCGGTCGGAGGTCGCGCGCGTCACCACGAAGTGCGTGTACTCGTGGGCGAGCGTGTCCATCCACGGGTAGCCGAAGATCGTCGCCCGCGGGGACACCACCATGAGCTTGTTGTACTTGCACAGGGCGATCGTCCCGGAGGTGTCGATGTCCTTCTCGGTCAGCGTGGACAGCTGCGCGAGGTCGCGCGGGCGCCCGATGATCTCGACGCGCACCTTCTCCGGCGGGAAGTAGCCGAGATCTTCGCCGATGCGCTGGTACGCGGCGTCGAGCGCCTCGGCGGCCCAGTCGACGATGGCCTCGTCGCGCCCCGGCGCGTAGTAAAAGACGAAGTGTCCGGCGGGGGACTCCTTCGGGACGAAGCCCCGCGTCACCGCGCGCGTCCGCGCCACGAGCGTCTCGAGCTCGCCGGCCTCCGCCTTGACGCGCGTGTCCTTGAGCTTGTCGAGGATCGCCAGCGACCGGTCGTAGTCGCCCTCGAGGAAGGCGAGGTGGCCCTGCAGGTAGCGCACCTCCGGCTCGTCGGGGGACGCGGCGACGAGCGCCTGGACGAGCGGGCGCGCGTCCTCGATGCGCCCCTCCTCCATCGTGCGCGCCGCGCGCACGATCTCGCCCAGCTTCGCCTCGGCGACGTTGGCGACGAGCAGCACGACCACGACGGGCACCAACCGTGTCATTGTTGCACCGCTCCCTTGCGACGGCTCGGGGCGCCGGGTCGCTCGGCTGCCCGCTTCGCGCGCTCCAGGGCGCCTGATCCACATGGCCTCGCCGTCGCTCGGTCGCTCACTTCACCAGCTCCTCGTAATACCGCTTCACCTGATCCTTGTACGGCGCGGGCGGCTTCTCCTTCTTCATGGCGTCGAGGATGTCCTCGCGGAACGCCTCCGGCGGCTGCAGGAGCTCATGCAGAAGGCGAAGAAGGGCGCACGCGATCTGCCCGGGACGGCCGGCGAGGCGGCGCAGAAGGGGCTCGGCGAGGCGGGCGAGAAGATGGGGCGCGCCGGCGAGCGGTTCGGCGCGCCCGATCCGCTGGGGGCGCGCGACGAAGCGCAGGGGGCGGCCGACAAG
>DATFWE010000092.1:0-10205 GCA_035259575.1 Haliangiales bacterium
ACCGGCGCCCGCGCCGCGCCTGGGGCTCGTCGCGCCGCACGCCGGGTACATGTACTCGGGCGGCGTCGCGGGGAAGACGTTCCGTCTGGCCCGCATCCCGCCGCTCGTGGTCATCCTGGCGCCGAATCACACCGGGCGGGGCGCGCGGGTGTCGGTGCTCGCCGCGCGCGCGCTGCGCATCCCCGGTCGCGACGTGCCGGTGTCGTCCGAGCTGTCGCAGCGGATCCTGCGCGAGGTGCCGGGCGCGACGCTCGACGTGCGCGCGCACGAACGCGAGCACGCGGCCGAGGTGGAGGTGCCGTTCCTCGTCGCGCTGCGCCCCGACGTCGAGATCCTGCCCATCGTCCTCGGCGGCCTCGGCGGCGATGAGACGGTCGCGGTCGGGCGCGGTCTCGCGCGCGCGCTCGCCGGCCTCGACGTCCTCGTCGTGGCGTCGTCCGACATGAGCCATTATTTGCCGGACGCGATGGCGCGGGCGCGTGACAAGCTGGCGCTGGAACCCTTGCTCGCGCTCGATCCCGAGGGGCTGTACCGGACGGTGGAGGACAACGACATCTCGATGTGCGGCATCCTTCCGGCTACGGCGATGCTCGCGTATGCGCGCGAGAACGGCGCCGCGCGCGCGGAGCTGGCGGCCTACGCGACGAGCGGCGACGCCTCGGGGGATTACTCCGCCGTCGTCGGCTACGCCGGGGTGCTTGTGTCATGAGGCAGGGGGCCGAGGCGACCGACACCGACGTCCCGGCCCGCGCCGACGCGCGCCCGTCGCGCCTGCTGCACGACCTGCGCAGCGTCCCGAACCTCCTGTCGCTGTCGCGCATCGCGCTCATCTACCTGGCGGCGGCGCTGTTCCTGATCAATCAGCCCGTGACCGCGCTCGCCGTCGGCGTCATCGCCGGCGTCACCGACTACTTCGACGGCTACATCGCCCGCAAGACGGGGCAGGTGACCGAGCTCGGCGCGATCCTCGACCGGCTGTCCGACCTCGTGTTCGAGACGACCTGGCTCGTGCTGGCGACGTTCTTCCATCTTCTCCCGCCGGTGTTCCTCATCCTCTATCTCCTGCGCGAGCTGGTGGTCCTGTCGGCGCGGCTCTACTGCGGGGAGCGCGGCGTGGCTCTGACGTCGTCGCTCGTCGGCAAGCTCAAGACGAACTTCTTCGGCTACTCGGCGTTCGTCGTGTTCCTGCAGGTCGCCGGCGTCCTCCCCGGCGTCCACGCCGCGCTGCGCGTGCTCGCGCTCGTCGGCGTCTCCTGCGGCCTCGCGCTGTCGTACTGGTCCGCGTACCGTTACCTGAGGACGTTCGCGCGAACGTACGACGAGTCCTCTCGATAGGGCGCGGCCGAATTGTCGCGCCCGCGCGAGGACGACTTGACAACGATCCTCGCCCGTCGTATTTAACCTGCGAGTTACTTAACCAGACGGTACAATGACCCATGTCGCCGGACCGACTGACCGCCACGTTCGCCGCCCTCGCCGACCCGACTCGCCGCGCGATCCTGACGCGCCTCGCCGCGGGCGAGGCCTCGGTCACCGAGCTGGCGAAGCCTTTCGCCATGAGCCTCCCCGCCGTGTCCAAGCACCTCAAGGTGCTGGAGCGGGCCGGGCTGATCGCGCGCGGCCGGGAGGCGCAGTGGCGGCCCTGCCGCCTCGATCCGGGTCCGCTCCGCGGCGCCGCCGAGTGGCTGGATTCCTACCGGCGGTTCTGGGAGGAGGGGATCGACCGCCTCGACGACTACCTGCGCTCGCTTCAAATGAAGGGGAAGAAGCATGCCCGCAAGAAAAACTGATGTTGCCGCACCTGCCGGTGAGCGCGGGCGCGACGCTCGTCCGGCGCGGTCTGGCCGGCGCAAGCTGGGTCGTCCCCGGGGCGATCCTGGCGCTCCTGCCCAAGTGCCCGGCGTGCCTGGCGGCGTACCTCGCGCTGGCGACCGGCATCGGCGTATCGATGACCACCGCGACGGTGTTGCGGACCGGCCTCGTCGCAACATGCGTCGCGTCGCTCGTCTACTTCGTGACGAGCCGGGCGCGGCGGCTTTTTCGCCCCTACTCGACCAAGAGCAGGCCGCGGCTGCGATGGGACGTCCGATCCAGGGTCGACACCGCGGCGTGGAGGCGCGGCGTGCTGACCAGCCACGGCCCGATCCGTCGATTCACGTCGAGGATCAACGCGAGGTCGTCGGCGGCAAGGTACCCCGCGAGCGGGGAGTGGTGCCCGCCGCCCCAGCCGAAGACGGGGCGGCGATGGAAGTTCACGATGTAGCGCCGCGCGGGATCGTTGGCGCCGCTGACGTGGGCGCGGAACGCATCCAGGGAAAGGTCGCGCAGGATCTCCACCCGCCGTCCGGTCCTCACGCGTACGACGTGGGCGAGGTCCTCGAGGGTCATGCCGCCGAAACGCATGCCGAAGATCCCGCCGAGCCCCGTGCCGGCGAGGAGCGTCGAGCGGTCGACGGGCTCGCCGAGCGAGCGTAGTACGTTGTCGAGGCTCGCCGGACCGCAGAGAAATCTCGCCGACTGCGACCGGAAGCCGCTGCGGCGATAGAGCGATGCGACCGGCAGGTCCGCGGCGGCGGCAAGGAGCGCTTGGTCTTGCAGAATCACCGATAACCGCCGGACCATCTAAGTGAGAAAACGGCGACGTCAAGGGGCAACCGCGGGTCGGGTCGGATCTTGGCCAGCCGGGCGAGGTGCGCGCGATGTGATGGGAGACGGTCGCGGATGGCGCCATTCTCGTCACGCGAGCCGCCCCAGGAGCTGGCCCACCTCGATCAGGTGGCCGTCGGGGTCGCGCATGTAGCAGCGGATCTCGCTGCCGCGGTCGATCGGCGGGGTCAGAAACTTCGCTCCGCGGGCGCTCCACTGCTTGTACACGGCGGCGATGTCGGCGACGCGGATGTTCAGAAAGGCCGAGGCGCGATCGGGATCCGAGGGCGGCTCGAGCGTCACGGTCGGCTTGTCGTCGGTGGGTCCGCCGCCGACGCTGATCGTGATCCAACCGTTCGCCAGCGCGACGATCGAGGGCACACCCTCGAGCAGAGCTTCCCCGCCGAGCACGTCGACGTAAAAGCGCCGAGCGCGCTCGACGTCCCTCGAGACGATGAAGTGGGTGAGCAGGATCCCCTCCTTGGGTGCCGGGAACTGTGCCATCTGCGTGCTCCTTCCGGTTGGGTTCGGTTCGGCGAGGATCGTCGGGAACTCGGTATACGGAGTCAATCAGGCACATTTTCGGAACCCGGTATCTGAGCTGCGCGACGCCTCAGCGCTTGGGGAGGAGCGCCTCGATCCGGCGCTCGATGTCGCGCAGCTCGGGGCCCTTGGGATCGATGAGGCCGCCCTTGTGGACGTAGCGGACGATGCCGCCGGCGTCGATGAGGAAGCTCACGCTGGTATAGGAGCGATGCGGGTGGCGGTCGAGCCACCAGCGCCGGAGCGTGATCCAGTCGGCGTCGATGGCCACGGGGAACCGATAACCGAAGTGGCGGATCCAGCCGCGCACCTGTTCGGGATCGAGGGGCGTGTCCTCCTTGTGGTGGTACATGCCGACGACGACGAGGCCGCGCGCGGCGTAGCGCTCGTGGAGCTCCCGCAGGGCGGGGGCGGTCCCGCTGCACATCGGGCACGAAGGTCCCATGAACCAGCGGACGAAGACGACCCTTCCGCGGAGATCCGCGAGCGCCAGCGGCGGCGAGTTGAACCATTGGCTCACCTGCCACGGCGGGGCCGGCGCGTCCACCACCCCGGTCGTGTCATCGGGATCGCCGGCGCGCGCGGGGGCGGCGTGCAACGTGGCGGCGAGACACAGCCATGGGAGCACCCGGACCATCGTCCTAGCCCGTCAGATCCTCGAACGTGATGTCCGTCTTCTCGTCGAGCTCGCCGAGGGCCTGGCTCAGGCGATCCGCGGGCGGGGTCTCGGGGCGGAACAGCGCGAACACGTCGCGCAGCCGCACCTCGGACGGGGGGCGGGCGGGCAGATACGCCGGCATCTCGCGGTCCACGGCGAGGACGAGCCCGCCGGTGACGAGGTAGTGCAGGTTGCGCTCGACGGCCTTCTCGGGCAGGCCCGAGCTCGTGACCAGATCGCCGCGGAGCACCGGGCCCTCGCCGCGGCGCCATCTGTCGATGATGTGGCACAGGAGGCGCGCGGCCGGCTCGGGGCCGATCTGGCGCTCGTCGTCGGGGAGCTCCTGCTGCTCGAGATGGTCGAGGTTCTGCACGGCGTGGGCGACCTCGGCGCCGAGGAGGACCACCAGCCACGACACCCAGATCCACAGCAGCACGACGGGCAGGAGGCCCAGCGCCCCGTACACGCCGGTGTAGCGGTTGAGCGCCACGTGGACGACGTAGAAGCGGAACGCGGCCTTGCTCGCCTCGAACAGGATCGCCGACACCAGCGCGCCGACGGCGGCGGCGCGCACCGTCACGCGCAGCGCCGGCAGGAGCTTGTTGGCGACGAACAGCGCCGCGAAGCTCGCGGCGAGCTCGATGATCCAGCCGCTCGCGCCGGTGGTGAGGCCGAAGCGCGCGGCGTGGTACAGCGACACCGCAAGGAGCGCGGGGACGAGCGTGGCGACCGCGTAGAAATACACGAAGCGCTGCCCCAGCGTCCGCCGCCGCACCACCCGCCAGATGTCGTTGAAGATGCCCTCGACGCTCTTGTAGAGGATGAACGCGAGCACCAGCGTCACCGCCACGCCGAACACGCCGGCGGCCTGCCCGCTGAGGTTGCCCGCCCACTCGAGGAGCTTGTCCGACACCTCGGCGCGCGACACCGGCAGCACCTCGCGCGCGAGGAAGCTCACCAGCGTCGACTGGGCGTCGAACTCGCCGGTGGCCCGGAGGAGCGACAGCGTCACCGCCATGATCGGCACGAGCGACAGCGCGGTCTCGAACGCCAGGTACGCCGCCTGCTGGGGGCAATGGTCGTGGGTCCACTGCCGCACCACCTGCACGTTCACGCGGAGGAAATTGGCGAAGTGGCGGGCGAGGCCCGTCTTGCCGTTCGTGTCGGCCAGGCGGCGGAGCGCCTGGGTGAACGTGCGACGCCGGCGCACGCGGCTAGCCTACCCAAGCCTTCAGTAGAACGCCACCCGGATGCCGACGCCGAAGTTCTCCTCCTTGGTGAGCGCGGCGAGCCCCTTGCGGTGCCCCACGTCGGCGAACAGGTACAGGTACACCTCGCTCACGCCGGGCGACACCACCGCGCCGACGAGGCCGCGCACCAGGAACACGTCCGGGTAGCGGTACGCCCCGAACATGTTCTCGGCGAACGCCGAGGCGAACGGATGGAGGTGCGCGAGCGCGCGCCAGCGCGCCTCGACGTCGACGCCCGGCGCGTGCGCGTAGGAGCTCTTCCCCGGGATGAACAGCCGCTCGCGCAGGCGCACCGACACGTCGACGTCGCCGCGGCGCAGGCGCGCCGCCACATCGAGGTGTATCGCGTCGCCGACCTGGGGAACGTCGCTCACGTCCTCGCTCGGGCCGCCGGAGTTCGACGCGGTCTGGTGCTCGCTCTCGTGGTGGTAGCCGACCTCGGCCTCGAGCGCGGAGCCCTCGCCGAGGAGCGCCCGCGCCGCACCGTCCAACGACAACGCCGCGGTGTAGCCGATGAGGCCGCGCCAGTAGCGGATGTCCGCCGTGGGGTAGGGGAGGAGCCGGTCCAGGGTGCCCGAGCTCTCGAGCTCGACCATGCCGTAGAAGCCGAGGCGCAGGGTGAGGTCGTCGCCGGCGATCGACACGATGCCGAGCTCGCCGCCGCCGCTCAGCACGCGGTGCGGCGCGATGACCATGCCGAGCGCCGGCGTGTCGCGCGAGGCCGACGCCGACGACGACACCTCCCTGGGCGGGCCGAGCAGCCCGACGACGGCCAGGACCGCGCCGGCGATCATGGCCACGCCTCCGGCGCGAAGCGGAACGTCACCAGGTGCAGCCCCGAGGGCCGGGTGTCGTAGGTGATCGCGACGGTGTCGTCGCGCCGCAGCGCGCGGTGCTCGCGCCCGCCGCCGATGAAGAACGTGTCGGGCGCGATCGCGGGGAACAGCCGCGTCCGGCTGCCGAACGGTCCGCCCGGCGCGTCGCTGCGCGCGACCTCGAGGCTGGGCGCGAAGATGTTGGGAAACACCACGACGTAGGCGCCGAGCGAGGGCACGAAGCTGGGGCTCGCCAGGTTCGTCCCGTCGAGGACGACCGCGCCGTTGCTCGGATCGGCGCCGAACGATCCGTCGAAGCCGAGGAAGGTGTAGGCGGACGCGTCGGCGGCGGCCTCGGGGCGGACGCGCGCCGTCTCGCAGAGCTCCGTGAACGCGGCGATGCCCAGGCACGACACGACGTAGGCGTAGCCGTCCGCGGCGACGAGGCCGCTGCCGCCCCACGGACGCCCGACCGTCCACAAGAGGTCGGGCGTGCGCGCGCACGCGGACGTCATGGCGTCGACGACGCACACGCCGGTCCCGAGGTGCTGCGCGTCGAAGATGCCCGGGCCGCGCAGGCTCTTCTCGTAGTAGAGATAGCCCCGCCCCGCGGCGACGAACCCGCCGATCGGCGCGACGGCGATGCGCCGCCCGTCGGTGCGCGCCTGGTTCTCCGCGATCTCACCGGGGAGGAGCGGCACGATCGGGCCGGAAAGGACGTCCATCTCGCCGCGGCAGGCTGCGTCGGCGCTCCTGACGATCGCGCGCGCGTCCTCCCACATCCACAGCGACGGGCCGTCGGCGTCGTACTCCAGCGACGCCGGCGCGCCGTGGCCCGCGAGCGCGCCGCGGAGCGGCACGACGCAGTCGGCGACGACCTCCCCGGCGCGGGAGCCGGGGGCCTCCTCGGCGAGCTCGTGCGAGCACGCCGCCACGAGAAACAGCCACGACCCACGCATGGCGCGGAACATAACGCCGGGCGACGCCGCGATGGGAGCGGGGCGGAGATTCGCCGAGGATTGCCGTCAATCGACACTCCACGCCACGAGCTCGCCGAGCACCCCCTCGACCTTCTCGGCCAGGCCGCGCGGCACGCCGCTGTCCGCCTCGGCCACGAGGTCGGCCAGCCGCCGCGCCGTGTGGGCGATCTGGCTGCGCGAACGTCCCCGCCGCTCATCCTCGCCGAGCGGGAACGCGACCTCGCGGAAGCGGCGCGCCAGCGCCGGCGCGGGCACGCCCTCCTCGAACACGGCGCGCTTCATCTGGTCGAGGGTGTCCTCGTCGGCGGCGCCCCGCTCCTCGGCGCGCGCCACGAAATCGACCGCCTGCCAGCTCGGCACCGGGTGCACCACGTCGTCCGGCTCCTCGCGGATGAGGCGCGGCGCATTCGTCCGCAGGAAGCGGAACGAGGCGCACAGCTTGTCGACGGTGCCCGCGCGGAGGTGCAGCTCCTTGGCGCAGTACTCCTCGAACGACGCGAACCCCCATCGCCGGAACGAATCGGCGTCGCGCACGCGCGTCAGGCTCTCCGCCAGGTCGATCCAGCTCCGCTTGAAGCGCCTGGCCTGCTCCAGGGCCATGACGCGCTCCGCGTCCCCGGCATGGCGGAGGATCGCCTCGTCCAGCTGGGCTTCGGTCTTGGTCCGCGGCCTGGTCATGAGACCCCGTATACGACGGACATCTGACACCACGCTGACGCCGCCGCGGCGCCAACTGGCCGATTTGATTGAGAACGCCGCGTGGCACGACGAATGAACTGATATCCGCCCATGCGGCAGAATCGGGGACGGCTGACCATCACCTTCCTTGTCGCACTCGCGCTCCTCGGGGGAGGCTGCGCGTCCACCGAGCTCGCCCCGCTGTCGGGCGACGGCGGCTACACCGGGAACAGCAACGACGACGTCCATCCCAATCCCAACGACCCGGGCGTCGTCCCCGGCCCGGACGGCCGGCCGCTCCTCGTCGCCGGCCGCTACGAGCTCACCAGCATCGTCGACCTCGCCGGCGCCGGCGCGTTCGGCGACACGATCTCGGGCACGCTCGTCCAGCTGTCCATGTTCCACGACAACCCGGCCGGCACCATCCTCGAGCTGATGGCGCTCTACCAGGTGCCCTACTACACGCAGGTGTGGAACATCCTTCCCGGCTTCATCAAGGACAAGATCGAGTCCTGGCTCGACGACTACCTGTTCGCCGCGCTGTTCGAGGCGATCCCCGCGCTCGACCAGGCGGTGCAGGTCGTCGACGACGTGGCGTCGGTGTCGCGCAACGTCCAGATGGTGACCGAGATGACGCTCAAGGGGCCGTTCGGCGTCGACAAGACGCTCCTCCGCGGCGACCACCACATGAAGGCCCTCGGCTTCACCCTGTGGAGCTACCACGCCCGGATCGACTTCCCCCAGGCGCTCTCCGACGTGATCGGCCTCGACGTCCGCGCCCAGCTGTCGACGGACGCGCTCCCCCCCGGCGCCGCGTTCAAGGTCGCGTTCGCCCGCCAGGACTTCAACATCCCCTACGGCGACATGATCATGGACGCGATCGCCAAGCTCGTGTTCATGCCCAAGGGCGCGACGGACCTCGCCAGTTTCCTCAATGTGCTCATCAACTGCGGCGACGTGGCCAACTGGCTGGGGAACCGCTGCGTGCTCGGACTGTGCGTCAAGGACATCGTGTCCACGGGCAGCATCAAGGACTTCTGCACCGGCGGGCTGAACACCCTCGGCTTCGTCGTGGAGACGGCGGTGCGGTCGCTCAAGCTCGACCTCATCGACCTCGACAAGGGCCAGTGCACGCTCTACGACAAGGGCTACGCCGACACCACCGGCGACGGCAAGATCGACGCCCTCGCCGACGGCACCTGGGAGACGACCATCACCGTGTCCGGCTCCACCAAGAAGGTCATCGCTCCGTTCGAGGGGAAGCGCATCGCCGACCAGTGACATTCGGTGAGCCCCGGTTCATAATCGGTAGGACTAGATGAAGTCCTGCCCTGCTTGCAACACCCGCTACGAGGACGAGACGACGTTCTGCACGCGGGACGGCACCCCTGTCGTCCCCGACATGGTGGCGGGCCAGACGCCCTCGATGCTCGGGCAAATCCTCGACGGGCGCTGGCGCGTCATCAAGAAGCTCGGCGAGGGCGGGATGGGCGAGGTGTACGTCGCCGAGCACATCCACATCGAGAAAAAGGTCGCGATGAAGCTCCTCCGCGCCGAGGTCCTCGGCAACGCGGAGGCAGTGTCGCGCTTCTACCAGGAGGCGCGGTCGGCGAGCACCATCGGGCACGAAAACATCATTCAGATCGAGGACTTCGGCAAGCTCCCGGACGGGCGCGTCTACATGCTGATGGAGTATCTCCTCGGCGCGCCGCTGAACGAGATGATCGCGCGCGAGCCGCTTCCGCTCGGACGCGCGCTCGACGTCGTGATCCAGGTGTGCCGGGGCCTGTCGGCGGCGCACGCCAAGGGGATCACCCATCGCGACATGAAGCCGGAGAACGTCTACGTCACGCAGAAGGACGGACGCGATCTCCCCAAGATCCTCGACTTCGGCATCGCCAAGGTGCAGCACGGCGACACCGCGCAGAACCTGACGCAGGCCGGAACGATCTACGGCACGCCGTTCTACATGGCCCCCGAGCAGGCGCTCGGCGGCAGGATGGACCACCGCGTCGACATCTACGCGATGGGCATCATCCTCTACGAGGTGTTCTGCGGCGTCTTGCCGTTCAAGGGCGAGACGTTCATGGGCATCCTGACCCAGCACATCACGATGCAGCCCGATCCACCGTCGGTGGTCGCGGCGCAGAACGGGCGGCAGATGCCCCCGGAGCTGGAGCAGATCATCCTCAAGGCGATCCGCAAGAACGCCGACGAGCGCTACCAGAGCATGAACGAGATGGCGATCGCGCTCACCGACGTGTACCGCGCCTACGTCGGACCGCGGCGCACCGACATGATGCAGGCAGTGCCCTCGCACATGATGCCGACGATGGGCGTGCAGGTCGGCGGCGCGTCGGGCTCGACGCTGGCGCTCCAGCCCGGCGCCGTGCCGATGCGCACGCCCGGCCCGATGCACGCGATGACCCCGGCCGGGATGCAGGCGGTGCCGGGCCATCCGATGATGACGCCCGGCGGGATTCCCGCCTACATGACCCCGGGCGGCATGCCGGCGGTCGCGCAGCCCGCCAAGTCGAAGGTCGGGCTCATCGTCGGGATCGTCGTCGCCGTGGCGGGGCTGGGCGGCGGCGCGGCGGCGTACTTCGTCGTCGGCCCCGGCAAGAAGGAGGTCCAG
>DATFWE010000093.1:0-32133 GCA_035259575.1 Haliangiales bacterium
CGGTGATGGCGCGCCTGCGCCTCCTCCAGGTGCCGAGCCTCCTCGTGGCGGCGTGTCTCTTGGCGGCGTTCGGCGCCGTGCTGCTGGTGAGGTGATCCATGGCCTCCCTCGTCGATCCGCTCCTCGTGCTGGTGCTGGTGCTGAACTTCCTCCTCCTGGGGACGAGCCGGCTGCGCGCGGCGATCAACGCGTCGGCGCTCCAGGGCGCGATCCTCGGGGCGCTCACCCTGTTCGTCCACGGCGCGATGGAGACGCGCGCGCTCATCGTCGGCGCGATCGCGGTGACCATCAAGGGCGTCCTCATCCCGGGCATGCTCCGGCGGGCGCTGCGCGACGTCGCCATCCGGCGCGAGATCGAGCCGCTGGTCAGCTACATCACGTCGCTCCTCCTCGGCGCGCTCGCCACCGGCGCCGCGGTGCTGTTCGCCGGGGCGCTGCCGCTCGCGCCCGAGCACGTCGGCTCGCTCCTGGTGCCCGCGTCGCTCGCCACCGTCCTCACCGGGTTCTTGATCCTCACCACGCGTCGCAAGGCGATCACCCAGGTCGTCGGTTACCTCGTCCTGGAGAACGGCATCTTCACGATGGGCCTCACGCTCCATGACGCGATGCCGTTCATGGTGGAGATCGGCGTGCTCCTCGATCTGCTCGTGGCGATCTTCGTCATCGGCATCGTCATCAACCACATCAGCCGCGAGTTCGCGTCGCTCGACACGGCGCGACTCGATTCGCTGAAGGAGTGACCCCATGCACGAGCGAGCGGTCCAATGACGATCGCCCTGGTGCTCGCGCCGCTCGGTCTCGCCCTCGTCGCCGCGCTCCTCCCGTCCGGGCGCTGGCGCCCCTGGCTGGTCCCCCTCGGCGCCGCGCTACACGCGGCCCTGGTCGCGGCCGCGCTCGTCGGCGGCGACGTGGAGGCGCTCGGCGGCTGGCTCGTCATCGACCAGCTCGGCCGGGTCGTGCTTCCCCTGGTCAGCGTGTTGTATCTGGCGTGCGCCCTGTACGTGCCGGCGTACCTGCGGCTGCGCGGCGATCGGCCCAACCGCACGTTCTGCGCCGCGTTGCTGGCGTTCCTGGCGATGATGACGCTGATCATCGAGTCGCACCACCTGGGGGTGATGTGGGTCGCGCTCGAGGCCAACACGCTGGCGTCGGCGCCGCTCCTCTACTTCAACCACAACCCTCGCTCGCTCGAGGCGACGTGGAAGTACGTCCTCATCGGCGGCGTCGGCGTCGCCCTGGCGCTGCTCGGCTCGTTCTTCCTCGCCTACGCCGCGCTGCGCGCCGGGCTGCACACGTCGCTCCTCGTCGATGACCTGGTGCGCCAGGCGCCCGCGCTGTCGCGGCCGTGGCTCCACGCGGCGTTCGTCGTCCTGTTCGTCGGCTACGGCACCAAGATGGGCCTCGCGCCGATGCACACGTGGAAGCCCGACGCGTACGGCGAGGCCCCCGGTGTGGTCGGCGCCTTGCTCGCCGGCGGGCTCACCACCTGCGCGTTCCTCGCGCTCCTCCGCTTCTACCAGATCTGCGCCGCGGCGGGCGAGGCCGCGTTCGCGCGCGAGATGATGGTCGCGGTCGGGCTGCTGTCCATGGCCGTCGCGGGCGTGTTCATGGCGCGCCAGCGCGACTACAAGCGGATGCTCGCCTACTCCAGCGTCGAGCACATGGGCATCCTCGTCCTCGGCATCGGCGTGGGCGGGCTGGCGGCGTTCGGCGCGCTCCTGCACATGATCGTGAACGCCCTCACCAAGGGAGTGATGTTCCTCGCCGCGGCGAACATCCACCGCGCCTACGGCGCCAAGACCATCGACGCGGTCGGCGGCGCGCTCCGCCGGGTGCCCGCGTCGGCGGCGCTGTTCCTCGCCGGCTTCTTCGCGGTCACCGGGTCGCCGCCGTTCGGCCCGTTCCTCAGCGAGTTCACGATCCTGCGCGCCACCATCGCCGACGGCCGCTACGGCGTGGCGGCGGCGTTCCTCGGCCTCCTGTTCGTGGTGTTCGTGGGCATGGGCGCGACGGTGCTTGCCGTGGTGCAGGGGACGCCGAAGGACGATCGGCCGGCGAACGGCTTCCACGACAGCCTCGGCACCGTCGGCCCGGCAGTCTTGCTCCTCGCGATGGTGGTCGTGCTCGGCGTGTACGTGCCACCGGGGATGGACCGCGCGCTCCACGACGCCGCGGCGTACATCGAGGGACGGCCGTGATGCTGACGCTCACCAACGGCGTCGCGGTGCCGGCGGCGGCCCTCCCTCGCCTCGACCTCGACGCGTTCCGGGCCGCGGTCATCGGCGCGCCCGCGCGCGGCCGGCGGGTGAGCGCGCTGTTCGGCGCGCCCCACGGCGACGGCATCGCGCTCTACGTCGTGCTCGCCGACGACGACAGCGGCGTGCTCGAATGCGCGTTCGCGCGGGTCGACGGCGGCGCGTACCCGTCGATGACCCCGGAGTGTCCGGAGGTGCACCTGTTCGAGCGCGAGATCGCGGAGCAGTGGGGGATCGTGCCCGAGGGGCACCCCTGGCTGAAGCCCGTGCGCTTTCATCCGAGCTACCGCCCGGGGCGCGACCCCTGGGGCCGCGGCGACGCCGCGCCCGTCGTGGGCGTGACCGAGTTCTTCCGCGTCGACGGCGAGGAGATCCACGAGGTCGCGGTGGGCCCCGTGCACGCCGGGGTGATCGAGCCCGGGCACTTCCGCTTCCAGTGCCACGGCGAGCACGTGTTCCACCTCGAGATCTCGCTCGGCTACCAGCACCGCGGCGTCGAGCGCAGGCTCGTCGCGGGCCCCAACAAGCGCACCGTCCACTACATGGAGACGCTCGCCGGCGACACCACCGTCGCCCACACCACCGCGTACTGCCACGTGCTCGAGGCGCTCGGCGGCGGGCGCGCCACCCCGCGCGGGCACGCCCTGCGCGGCATCGCGCTCGAGCTCGAGCGCCTCGCCAACCACACCGGCGACCTGGGCGCGCTGGCCGGCGACGTCGGCTTCCTGCCGACGGCGTCGTACTGCGGGCGCCTGCGCGGCGACTTCCTCAACATGACCGCGGCCGTGTGCGGCAGCCGGTTCGGGCGCGGATGGGTCCGCCCCGGAGGGTCGGCGTTCGAGCTCGAGCCCCCGCGCAAGGACGAGCTGATGCGCCGCCTCGCCGCCGCGGAGCGGGACGTCACCGCCGCCGCCAAGCTCCTTTGGGACTCGGCCAGCGTGATGGCGCGCTTCGAGGACACCGGGCGCATCGGCGCGGACATCGCCGCGACCCTCGGGCTGGTGGGCCCGGCCGCGCGCGGGTGCGGGCTTCGCCGCGACGTGCGCAAGACCCACCCGGCGGGCATCTTCCAGGTCGTCCACATTCCGCTGTCGACGACGGAGTCGGGCGACGTGTTCGCCCGGGCCTGCGTGAGGTGGCTGGAGATCGAGCGGTCGATCGAGTACATCCGCGCGCAGCTGGGGGAGCTGCCGCGCGGCGCGACGCGACGCGACGTCCCGCCGCCGCGGGCGGCGATGTTTGCGGTCGCGCTGGTCGAGGCCTGGCGGGGCGAGGTCTGCCACGTCGCGCTGACCGACGATCTGGGACGGTTCGCCGCCTACAAGGTGGTGGATCCGTCGTTCCACAACTGGGCGGGGCTGGCGATGGCCCTGCGCGGGCAGCAGATCTCCGATTTCCCGCTGTGCAACAAGAGCTTCAACCTGTCGTACTGCGGGCACGACCTGTAGGAGCGCCGATGCTGGACATCCTTCTCGCTCGCCTCAAGCAAGGGCACCGGACGGTGCGATTCCCCGACCAGCCGCCCGCGCTGCCCGATCGGTTTCGCGGCGCGCCGCAGCTCTTCCCAGAGCTGTGCCGGGACGGCTGCCGCGCCTGCATCGACGCCTGCCCGACCGATGCGCTGGGCAAGGACGACGGCGGCCTCCGGCTCGATCTCGGCCGCTGCTTGTTCTGCGCCGACTGCACCGCGGCCTGCCCGGAGGGCGCGATCCGCTACACCACCGGGCACCGGCTGGCGGCGCGGCGGCGGGAAGACCTGATCGTGCGCGCGGACGGCCTCGCGCGCGCCCGGGCGCTCGACGAGAAGATGCTGCGCTTGTTCCGCCGCTCGCTGAAGCTCCGCCAGGTGAGCGCGGGCGGCTGCAACGGCTGCGAGGCCGACGTCAACGTGCTCGGCACGATCGTCTTCGATCTCGGCCGCTTCGGCATCCAGTACGTCGCGTCGCCGCGCCATGCCGACGGGCTGCTGATCACCGGGCCCGTCACCGAGAACATGAAGCTCGCGTTGCAGAAGACCTACGACGCCGTCCCTCCCCCCAAGATCGTGATTGCCGTCGGCGCGTGCGCCATCTCCGGCGGCCCGTACATTGGGCACGATGAGGCCCACGACGGCGCGGACTCGGTAGTGCCCGTGGACCTCTACGTCGCCGGCTGCCCGCCGCACCCGTTCACGATCCTCGATGGCCTCCTCGGGCTCCTCGACCGGCTCGGCCCTGAACGTTTGCCCCCGGGTTCCGACGACGACCACCTGCGCCGGCGCGCCGACGAGGCGGTGAAGCTCCTCGGCGCCGACCTCCAGAAGTGACCCGGCAACCCCCCCTTGCCTACATGCGCGCATTTTGACGCTACACTTGCAGGCAGGTGCGCGTCGCGCTGTTCGCAGAGGAACCGGCCCCGGGTCTCTCCGGGCTCGCCGGATTGACCTCGCCCGACGACGACGTCACCGCGGTCGTCGATGCGGTGGTCCTCGGCGCCAAGAGCGACGGCAAGACCCAGCTCATCACGCATCTCATCCGCACGCTCGACGCCCAGGCGCCGCCCGGGCTGTCAGAGGAGGAGCGCCTCCAGAACGACAAGATCCTCGCTCTCGTGCTCAACGCCAAGCGCCCCCAGCCCGAGGCCAACCCCGACAAGAAGGTCCGCCACTACGTCTTCCGCGTCAAGGCGAAGAAGCTCCTCCACGGCCTGGGGACCCGCGGCGCGCTCCGGTTCCTCCTCCGCGGCGCGGCGCTCGCCGGGGCGCTCGTCTCGGTGGGCGCGGTGGCCGGGGCTGTCGCCCTGCTCCGCGGCGCCGCCGACACCTGGGCCGTCGTCGCCGGGCTCGTGGCCGGCGCGCTCGGCGCCGCATGGGGCGCGTTCCTCCGCCGGCGCGAGCTCCTGCGCCTCGGCGACATCGAGATCGTGTTCTGGGACGTCGCCGGCGAGGACGTCTACTCCGACCGCGGCGCCGGCGCGTACCACTCCTTCCTCACCGAGCTGGCGCGAGCGCGGCGCCAGCGTCCCGGGCGGTACGCGTTCGCCCCCATCCTCGTGTGCAACCCCATGGTCGTGGGGCGCCTCGCCCACGACTCGCCCTACGCCCGCCTGCGCATGATCCTGCCCAGCTTCGCCGCGCTCGACCGCCCCGCGCCCGAGATCCTCGTCGTCGTGAACCGCTGGGTCCTGGTGCGTTCGGTCCTCGGCGACGGCGAGGAGCGCGCCGACGAGACGCTGGCCATCTGGCCCGTCGCGCGCGACGCCCCGGCGGCGGCGGGGGCGCCCGCCGAGCCGCTTCCCCTCGTGACCCGCAGCGTCGTCGAGCGCCATTGCCTCGACGCGGAGCCCGAGCGGGTGGGCGGGACGCGCTTCCGCACCATCCATTACGAGGCCGGGCTCGACGCCCAGGCGCACGTGTCCTGCTATCCGGGCTGGGCGGCGCTCCCCGACGAGCTCAAGCTGCGCTTCGCCGACCCCGGCCCCGCCGACCGGCTGGTGGAGTACCGCTACGCCGAGGGACCGGGCGCGCTCGCCGGCGATGCGTCGGCCGCTTTCCACGCCTGGCTCGCCGCGGCGATCTTCTCACTGCCGCCGGCGCCGCAGAAGATCGTCGAGCTCGAGCCGAAACCGGCGATGCTCGCCGAGCCCGTGGCCGCGCCGGCGGAGTCGCGCGGCTTCCGGTCGGGGTCGTAGCGATGGCGCGCGTCCTCGTCGAGGAGGTGTTCCAGCAAAAGCACCCCACGCCGTCGAACGGCACGTGGGAGTTCCACTGGCACCCGCGGACCGCCGAGGGGCCGGTGGCGCAGGCGCTCGGCGCGCTCGACCTGGGGCTGGGGAGCGGCGGCGAGGCGGCGTGGGTCATCGAGCGCGACTTCTGCGCCTGGGTGCGGTCGTTCTCCGCCGACGCGCCGTCGGAGCAGCGCAGCTACGTCGGCCTCGCCGGCGCGGTGGTGCGGCCCGCTCCGGGGAGCGAGGGCGAATGGCCGGCGGTGCTGCCGGCGGCGCTCATGGCCCTTCGGCTCCCGCCGGCAGAACCGGCGACGGGCCCGGCCGGCCGCGAGTCGATGGATCTCCTCCCGGCGGCGGTGCTCCACGGCGAGGATCTCCTCGGCCTCGACCCGCACGCGCTCGCCCGCGCGGCGGCGCTCGGCGGCCGCCTGGGCGTGCCCCAGCCCACCGACGAGCGCCTGCCCGCGCTGTGGGGCAGCGTGCTGACCTGGCTGCCGGCGGCGAGCCGCGCGGCCCCGCGGCGCGGCACGATCGTCGCCGGAGCCCTGCCCGTTCCCAAGGACCCGCTCGCCGTCGAGAATGCCGTCCACTACCTCGCGCGGGCGCTGGTGGCGCGCGACGGCGACTTCGCCCGCCGCACCTGGACCCTCATCGAGGAGGCGTCCCAGGCGTCCTCGCGCGACCTGTGGCGCTTCTTCGAGGAGCTCCTGCGCGTCGCCGACGCGTGGGACGACGCGCGCGGGCTCGCGCGGTACCTGCGCACGTACGTGCTGACCGCGGACGAGATCGCCCGCGCCGACGCCGCGGCGCCGGCACCGCTCCTCGCCGAGGACCGCGACGCCGGCCTCCTGTGGAACCGCGTCGTGCACTACCGGGGGCGCGGGTTCCTGCGGGGCGACCGCCTCGACGAGCGGCTGGGGGCGCTCCTGGCGAAGCGCGTGCTGATCGATCACCTGGTGCATCTCGACGAGGCGGGGGCGCGCGATCTGCCCGGGCGGTACGTGCGACGCCTGCGCTACGAGGCGCTCATCCCGGTGGAGCAGGCCAAGGTGTTGGCGCGGGAGCTGAGGAAGACGATGCCGAGCTTGAAACGATGACGGAAGCCCGAATCAAGGCGACCGAGGCCCGCCCCAGCGACGCGCTCGCCACGTTGAGCGATCACCTGGCACGCCTGCTCCAGCACGCCGACAAGCTCCTCGGCGAGTGGGAGGCGCACGCCGCGGGCGTGCGGGCGCGCATCGACGCCGACACCCAGAGCTCCGCCGAGGTGCTGCAAAAGGCCCTGGCGACGGCGCTGGCGAGCCTGTCCGGCCTCGTCGGCAGCGAGATCGACAAGGCCGTCGCCGGCAAGGCGTCGACGCTGCGGTCCGACCTCGACAAGGCCGCCGCCGCGGCCGCCGAGCTCCAGCGCACGCTCGCGGCGCGGCCCGGTCCGGCGCCGACCGGCGACCTGCGCGACGCGCTCGACGAGCTGCGGCGCGAGGTCCGCGGCCTCGCCGGCGCACCGCGCCGCCGCTGGCGCCCGGATCAGCTCCTCCTCGTCCTCGTCCTTCTCGCCAACGGCCTCGGCGCCGCGATCCTGTGGGCGGTTCTGTCCCGCCCGTCCGCGCCGGCGCCCGCGCCCGTGCCAGCGCCCGCGCCCGAGCCCGTCGCCGTCGCCGCCGCCGTCCCCGACGCCGCGCCCCCTTCGCAACAGCAGCAGCCGGCCGCCGTCGTCGTCGACAAAGACAAGCCCCGCGCGGCGCCGTGCGCGCACCTCCCCGGCGAGCCCAACGCGGCCCGCCTCGTGCAGGTCTGCGTCAACCAGCTCTGCTCGCCGTTCCCGCCGATCAAGGTGGATGGGGCGATCAAGGCGGCCGGGACGGTCACCAAGGCGCTCGCCGCGTGCAAGGCCGCCGACCCCGATCTGCTGGCCGCGCTGCTGGCGCTCGAGCGCGACCGCACGCTCTACCGCATGACCTGCGCCGTTCCTGAGAAGCACGAGGACGGCACGGTGTCGGTGACGGTGCGCTGGCTCCTCGGCTGCGCGCCGCCCAGATGACCGCGGCCGCGGCGCAGATCCTCTGGCTGGTGGGATTTTGCGCCCTGGCGCTGGGCTTTCGGCGACTGGCGCGCCGCACCGGCGAGGCGGCCGCCTCGCGCGGCGACCTGGCCGCGCTGGCCGCCCTGACGCTGTTCCTCGGCGTCGGCGGCGCGTTCGCCTGGGGCGCGCTGGTGGCCCACGAGGGGCTCGAGCGGGTGGCGGCCGGCCCCCCGCGCGACGATGATCCGGCGCGCGCGCGGTTGTTCCTGCGCTACGTGCAGGTGCCGCTCCCCCACGATCTCCGCGCCACCGTGGGCTACGCCCCCGGCACCGCGCTGACCCTGCCGCGCGACTACGGCCTCGAGGAGTCCGCGCGCGCCAAGGACGTGTTCCGGGTGGAGGTCGTCGGGCCGCGCGAGCTGCGCGTCGTGCCGCTCGTCGGGTCGACGTCGACGACGCGCGTCGCGGTGCACGCGGGCGGCCTCGGCGGCTGCGCCGCCGGCGCCTCCGCCCAGACCCTCCCGCTCAGCGTGGTCCTGTGCGTCGGGGACAAGCCGCGCGCCGCGCTCGTCTTCGACCGCGATCTCGCCCCGCGCGACGCCCGCCCCGAGGACACGCCGCTCCGCGTCGCGCCGTTCGTGTGGCGCGGCGACCGCTTCCGGCCGCACCACGTGCAGGTGGCCGCCGGCGCGCTGCTCCAGATCGGGGCCGCCGCCGACGCGCTCCCCGGCCTCACGGTGTGGGAGGTGCCGGCGCCGACCGGCCGCCCCGGCCTCCTCTATCCCCCTCGGAGCGTCCTTGCCCCCTGCCCGACGTGGCTCGAGGGGAACGCCGGCGCGGAGGGCGGCTTCTTCTACCCGCCGCTCGGCGTGGTCGCACCGGCGCCGCTGGCGCCCGCCCCCGACGCGTTCGCCTGCGTCCTGCCGTTCACCCCGCCGTTCGCGCTGGAGGTGCGGCGGCTCCTCCCCGACGTCGCCGGCGTCACGGTGCGCGCGCTCTGGGCCGGCACGCTCCTCACCGGGCCCGTAGCGCTCCTCCTCCTCATCCTCGCGGCGGCGCGCGCGGGCGCGCGGGCGGCCCCGGCGGCCGCGCGCGTGGCGGGGGTGGCGACGGTCGCGGCGGCGCTGGCGGCGATCCTCGTCACGCGGCTTTTGTGGGCGCACCGCCTCGACATGCTGCGCGATTACGAGGCCGTCGGCGCGCGCGTCCTGGGCAACGAGGTGTGGACCGTGTGCGCGGCCGCCGCGCTCGCCGCCGCCGCGGCCGCCGCGTGGCGCCGCCGCGCCCTCGTCTCGGCGATCGCCTGGATCGCGGTCGCCGCCGCCGGCGCCGCCGCGGTCCCGCTCGCGCCCACCCCGAAGCTGGCGGCGGTCGCGCTCGCGAGCCTGGCGATCGGCACCGCGCCGGCGTGGCTGCCGCGGGTCCCGCGCATCTCGCCCGTCCTCGCGCTCGCCGCCATCGCGGCCGTCGCCGCGGGTGCCGCCCTGTTCGCGCGCGGCAGCGTCCCGATCAAGCTCGGCGCCGCGTGGCTCCTCGGGCCGATGGCGTACCTGGCGCTGCGCGAGGCGCGCGCGACGTCCATCGCCGCTTGCTTGGCCGCGTTCGGCGCGCTCGTCTGGCTCGACACCGGCGTTGGCGCGGTCATCGGCGGGACCGGCCTGGCGCTCGCCGTCCTGGCCGCCTCCGAGGACGCGCTCTACCGCGAGGACGACGCGACCCGCGCGGGCGCGCTGCGCCGCTACGCCCGCCCGCTGGCGGCGGTGCAGGCGGCGCTCCTCCTCCTCCTCGGCGCCGCCGCGCTCGTCGCCGGCCCCGACGGCCCGACGCTCACGCGCCAGGCGCGCCATCTGCTCCTGGTCCCGGCCACCGCCCTCGCCGCGGTCGCCCTCCTCCTCCTCGTGCGCCGCCGGCGCGCCCCCGCCGCGCTGGTCGGCGCCGCGGCGCTCGTGCTGGGCCTGGCGTGGCTGGCGCGCGCCCCCCTCACCGACGTGGTCCTGTCCCTGCGCGGGCAGTCCGGCCAGCGCGTCGCGGACATCCTCGACCCGGCCTACGCGCTCCTCAACGACCCGCCCGCGTTCGCCAAGGGGCTCACCGCCTGGCGCGAGACCGTGACCCCGACGCCGGACCCGGGCGGACAGCGCTACTTCGGCGCGCAGGTGCTCGATCCCGGCGTCCTCCTCAGCATCGAGAACGACTACCTCCCGGTGCTGCTCCTGCGCGAGACCGGACCGGCCGGGCTCGCCCGCCTATGCATCCTCTACTTCCTCCTCGGGCTCACGCTGTGGTTCGTCGGGGGCGGCCGCTTCCCTGCCGGGTCGACCGCCCGGCGCGGCCGGCGGCTCGTCGTGCTCACGTTCCTGGCGTTGGTCCTCTATCAGCCGGTGGCCGCGCTGGGCGCGCTGCCGTTCACCGGCATCGCCTGGCCCGGGCTCGGCGTCGACAGCCCGACGGATCTGTTCGTCCTGGTCGCGCTCCTCCTCGCCGTCGCCGGCGGCAGCGGCGAGCCCACGGCGCCGAGCCGCGAGCCGGGCGCCGCGCTGGGCGCGCTCGTCGCGGCCGCGGCCGCGGTCGTCCTCGTCTGGCGCGTCGCCGACTACGCGCGCGCGCGCCCCGAGCCCGTCGAGCCCGCGGCCGCCGGCACGGTTCGTCTCCGCCCGGCGTTCCAGGACGTGGAGGCCGCGCTCGATTTCGCCTGGCGCATGCAATGTCCGCCCGAGGCGACGGGTCTGCCGCGCCCGCTCCTCCCCGAGCCGGGCTCTCCCGGCGTGGCGCGGTTCGCGCGGCGCTTCGCGGCCGCCTGGGACGCGGAGGCGCCCGCCGCCGCCGAGGTCCTCGCCCGCGCCCGCAAGGGCGATCTCGGCGCCTGCACCGGCGGGCGCGGGGGTTGGCGCTTCGAGCGCGCCGGCGACGCCTGCCGCATGACGTTCCAGCGCGGCTGGCCCGAGGTGCGCCTCGCCGCCGACGCCGAGGGCCTCACCTGCGACGTCGCCGTCGACGAGAACATCCTGCGCGCCCTGCGCTATCCGCCCCGCCGCCCCTACGCCGGCGCGCGCGTGCGGCTCGTCGCCCGCTCGGTCGGCCGCCCCGCCGCCGACCGCGGCGAGCTCCTGGCCGGCCACCTCGTCGTGCGCCTCCGCCCGGGCGCCGGCCCGCTCGACGTCGCGACCCTCCGCGCCGGCGTGGCCTACGCCGACCGCGTGACGCTCGAGGGCGGCGTCGAGGTGGCGGCCAGCCCGTCGGGCGTGACCGCGGAGAGCCCGCGCCCGACGCGCGTCCTCCAGCTGCGCCCGTCGCGCGTGCACGCCTACCAGCCCGCCGAGGCGCGCTGGGACACGCGCCTGCTCGGCCCCGAGGCGACGCCGCTCGGCGAGCTGTCCGTGCTCGTCACCGGCAAATCGGTGTGGCTCTACCGCCCCGGCCCCGACGCGCTCCTCGGCGACGACGTCACGACCGTCCTCGGCTCGCGCCGCCGCCACTACGTCTACGGCGGCCTCGTCCCCGAGGTCGGTTGGCAGAACCCGGCTTCCGTCGACAAATCGGTGGGCCTCGACGGCTGGGCGCGGGCGGCGGCGGCGCGCTGGGAGGCGACGGGCCCCCGCCCGCGCGCGGCCTGCGGCCTACTCGATCCGCCGGAGATCCCGCTCGCGCGGGTGTGCGCGCCGAGCGGGCTCGATCGTGTCCTCGAATGCCGCGTCAGCGTCCAGCCGGAGCTCGAGACGCGCCTGCGCCACGTGCTCGAGCTCACCAGCCTCCGCCCCGAGCTGTTCTCCAAGCAACCGTTCCACCCGGCCACGGCGGCGTCGTTCGCGCTGGTGCGCGGCGACACGGGTGAGATCCTCGCCTCCGGCCACTTCGTGCCCGGGCGCGAGGCGACGGCCTACGCGCCGGCGACGCCCAGCGTCGAGAAGCACCTCGTCGAGGCGCGCTCCGAGCCGGGGGAGAGCGGCGCGGAGAAGGCCGACTGGGCCGAGCCGGTCGCCGCCGGCTCGACGCTGAAGCCGCTGCTCGCGCGCGCGTTCGAGCGGGCCGCGCCCGACGTGGCCGCCCGCCTCGTCCTCACCGCCCGCGGCCGGCGCAGCGGCTGCGAGCCGCTCCTCGGCCATTGCCCGCCCAACGAGACAATCTGGAACCACGCCGACCGCGACGCCGACCTGCCCGTGTACCTCGGCGAGTCGCTCAACTGGGCGCAGGCGGCGGTGGGGTTCCTCGGCACCGCGCTCCCCGGGGGCGAGCTCGGCTTCGGCGAAGGGCCGGCGGTGTCGCTGCGCTTCCCCCTCGAGGTCACCGGCGGGAAGCCGCTGTGGACGCGCTACGGCGCGCCCGTCCTCGCCGCCGACTCGACGATCGACACCGCGGCGCTGCGCCAGACGCCGATGTGGCGCGAATTCGAGGCGCTCCTCGGCCGCCCGCTGTGCGAGACCGGCAAGGCGGCGTGCACGCGCGCCGCCGACCGCAAGGACCTGTGCGCCGCGCGCGCGCTGCCGCTGGCGGCGCCGTCGTCCGACCTGCGCCACCTGGTCGCGCTGGGCCCGGGGGCGTTCGATTTCGCCGAAGCTCCCGGGCGGCGCCAGATCGTCAAGGAGTACTTCCAGTTCCTGCGCGGCTCGGGCAAGCACCCGCTCGGCTCGGCGCTCCAGCTCGCCGACGCGTTCAACCGCCTGTTCTACGACCACACCGGCGGGCCGCGCTACAAGCTTGCCGCGTCGTGGTTCCCCGCGCCGGCGGTGGGCACGCCGCCGCCCGCGTGCGCGCCGCGCAGCGACCGCACCGTCGCGGCCGGGCTGTGCCGCGCGCTCGCCGCCGGCACCGCCGCGCCCCTGGGCAAGCGCAAGGACGTCGTGTGGTACGGCGCCAAGACCGGCACGATCGACTCGCTGGGCGACATCGCCGAGAGCCGCGCCGCGTGCGAGGCGTGGAACCGCACCCACACCGTCGCCGGCGCGCGCGAGCAGCCCTACCACCTCGAGTGCGGGGGCGGGCGCAAGCCGCTCAACGACAGCCTGCTGGCGCTCGGTTTCGCCGCCTCGGGCGTGCCGCTGACGCTCGTGGTCCGCTACCAGCGCGTCGGCAGCGGCGGCACCGGCTACGCCGTCGAGGCGGCCGAGGCGTTCCTCGACGTCATCGTCGACTATTTCGCGCCAGCGTCAGGATCTCCGCGTCCGGCGCCTGCTCCGGCGAAATGACCGGCAGCCGCGCGGTGAACGACGTCGCGTCGCCGCCGGTGAGCAGGAAGAACTGCCCCGCGTTGCGCGACGGCAGCTTGGCGGCGACGTCGATGCGGCAGTCGGCCAGCATGGGGCGCATCTTCGCGATCGCGACCGGCTGGGCGATGCGGCCGACGAACCACGAGCGGATGTTGTCGCGGCACTTGTAGTCGAGGTCGCCCGGGCTCTGCGTGGCGAGGAGCAGCCCCAGCCCGGCGGAGCGCGCCCGCCGGAGCAGGTTCTCGAGGGGCTGCTTCGTCGCCGGCTGGCTCGTCGCCGGGAGGTACAGGTCGGCCTCGTCGAACAGGATCGCCGCTTGCAGGCGCGGGCTGGGGTGGCGGCCGGTCCAGCGCGCCGCGTCGAGGAGGAGCTGCGCCACCCAGAACAGCGTCGTCGGCGCGTCGCCGAGGAACTTCGTGCTCACGATGCTGAGGCGCGTGCGCCCGTCCGCGCCGCGCAGGAGCGCGCCGAAGTCGAGCGGCTCGCCCCCCTCGAACACGCGCGCGGTGGTGAGGCGCAGCGTCTCCAGATCCTGCACCAGCTTGGTGAACAGCTTGGTGTCGAGCCGCCCGACGGCGGCGACGAGCGCCGAGTCCTCCGACGCGATGAGCTCGATGAGCGTCTGCAGCGTCACCCCGCGCGGGCCCGGCGCCATCAGCTTGAGCGCCTGGATGAGCACGGCGCGGCACGACTTGTCGCGACCGGTGTGCTTGTAGTCGAGCATGCCGCCGAGGGCCTGGGCGGCGAGCGTGGCCTCGTCGTCCCGGTCGACCGCCGGCAGCTCGGCGTTCCCCTCGGGGAGCAGCGACACCGACAGCGTCCGCCCGGCGGGGTTCCCCGGGGTGTACAGCGCCACGTCGATCTTGTCGCGCAGCGCCGCGCGCCGTGCCTCGCGCACCCGGTCGTGGAGCGGCCGCCGCCACATGTCGACGCGCGCGTAGCCGGCGAGGTCGCCCTTGCGATCGACGAGCACGACCGGGATCCCGCGGGCGAGGAGATCCTCGATCACGCCGAGGACCAGCGTCGTCTTGCCGCTGCCGGTCATGCCCAGGAACGCCGCGTGCATGCGCAGATCCTCGACGGGGAGGACCGCCTCGCGCCGCTGGAGCCCGTCGGAGGCGCCGAGGAGCACCCCCTCCGGCGGCGGCGGCGGCGCGGGGGCGGGCGCGACGATGGGCGACGGCGTCGGGGCGCGCTCGGCGCGGAGCTGGTCCAGGCCGAGGATCGCCCGCAGCACCGGCATCTGCGACAGCGGCTTCTCCTGGACCAGCCACTCGGCGAGCCGCGGCTCGGCCTCGGCGTGCGACCGGAACTCGCGCAGCGCCATCATCGTGAGGCAGGCGGAGTCCTCGAGCACGGCGCGGCGGCCGCCCTTGGCGAGCAGCGCCCCCAGCTCCTCGGCGACCTTGGAGCGGGGGTTCGCCGGGAACTCGGTCGACCGAACGATCACCGGGACGCGGCCATCGGCGGAGGCGCGGACGTCGGCGATCTGGTTGGCCAGGTGCCCGCCGCGCGCGTTCTTGTTGCACACCCTGACGAGGAGCCGCTCGATGGTGGCCTGGCCGCGGCGCGTGTCGACGGCGAGCCCGACGGGGCCGGGCGTCGCCGCGAACGCGTGCGCGCCGCCCAGCTCGTCGCCGCAGGCGGCGACCGCCCAGCCGAGGAGCGCCTCCAGCTCGCGCTCGTCGTCGGGGCGGGGATCGGCGAACGCGGCGCGGTGGTCGTTCCAGCGCTGCGACAGCTCGAGCAGATCCGACGGGGCGGGCGCCGGCGGCACCACGGCGCCGGCGGGCTGCGGCAGCGCGCCCGCGGCGACGGCGTGCTCGTGGAACGCGCGGCACTCCTCGAGCACGTCGCGCGTGCGCAGCCCGGTCAGGCCGGCGATGAGCGCGTCGGGGAACGGATACGCCTCGTGCCGATCGTCGAACGGCGCGCCCATCTCGTCGTAGAGGTAGGCGAGGCGCTTGCCGACGAGGCGCCGCACCTCGTCGGCGGTGCGCGTCCCGTTGAGCAGGATGGGCGCCGGGTCGATCTCCAGGCGGTCCTGCAGCGAGCGGGTGAGCGACGCCTTGAGCTTGGCGTAGAAGTCCTCCAAGCAGGAGATGACGAACAGCGACGACGGCACGCGATCGGCCAGCGCGCACACCGCGCTCATCGCCCGGCGGAAGCGCTCGTTCGCCTGGTCGAACGAGTACATGTCCTCGAGCTGATCGATGAACAGGATCAGCGAGCGCTCGCTCATCGTCCACACCAGGCGGCCGAGTGCCTCCATGGTGCGGAACGGGTCGTCGTCGTGCTTGCGCGGCGGCAGGCCGCCGATCGCCTCGCGATCGGCGTCGGGGTAGTCCTCGCAGCGGAGGTACTTCAGCGCCCGGCTCTTGATGCGCGCGTCCTTGCGCGTGAGGTAGAGCAGGGCGCGGGCGAGGTCGACGTCGGCGTCGTGGTAGCGCGGCTGGCCCAGCAGCGCGTCGGCGGAGCTGCGCACGACCTCGTCCACCTCGTCCTGCGACAGGTTCTCCTCGTCGCGAAGGAGCGCGTAGTACGACGGGTCCATGCAGCGCGAGGCGACGGCGTGCGCCAGGCGCGCCAGCCCGGACGTCGTCGGCGAGCGCAGCTCGAAGTAAGGCTGGTCGAGCGAGTCGATGAGGTTCGCCAGCATGTAGCGGTGGTAGTCGTGGGTCGCCGTCGTCATCTGCATGTAGCCGACGTAGCCCAGGCCGTCCTCGTGGACGCGGTTGCGGAACGCGCGCAGGAGGTGCGTCTTGCCCGAACCCGATTCGCCGAGGATGAGCAGGACGCGCCCCGCCGGCAGACCGGGCGGCGTGGTGGCGCGCTCGAGCATGCGGCCGAACAGGTCGCGGGCGTCGGCGTACAGCGAGTCGACGTCGAACGGGTCCTCCTTCCAGATCTCGTGGCGGTGCTCGACGGAATGGAACACCTCGGGACCGTCGGGAGACAGGAAGGCGGCGAGGCGGGCGTCCAAGGTCATTGTTGCACCGCTCGCTCGCGACGCCTCGGGGCGCCAGGTCGCTCGGCTGCGCCTCTCTCCAGGGGCGCCTCCTTCCTCGGCGTCGCTCGCTCGCTCATAGCCTCACGAAATGGAACGTGGCGCCGAGGTAGCGCGTCTCCGACGCGGCCACGTCGGCGGGGTCCATCGCCTCCACCAGGTCGGCGCGGGTGAGCGTGACCAGGCCCTGCCGGTGCGCGTCGACGAGGCGCGCCTTGAACGCGGGCAGATCGAGCGCCGGGTCGGCGAGGGCGGCGTGGACGTGCGAGATGAACACCTTGTTGTCGCCGAACCGGCCGCTGGGCGACGCGCCGGCCGCCGCCCGCACGCGGCGGGCGAACCCGCCCAGGTCCTCCTCGCCCGCGGCCTCGCCGGCGAGCCAGCGCCGGACGATCGCGTCGGCGAGCTCGCGCGCGTCGGCGCGCCGGGCGCCGGCGGCGCGGGCGGCGGCCAGCCGCATCGCGGCGGCGACGTCGGGGACGCGCGCGCCGAGAGCGCGCCCGACGAGGAACGCCAGCACGCGCTCGCGCGTGAACGGCTCGCCCGGCGTGCCGCCGAGGAGCTTCCAGCCGAGGGCGTCGGCGGTGCGGGCGAGCGTGAGCCCGCGGGGGAGGCCCTCGTGGGCCTGGATCGCCGCCGCGCGCAGCTCGTCGGCGGACGCGGCCCGGTCCGCGCCGAGGAGGCGCGGCAGGAGCTGGGTGCGCTCGACCGTCGCCCACCGCGCCGCGGTCGGCTTGCCGCCCAGGAGCTCCTCGCCCGCGGCGCGGCCCGCGTCGGTCGCCCGCACGCGCCCGCGCGTCACGGCGACGAGCCCGCCGGCGCGGAGCTCATCGACGGCCTCGGGCACGCCGGCCGGCGCGTAGCGCGCGAGCGCCTTCTTGAGGTCCGAGAGCGGGCCGCCGTCCGGCCGGGTGGTGAGCCATGCGAGGATGAGGCGCCCCAGCGGCGGGATCATCGCTGGCGGCTCCTCACCACGGCCAGGACCGTCTCGAGGATGTCCTCGAGGCGCCGCACCACGTCGTCGGCGAGGAAGCGGAGGACGACGTAGCCGTGGAGCTGGAGCTCCGCGTCCTTCCGCCGATCGCGGCGGTAGGCGTCGGCGTCCTTGAAATGATGGTAGCCGTCGATCTCGATGGCGACGCCGAGGCGCTCGGCCAGGAGATCGACCTCCGCCTCGCCGGGGCCGAAGCGGAAGCCGGCGCCGGCGTTGGCGCGGAACTGTCCGGCCGTCTCCTCCAGGCTGTCGAGGCGCGCGCGCAGGAACGCCTCGGCGGCGCTGCGCGCGTCGGCTTGCGAAGTTTGGGCCGCGCCGACGAGCAGCTCGACGAGCTCCTCGTCGGCGCCGTCGCGGGCCAGGCGCTCGATCGTCTCCGGCGGGACGGTCGCGCCGGACTCCGCCAGCGCGGCGGCGATGCCCTCCGCCGGCACAGTATCGACGGGGATCAGCCCTTCGCGCAGGAGGGCGCGCGACCGCGATTCGGGCCAGCGGTCGAGGTCCGCGCGATCCACCTCGCAGGCCAGCGCCACCGTTTGGTCGGGGAGATCGCCGATGAGCGTCTCGGCGACGGGCGCGGCCCCCCGCAGCCAGTCGCCGGGGAGATCGCTCGGCGCCCGCGAGAACAGCAGGCACGGACGCGAACCGGGCGCGACCGCGGCGGCCGCGGCGACCCCGCGCCCGACGACGAGGGCGGGCATCGCGTCGGCGCGCAGCGCCCGCTCGAGCGGCGTCTTGCGGGCGAGGCGCGCGGCCAGGCCGGGCTCGAGCTGCTCGGCCACGTGGCCCGCCACGTCGAGCGCGCGCAGGAACACCGTCGCCGCCTCCGCCGCGTTCGTCGCGATGACGACCGGCCGCCCCTGCGCGGCGGCCCAGCCGGCGAACGCGCGCGTGCCCAGCGTCACGGGGCCGGCGAGCAGCGACAGCGTGGGCATGCGCGCCCGTCGCCGCCGTTCGTGCCGGTCGAGGAGCGCGTGGACAGCCCCCATGCGCGGATGATACCAGCGCCGGAGCGATTATTTTCGCCGCTTCGCCGTCGCCTTGGCGGACGGTGTGGTGACGCCGACCACGTAGGCCTCCGCCCAGCCCTTTCCGCCGCAGGCGAGGCGCGGCGGGTCCACCTGCGCCCCGTCCATGACGCCGACGCGCTGCGGCAGCGTCGGGGCCGGTCGGAGAAGCTCGGCCTCGTGCTCGGACCGCACCGCGGCGTCGCTCACGGCGATGAGGGCGGCGAGCCGCGCCCCGGCGGGGAACGCGACGATGCCGCGCGACGCCGCGCCCGCGAACGCCTCCGCGCCGGTGACGCACCCCCCCGGCGCGGTCGAGAGGGGGCGGTCGGGCTCGACGGCGCGGGTGGCGCCGGCCGCCTTGCGCTGGTGCGCGGCGGCCGCCTCGTACGCCACGGCCTGCGCGGCCTGCGTCCGCCGCATCGACGCGGTCAGCGCGAGGAGGCCGCCGGCGGCGGCGAGCGCGGCGAGGAGGGCCCAGGGCCTGAGGATCACGGTTCTTCTCCGGCCGCGGCGCTGACGGCGTCCCACGCCGCGGGCGCCACGCCGCGCACGGTGAGGACCACCTCGGCGCCGCGATAGGCCGCGCCCTGCTCGGTGGCGACCTCGCCGGTGAGCTTCGCCGGCGCGCCCGCCGGCGCGTCGACGACGAGGCAGGCCGCGCGCAGGCAGGCGAGCGCGCGGTTGTCGTCGATGGGGCCGCTCGCCAGGTGGACGGTCGTCCCCGCGGCGGCGCAGTCGCGCGCGCTGCAGTCCTTCTCGTCGTAGGCGTCGAACGCCGCCGGGAAGCGGATGCTCGTCTGCGCCGCGCCGCCCTGGCACGCCTGGGCGACGTCCTTCTTCACGACCGGGCCGCCCGAGGCGCCGCCCGTCGCGGCCAGCTCCACCGGCGCGAGACGGGCGAGCTCGGCGACGTCCGCAGCGGGGAACGCCGCGGCCAGCGCGTCGAGCGCCTGCGCGGTCGCCTCCGGGAACAGGCAGCGCTGCGCGGCGCAGCGCGCGCAGTACAGCCCCGCGGGAAAGCCGACGTCGCGGGCGAGCGACACCACGAGCTCGATGTCGTCGCCGACGCGACGCGGCGGGGCCACGACGACCTTCTTGCCCTTGGCCGCGCGGCGGGACGTCTGGACGAGCGCGGCCATGCGGCGCGCCAACTCGGCCGGGGCGACGGCGGGTTTCGGCGCGGGCGTCTCGTCGGTGATGACCAGCGTCTCGCGCGGCGGCACCAGCCCGAACGCCGCCACGGCCAGCGCGTCGATGATGACCAGGCCCAGGACGAGGCGGCCCACGCCCGGAAGCATAGCAGGTGCTACGCTGACCGCCGATGAAGCGATATCAGCTGGCCCAGGTGAACGTGGCGGTCCCGCGCGCGCCGGTGGACTCGCCGCTCCTCGCCGACTTCGTGGCGGCGCTCGACCCGATCAACCGGCTCGCCGACGGCAGCCCCGGCTTCGTGTGGCGCCTCCAGACCGCCGAGGGCAACGCGACCGCGGTGCGCATGAGCGACGAGCGGCTGCTCGTGAACATGTCGGTGTGGGAGTCGGTCGAGGCGCTGTCGGACTTCGTCTACCGCAGCGACCACGTCGAGGTGATGCGCCGGCGCCGGAAGTGGTTCGAGACGATGGACCTCTACCTGGCGCTGTGGTGGATCCCGCGCGGGCACATCCCCACGGTGGCGGAGGCGGAGGAGCGGCTCACGCACCTGCGCGCCCACGGGCCGTCGGCGTACGCGTTCACGTTCCGCCAGCCGTTCCCGCCGCCCGACGCGACCCACGCGGCGGCGCCGCCACCGCGCGACGACGACCGGTGCCCGGGGCCTTGAGTCAGCGGAAGACGTGCGAGACGTCGGCGTCCGGCCGCCCGCGGCAAGGGCTCACGGGGCATCGCGCCGGCAGCCCACGTCGAGCACCGCGAGGTCGTAGTTCATGACCGTCTGCTCCGGGGCGATGAGGAACTCGGCGTCGCGCGGCAGGTGGCGCGTCTTGCGGATGTCGTCGCCCGCGTAGGCGCGGATGGCGTCGCGCGTCGCCCAGTAGCTGATCACCGTGAAATGGGTCTCGTCGCCGACGGTCTCGCGCATCATCTGGTAGCCGTCGTTCCCCGGGATGGAGCGGAACTTCACGATCGCCGCCGCGAGGTAGGCGGCGTATTCCTCGGCACGGGCGGCGGAGGTGCGCCCGTGCCACACCCGCGCGACGCGCGCGTCGCACACGGCGGGCTGGCGGGCGGCGCACGCGCCGAAACAGACGAGGCCGAGGACGACCCAGCGAGGATGCATGCGGCCGATTCTAGCGCGGCCTGCCCTTGACATACGCGTATCTGCGCCTTAAATCATGCGTATATGCGCCTATCTCCGCGCGAGCGCGACCCCGAGGCGTGCAACTGCCTGGCCCTCCGCCAGGCCGCGCGCCGGGCGACCCAGCTTTACGACCAGGCCCTCGCGCCGACCGGGCTGCGCACCACCCAGTTCTCCATCCTGTCCAAGCTGTCCAACCACGGCGCGATGACGATCCAGGCCCTGGCCGACGACCTGGTCCTCGACCGCACGACGCTCGGCCGCACCATGCTGCCGCTCGAGCGCGACGGTCTCGTCGCGATCCGCGCCGGCGCGTCCGACCGCCGCAGCAAGGAGCTCCGCCTGACGCGCGCGGGCGCCGCCCGCCTCGGGCGCGCGCTCGCCTGCTGGCGCGCGGCGCAGGCCGACTTCGAGCGGGCCTTCGGCCGCGCGCGCGCGGCCGAGCTCCGCGCCACCCTCGCCGACGTGGCGGCGCTCGACGAGCCCGCCGACGACACCGCCCAAGGAGGCACCTCATGAGCACCGCCTACATCATCGATGCGGCGCGCACCCCGCGCGGCCGCGGCAAGCCCGGCAAGGGCGCCCTGTCCGGCATCCACCCGCAGGAGCTGCTCGCGCAGGTCCTCCAGGCGCTGCAGGGGCGCGTCGGCTTCGACGCGCGCGACGTCGACGACGTGATCGCCGGCGTCGTGTCGCAGGTCAACGAGCAGGGCGCGAACCTCGCGCGCAACGCGGTCCTCGCCGCGGGCTGGCCGAACGAGGTGTCCGCGACGTCGGTCAATCGCTTCTGCGGCTCGGGCCTGCAGGCGATCAACTTCGGCGCGATGGCCGTCGGCTCCGGCGCGATGGACCTCGTCGTCGCCGGCGGCGTGGAGAGCATGTCGCGCGTGCCGATTGGCTCCGACGGCGGCGGCACCGACGGCAACAACCTCCACCTGCGCGAGCGCGTGTTCCAGGTCCCGCAGGGCATCAGCGCCGACCTCATCGCCACGCTCGAGGGTATCTCGCGCGCCGACGTCGACGCGCTGGCGCTGCGCTCGCAGCGGAACGCCGCGCGCGCGATCGAGGAGGGCCGGTTCGCCCGCTCGCTCGTCCCGGTGCGCGACCCGCGCACGGGCGCGACGGCCTTGGCCCGCGAGGAGTACCCCCGTCCCGACACCACCGCGGAGGGGCTCGCGGCGCTGCCGCCGTCGTTCGCGTCGCTGGGCGCGATGCCGGCCGGCCCCGCCGGCGAGACGCTCGACCAGCTCGCCGTGCGCGCCTACCCGCAGACGCGGGAGGTGCGCCACGTCCACACCGCCGGCAACTCCAGCGGCATCGTCGACGGGGCAGCCGCGGTCGTGCTCGCCTCCGAGCGCTACGTGCGCGAGAAGGGCGTCAAGCCGCGCGCGCGCATCCGCGCCCTCGCCACGATCGGCAGCGAGCCCCTGATCATGCTCACCGCCCCGGCGCCGGTCAGCCGCAAGGCGCTCCGTCTCGCCGGGATGCAGCCCAAGGACATCGATCTGTGGGAGATCAACGAGGCGTTCGCCGCGGTCGTGCTGCAGGCGACGCGCACGCTCGAGATCGATCCCGAGCGGGTGAACGTCAACGGCGGGTCGATCGCGCTCGGCCACCCGCTCGGCGCGACCGGCGCGATCCTCCTCGGCACCGCGCTCGACGAGCTCGAGCGGACCGGCAAGGCGACCGCGCTCGTCACCCTGTGCATCGGCGGCGGCCAGGGGATCGCGACGATCATCGAGCGCATATAGCGCGGCCGCCGCTCGTCCGCGCTGGCACGGCGAGGTCAGTGTGGGCGGCGTACGCGTGCATCCGACAGACCAGCCAGTTCAGCCCAACGGCGCGACCCCCAGCCCGCCCGGCGTGAAGGTCACGCATGCGGGGTCGCTGACCGCCGCGCAGTCGCTGCCGAAAAGCGTGCTCGTGCAGGGGTTGGCGCGAATGGCGTCGACGCACCGAACCAGGTCGTCGACGGTCGCGTGGCAGGCTGGATTCGTGGGCGTCTGCGCCACGCATTGCTGCTGGCTCCCCGCGAGGGTGACCGCCGGGCCGCTCGAGCACGACAGCTTGGCGCCGTAGCCGCCCAGCCGGCACGCCGTGAAGTCGCACACCTCGTTGCGCTGCTCGCTCGACAGCGAGACTAGCATGAGCGTCGACGGCACGGTCAAGCCGGCGTCGGCGCGGCAGTCGGCGCCGCCGTGGCCGCAACCCCCGGCGAAAAGCCAGCAGGCTCCCAGGAACGCGATCGAAAGCGAACGATTCATGTTCACCTCACGCTGTGGCTGCCGCGACGATCTCGGCCGCCGTGACGTCTTCGTACCTGCGGCAGAGGTCGAGGATCCGCTCCGCGCTCCCCGGTGCGAGGCGCCCCTCGGCCTCGATCCGCATCTTGTCGGCGACGGTCTCGAAGTAGCGCGGCGCCCCGGGCGCGCCCTCGGGAACGTCCCGCTCGGCGAAGAACCGCCGGCCGTCGCGCGCCGTCACGACGACGCGCGCGGGGAACGCGATCGGCCCGGCCGGCTTCCCGTCGCCCCGCGCCCGCCAGATGCCCGCCAGCCCGACGCGGTGCTCCTTGTCTCCCCCCATCATCCCGAGATAGCCGAAGACCGCCCGCAGCGCGTCGCGCGGGGCGAGGCGCATGAGGTCGGCGCCGCCGCCGAACGCGTCGACGGTCCTGCGCGTCATCGCCCAATCATGCGCGAGCGCGACCCGGCCCGCCAGCGCGCGGATCTCCGCGTCGTGCGCGTCGAGGTACGACCGCCCGAGCTCGCGCGACCCGAGCCGCCCGCCGACGAGGCCGACGGCGACGCTGTAGGGGATGGAGAAGTTGATGTGGATGGGCGACAGCGGCGCGCCGGGGCGGAGGTGCGGCGCCGACAGGTTCGTCATCTCGACGGTGAGGAGGTTCGCGGTCACCTCGACCTTGTCGACGTCGGCGGCGCGCAGGCCGCCCTCGGCGCAGGCGGCGAACAGCGCGTCCATGGTCGTGCCGATGTACGCGCAGCCGGGGTACTTCTTGTAGGCGATCGTGTCGGTGACCCAGCGCTCGCCCAGCCCGTCCATGCGCGCGGGGAGCGGCGCCCATGCGAACGACGCCCAGAAGCCCTTCTGCGGCGCCTCGAGGATGTCGAGCGCGCCGGTCATCCCCTCGCGCGCGAAGTCGGCGGCGCGCGCTCCGTCGACCATCGGCGCCGCGGTCAAGACCTTGCTCCCCGGCCCCATGAACCCCGGCCACAGCGTGAACGTCGGCTGGTAGAGCGCGATCGCCAGGGCGTGCGCGGCGCGGCGCGCGTCGAGGCCGCCCAGCTTGGCCGCGACCGCGGCCCCCTCGACGGCATGGAGGAAGCTCCACGCCTGGCCGTTCTGCGGCCCGAGGACGACGCTCGCGCCGAGGCGCCCGCCGATCTCGTTCGCGGCCACCTGGGCGACGAGCGGGTCGCGCAGCGGCCCGCCGCGCATCTCGGCCAGCGCCAGCGACACCAGCACCGCGCTGTGGCCGGTGTGGCCCATCGCGACGTAGTCGTCGTAATCGAGCGCCATGGAGTGCGCGCCGCCGACGAGCAGCGCCTCGGCGAGCGGGAGCCGCTCGCCGGTGGGGATCACCGTGCACGGCCCCGCGGTGCCCCAGCCGGAGACGGCGCGCCGCACCGACGCGGCGTCGTCGTTCTCCGCGCCGGCGATCATCGACGCCACGACGTTGGCGACCTGGTGGCGCGCGCGCTCGCGCACCCCCTCGGGGATGTCCTCCCAGCGCAGGGCCACGAGCCACTCGGCGAGGCGTTCGATCGCGGTCATGGGGCGCGCTATGCTCATACCACGATGTGCGGTCGGTTCACCCTGACCAGCAAGGACTTCAGCGACGTCGTCGACAAGCTCGAGGTCGAGGCCGACCCCACCCTGTCCGCGGCGTACCGGCCGCGCTACAACCTGCCGCCGACGGACCCGCACATGATCGTCATCCGGGACGGCAAGCGCCGGCTGGTCCCGGCGCGGTGGGGGTTCGGCCGGAGGACGATGATCAACGCGCGCGCCGAGATCGTGGATACGAACGGCCTGTACAAGGAGGCGTTCGCCGAGCGGCGCTGCCTGGTCCCGGCGGACGGGTTCTACGAATGGACCGGCGCGTCGGGGCGGCGGCGCCCGATCTGGTTCCACGCGCCGCCGGGCGAGCTCTTGCTGTTCGCCGGCATCTACGACGACAAAGGATTCTGCATCCTGACCGTCGCGGCGAACGCCGACGTGGCGCCGGTGCACGACCGGATGCCCGCGATCATCCCCAGGGACCGCGCCGACGACTATCTCCTCGGGCGCAATCCCAAATCGTTGCTCGTCCCCGCACCGAAGGGGGCGCTCGTCGTGACGCCCGTCTCGAGCCGCGCGAACTCCGTCGCGAACGACGACGAGGCGTGCCTCGGCCCGCCGGATCCGGAGCAACTGGAGCTCATCTAGCGGGTGCGGTCGCGCGGGGCCGGCAGGCCCATGATCCATTCGCGCTTCTCGGGCGGCTCGGGCGGCGGCGCGGGCCACCGGATGAGGAAGCGGGTCTCCACCCGGCGCGCGCACTCCTCGACAGTCGCCTTGTGTACGCGGCCCGCGCGCTCGAGCGCCCCCACGCCGCCGGCCACCAGCGTGACGCCGGCGACGGCGACGGCGAGCGTCTGCCGCTTCTGGCGCCGGCGCAGCGCCCGCGGACAGTCGGCCGTCATCACCGTGCCGTCGTGGCGCCGGTAGAAGCCGACGCACAGGTCGCCCTGCTTCTCCTCCACCAGACGCGTCGCCTCGTCGACCGTCATCGCCGAAAGGTTGTAGACGTGCTTGGCGCACCCGGGGCAGAACCGCGACCTGTCGTCGCCGCTCATCGCCTCCCAGTCGTAGCTGCAGGGCAGGGCCACGCGGATCTCCAGCCCCGACGCTCGAAGCTCGCGCTCCTTGGCGGCCTGGCGCGCGAGGCGTGCTTCCTGGTCATCGCGGTAGGGAGCCATGGACGTTGGACAACGCCCGGCCCGAAAAGTTTGGGCAAAAACCGTCAGCGCAACGTCACCGACGGAGAAAACACCGCGTCGCCCACGGGAGACGTCTGCTGCGAGTGCACGATGATGCGGCCTGCGGCGCCCCCGCCGCCGCCCCCGCCGCCGGTGCCGCTGCCGCCCGGGCGACCGACCTGCAGCGGGCCGTCGCCGTAGCCGCCGTCGCCGCCGTTGCCCCCGTTGCCCTTGTCGCCGCCCCCGTTCGCGTTGGCCGTCGCGCTGCACGTGCCGGGCTGGCCGTCCGCGCCCCCGGCGCCGAGCGTGCTGCCGCCGCCTTCGCCACCCCCGCCTCCCGTCGCGCACAACGTGGGCTTGTTCGCGGTCGGCAAGAAATCCACCAGCGCCGCCTCGAGCAGGATCGTCCCGCCCGACCCCCCGCCGCCGCCGCCGGTCGCCTCGAGCAATCCGCCGAGGAGCTGCGCGCCCTGGCCGCCTCCGCCGTTGGCGCGCAACCGCGCGGTCCCATTCACCCTGATCGTCCCCTTGGACGACATCTGCAGCGCGCCGCCGCCGTCTCCGGGGGCTCCTCCGCCGCCGGAGCCGCCGCCGCTCAGGTTGCCGTTGCCGCCCTCACCGCCGGCGCAGCCGCCGTGGAGCCCCGGCGGCTCCGCCGCCGTCTCGCCGAACGCGCCGCCGCCCCCGCCCGCCGTGCCGCCGCCGGCGGCGCCCATGCCGCCCGTCGCGCCGTGGCCGCCGCCCCCGCCGCCGCCCGCGGCGGACAGGGCCGCCGTCACATCACCCCCCTTTGTCCCCGTCGCGGTCGCGCAGGCCGTCGCGTCGTTCCCCCCGGGACCGGCAGTGGCCTCGGCCGACGCGTCGAGCGTCGTCCCGCCGGCGATCGTCACGTCGCCGAGGAAGATCAGCGCCGCCGGACACGTGCCGCGCACGTTGATCGTCCCGGACAGCGTCCCGGTCAGGAACACGTAGAGCTTGAGCGGACAGCTCGCGCCGGGCTGGGCCTGCGTCTGCCTGTTCGTCAGCGAGATGTCTCCCGCGCCGGTGTGGATCGTGTCGGTGTCGATCTCGATCGTGCCGCCGTTGAGCGTCAGGTCCCCGTTGTCCGCCGGCAGGCTGCACGGGTTGAAATCGATCGGCTCGTACGGCCACGTGCAGGTGTTCGCGTCGGGGCCCATCCGCGCGTCCGGCACCGGCGGCGCGTCGATCGCGGACGGCGGTCCGTCGAGCACGCCCGGCGCATCGACCGGCGACGCGTCGCCGCTCTCCGGGAGCACGGGATCACGTATCCCGAGGATGTCGGCGCATCCGGCAAACGCGAGCAGGCAGGCGAGCCGACGCATCAGTTCCGCGTATCGTATATGTCGTCGTCGGCGGGCTTCACGGGTTTTTTCACGGGGCGCTTGCGCGTCGCCGGCGGCGGCACGGGCGCTTCGACCTTCGGCGGCGGGCCCGCGTCGGGCGCGGCCGCGACGGGGGCCATCGGCGGCGGCGCCGGCGCCGCCGCGGGCACGACCGCGCGCGGCCGCGCGTCCGGCGCGGCCGCGGTGCCGCGCGCGGGCTCGCGCGCCATCATGAGCCAGATCGCGCCCCCCGCGACCGCGGTCACCGTCGCGGCCACGACGAGCGGAAACCGCCGCCGCGGCGGCGGCTGCGTGGGCACCGAGCCGGACGCGGCGTCGAGCGTGCTGCGAACCGGGTGCACCGGGCCTCCCACTGGCCGCGGCACCGTGCCCGGCCGCGCCCGCCCGCCGAGGAGTCGCTTGACGCGCGCCGCCCGGTCCGCCGCGTTCGCCGGCCCGAACGGCGCCAGCGCCGCCGCCAGCGCCGCGACATCGGGGAAGCGCGCCGCCGGGTCCTTCTCCAGGCAGCGCGTCACCACCGCGGCGAGGCCCACCGGCGCGCGCACCAGCGGCGGCAGCGGATCCATCGCCACCTTGATGCACAGCTCGGAGAACACCTCGGCGTCGAACGGCACGCGCCCCTCGACGAGCTCGTACAGCACCACGCCGAACGACCAGATGTCGCTGCGCGCGTCCGCGTCGCGCGGGGCGCGCAGCTGCTCCGGCGCCATGTACCCCGGCGACCCGATCAGCGACGACGTGCACGTCAGCGAGAAGTCCTCGCCCTGCTTGGGGCGGGCCTTGGAGATGCCGAAGTCGAGCACCTTCACCAGGTCGCTGCCGTCGGCGGCGCCGGTGAGGAACAGGTTCCCCGGCTTGATGTCGCGATGGACGATGCCGATGCCGTGCGCCTCGGCCACCGCCTCGCACGCCTGCAGCACGTAGTCGACCGCGGCGGCGGGGGGGAGCGGCCCTCCGTCGGCGAGGAGCGCCGACAGGTCCTTCCCGTCGAGGAGCTCCATCACCATGTACGGGACGCCGCCGTCGCCGATGCCCACGTCGAGCACGCGCGCCACGTGCTCGCTCCTCAGCTTCACCGATGCGCGCGCCTCGCGCAGGAACCGCTGCACCGCCTCGGGGTTGGCCATCGCCTCGGGCCGCAGGTGCTTGATCGCGACCTTCTGGTCGAGATCGACGTGGGTGGCCTCGAGGACGCGCCCCATCCCCCCCTCGCCGATGACGCGCTCGATCTTGTATTTGCCGTCGACGAGCGAGCCCGGCTCCACGGGACGAGTATAGTACGCCGGTGCGCGTCCACCATCTGAGCTGCGGCACGATGTGCCCTCCCTTGGCAAAGATCACGACCCACGCCGAGGGTCGGTTGATCTGCCACTGCCTGCTCGTCGAGGCCGACGACAGCGGAAGAGGACACCGCGGCGGCTCAGGTCGCGCGCCTCTGGTTCCAACCGGACGAGGTGCGTCACGTCATCCCCACCCACCTCGATGTCGATCATGCGGTGGCATCCCGGACTTTCCGCGCGCGACCGTGCGGTGCTTCGCCGCCGAGCACGCGGCCGCGATGGCGGGCGCGATGCGCTACAAGCCGCACCAGTTCGCCGAGGCCCGCTAAGAGCTGATTCCCGAGGATTTTCAAGGAGATGACTGGATGGGCTTCCGGCGGCTGAACGACGACGACGTTCCGCTGGCGCGCAAGAACGGCCGGCGCCTCGTCGAGCTCGGCCGCGGCGGCGACGTGCGCCTGTTCTCGGCCCACGATCCCTCAGAAATTCCGGGATTTCACTTGACTTGCGACTTTCGGTCTCTAGAATGTCGCAGTTCTCGATGCCGACCATCAACCAGCTCGTGAAGAGCGGACGCGACAAGCAACGGCGCAAGACGACCGCGCCGGCGCTGATGTCCTCGCCGCAGAAGCGCGGCGTGTGTGTGCGCGTGTACACCACCACGCCGAAGAAGCCGAACTCCGCGCTGCGCAAGGTCGCGCGCGTGCGCCTCGTCAACGGGATGGAGGTCACATCCTATATCCCGGGCGAGGGGCACAACCTGCAGGAGCACTCGGTCGTCCTGATCCGCGGCGGCCGCGTGAAGGATCTCCCCGGCGTGCGGTACCATATCGTGCGCGGCACCCTCGACACCGCCGGCGTGGCGAACCGCCGCCAGAGCCGCTCCAAGTACGGCGCCAAGCGCCCCAAGTAAGGTCCCAGCGATGCCCCGCAAAGGTGAAGTCCCCAAGCGCAAGGTTCTCCCGGATCCGAAGTTCACCGACGCGACGCACGAGCTGCGCCGCCGCCTGACCAAGTTCATCAACACCGTGATGGACAGCGGCAAGAAGTCCGTCGCGGAGCAGATCGTCTACAAGGCGCTCGACATCGTCGCCGAGCGCGCCAAGGACGATCCGATGAAGGTGTGGGAGAAGGCGCTGACCAACGTCAAGCCCAAGGTCGAGGTCAAGTCCCGCCGCGTCGGCGGCTCGACCTACCAGGTCCCGGTCGACGTCCGGCCGGACCGGTCGCAGGCGCTGGGCATGCGGTGGCTCGTCCATTACGCGCGCGAGCGCGGAGAAAAGACGATGATCGAGAAGCTCGCCGCGGAGATCCTCGATGCCTCGCAGAACAAGGGCAACGCGGTGAAAAAGCGCGAGGATACGCACAAGATGGCCGAGGCGAACAAGGCGTTCGCCCACTACAGGTGGTAGAAACCGAGCAGTTTGGACATAGGAACGCCGGATTCGTGGGCGGCTAGATGGTTGATCCAAGGGCTTTCGTCCTCAACTTGGGAAAGCCCTGGGACCTTCCAGGTAGCCCGGATCGAGCACCCCGCCGTTCCCCCAGCAGGAAAGAAGCTGACGAGCGGCCGAGCGGCCGGAACGATCATGCCGCGTGAAGTCCCCATCGAGCGCACCCGGAACATCGGGATCATGGCGCACATCGACGCCGGAAAGACGACGACTTCCGAGCGCATCCTCTTCTATACCGGCGTGTCCTACCGGATGGGGGAGGTACACGACGGCGCCGCGACGATGGACTTCATGGAGCAGGAGCAGGAGCGCGGCATCACCATCACCTCGGCCGCGACCACCGCCTACTGGAAGAACCACCGCATCAACCTCATCGACACCCCCGGGCACGTGGACTTCACCATCGAGGTGGAGCGGAGCCTGCGCGTCCTCGACGGCGCGGTCGCGCTGTTCGACGCCGTGAACGGCGTCGAGCCGCAGTCGGAGACGGTGTGGCGCCAGGCCGACCGCTACCGCGTGCCGCGCATCGCCTTCGTCAACAAGGCGGACCGCGTGGGCGCCGACCCCGCCGCGACCGTCGCGCAGATGCGCGACCGGCTCAAGGCCCACCCGGTGCCGGTGCACCTGCCGCTCGGGCTCGAGGACGACTTCGTCGGCGTCATCGATCTCATGTCGATGAAGGCGCTCGTCTGGCCGGAGGGCGACGACGAGGCGCTCGGCTCGCGGTTCTCCACCGAGGACATCCCCGGCGACCTGCGCGACGACGCGTTCATCTCGCGCGACGAGATGCTGCAGGCGCTCGCCGACGTCGACGACCAGATCATGGCCAAGTACCTCCAGGGGGAGGAGCTCAGCGAGGCCGACCTCAAGGCGGCGCTGCGCCGGGCCACGATCGGGCTCAAGGCGGTGCCGGTGCTCATCGGCGCCGCGTTCAAGAACAAGGGCGTGCAGCCGCTCCTCGACGCGGTCGTGGACTACCTGCCGTCGCCGGCCGACCGGCCGCCGATCGTCGGCGTCAACCCCGACACCGGCGCCGAGACGTCGCGCCGCGCCGCCGACGACGAGCCGTTCTCGGCCCTCGTGTTCAAGATCGTCACCGACCCGTTCGTCGGGCAGCTCACGTTCCTGCGCGTCTACTCGGGCGTGCTGCAGCACGGCCAGACGGTGCTCAACGCCGGCAAGGCCAAGCGCGAGCGCATCGGCCGCCTGCTCCTCATGCACGCCAACAAGCGCGAGGACATCAAGGACGTCGCCTGCGGCAACATCGCGGCGGCGGTGGGCCTGCGCACGGCGCAGACCGGCGACACGCTGTGCGACGACCACCACCCGATCGTGCTCGAGACGATCCGCATCCCCGAGCCGGTCATCTCGATCGCCGTCGAGCCGCGCACCCGCGAGGACGCCGACCGGCTGGGCAACGCGCTCGGCAAGCTCGTGCTCGAGGACCCGTCGTTCCGCGTGCACACCGATCCGGAGACGTCGCAGACGCTGCTGTCGGGGATGGGCGAGCTCCACCTCGAGATCATCGTCGACCGTCTCGCGCGCGAGTTCGGCGTGTCGGCGCTCGTGGGCAAGCCCCAGGTCGCCTACCGCGAGACCGTGCGCGGCAAGGCGGAGAACGTGGCGGGCCGCTTCATCCGCCAGAGCGGCGGGCGCGGCCAGTACGGCGTCGTCAAGATCGACCTCGAGCCGCACCGTCCGGGCGGCGGCTACACGTTCGTCAACGCCGTCGTCGGCGGCGCGATCCCCAGGGAGTACATCCCCGCGGTCGATCGCGGCATCCAGGAGGCGATGGGGCGGGGCGTCCTGGCCGGCTACCCGGTCATCGACCTAAAGGTCACGCTCGTCGACGGGGCGTACCACGAGGTGGACTCCTCCGAGCTGGCGTTCAAGGTCGCCGGCTCGCTCGCGTTCCAGGAGGCGGCGCGCCGCGCCGGGCTGGTCCTCCTCGAGCCGGTCATGGCCGTCGAGGTCGTCACCCCCGAGGAGTTCATGGGTGAGGTGATCGGCGATCTCAACGCGCGGCGCGGCCGCATCGGCGGCATGGAGCCGCGCGCCGGCCACCAGGTCATCCGCGCCGACGTTCCGCTCGCGGAGATGTTCGGCTACGCCACCGACCTGCGGTCGCGCTCCCAGGGTCGCGCGACGTTCACCATGCAGTTTTCGCACTACGCGCCGGTGCCCACGCACATCAGCGAGGGTCTCGTCGCCCACGGGCAGGCACATTCCAGGGGCAATTAAAGGAGCGAGGAGATGTCCAAGGAGAAATTCGTCCGCAACAAGCCGCACGTGAACATCGGGACCATCGGTCACGTGGACCATGGCAAGACGACGCTCACCGCGGCCATCACCAAGACCCAGGCGCAGAAGAAGCTGGCGCAGTTCATGGCCTACGACCAGATCGACAAGGCGCCGGAGGAGCGCGAGCGCGGCATCACCATCGCGACGGCGCACGTCGAGTACGAGTCGGACAAGCGCCACTACGCGCACGTCGACTGCCCGGGTCACGCGGACTACATCAAGAACATGATCACCGGCGCGGCGCAGATGGACGGCGCCATC
>DATFWE010000094.1:0-4281 GCA_035259575.1 Haliangiales bacterium
ACTCCTCGGCGAAGTCGTAGCGCGCCGCTTCGAGCTTCGCCCAGCTCCGCACGGATGCCTGGCGGGCGAACCGCCGCTCCACGCTCTCGCCGTCGATGGTCGCGATCCGGTCGCCGGGCGCGAGCCCGGCCGCCGCCGCCGCCGATCCGGGCCACACGCCGGTCACGACCAGGTCGTCGCCGATGAAGCGGGTGTCGATCCCGATCCGCACGATGCGTCGCGGGGTCTCGCCCGCGCCGCGCTTCCGCCGCCAGATCAGGTGGCCGTCGTGCATCTGGGACACGAACGAGACCATCGCGCGCTCGTAGCGCGGCCACGTGTCGGCCGCGCGCACCGCGGCGCGGTGGCGCCCGAACAGGGCGTCGAGGTCGACGCCGAAGTCGTGCTGCTTGACCGCGAGGTGGGCGTAGCAGTCGCGCAGCGCGTCGCGCAGGAACGCGAGCTCGGCCTCGCGGTCGTCGGGGCCGAACGGGACGCGGTCGTCGGCGACCGGCGGCGGGGCGGCGACGGGGGGCCGCGCCGGGGCGCAGCTGGCAAGCGCGGCGAGGGCCGCTGCGAGGCGGGCGGTGGCCAACGCCGATATCGTACCCCGGGCGGGCGGTCACTTCAGCCGCTCGACCTCGTGGAACGCGATGCCCCGGCGGCCGTCGCGCTTCTCGCACGCGGCCTCCATCGCCGTCCAGATCGTCTGCACCTCCGGCGGCACGTCGTCGGGGGCGGCATGGCTCTTCCACGTCAGGATGTCGACGAAGATCGGCCGCCCGCCCTCGTCCTTGTCGCGGTAGGTGACGTGGGGGTCGGCGGTGACCAGCCGCAGGCGCTTCAGCGTCGCGAAGTGGGTGCGGATCAGCTTGTCGACCTCGGCCTCCTTGCCGGCCCTGGGCGAGTAGATGACGACGACGGTCTCGGGGGGATCGGTGGCGGGCGCGGCGAGCGCGACCGCGGCGAACGCGAGAAGCACGATGGCGAACGGGATGCGCATGCCTCGACCGTAGCGGCGGGCCCCGCGCGCCCGCTTCTTCAATCTTGCTTTTTTCGGCCCGGGCGGAGCTCGCTCGGGGCGACGCCGTGCTTGCGCCGGAACAGCCAGCTGAACGAGCCGAGGCTGTCGAAGCCGACCGCGAGCGCCACCGCGGTCACCTCGTCGCCGCGCGCCAGCAGCCGCCGCGCGACCTCGAGGCGGTGGTGCTGCAGGAGCTGCATCGGCGTGCGGCCGAACGCGCGCCGGAACGCGCGGTGGAAGTGAAACGGCGACAGGGCGGCGACGCGCGCCGCCTCGGCGACGGTGAGCGGCTCGGCGTAGCACGACACGAGGAAGTCGCGCGCGCGGTAGAGCCGCCGGTACAGCTCCTCGCGCGTGGCGCGACGCACCGCCGGGAACGTCTCCATCTCGCGGCGCGTATCGTCGCGCAGCGCCGCCAGCGCGAGCGCCAGGTCGTGGAACCGATCCTCGATCCACGCCGCGCCGGCGCGGCGGGCGCGCACCGCGGCGCGCATCGACGCGAGGATCGCGGCGATCGGCCCGACGGCGGGGTGCAGGCGCTCGACCAGCTCGAACGGCGCGCCGCGCGCGTCGACGTCGTCGAGCTGCCGCGCGTCTCCCGCCGCCGCCGACCACGCCGCCGCCTCGACGAAGCCCGGCGCAAAGAACGGGCACAGCGTCTCGGTCCCGCTCTCGGCGTCGACCTCCATCGAGTAGCGCTGGCCGTGGTTCAGGACCAGGAACACGTCGGGCGTCACGAGATACCGCCCGCCCGGGGTCGCGTAGCGGGCCGCCCCGGCGACGACGGCCTTGAGCGACAGCGTCGTCCGGTAGTCGTGGACGTGGTAGTCGCGCGGGAACCCGTTGAGGAGCGCCGTCACGCGCGGCAGCTCGGGCCACGGCGGGTTCACCACGAACCGGTCCATTCCGGACAAGCATAGCTCCTGGCCCGGAGCGATCCGGCGTGATAGCTTTCGCGCATGCGTCGTTTCTGCTTCGCCATGGCTTTCCTCGCATCAGCTTCGGCGTGGGCGGCGGACGCCCCGAAACGGCCGGAGCCGGGCGCAGCCGCGCCCGCGTTCTCGGCGCACGGCACCAACGGCAAAACGATCACCCTCGCCGAGTTCAAGGGGAAGAAGACCGTCGTCCTTGCGTTCTTCCCCAAGGTCTTCACCGGGGGTTGAACGAAGGAGATGTCGGCGTACCGCGACATCGCCGCGCGGTTCGCCGACGCAGACGCCCAGGTCCTGGGCGCGACGATCGATCCCTTCGACCAGGTGAAGAAGTTCGCCGACACGCTCAAGCTCCCGTTCCCGCTGCTCGCCGACGAGGACGCGACCGTCGCCAAGGCGTACGGCGTGGAGTCGGGCGGCCACGCCGACCGGACGACGTTCGTCATCGACAAGGACGGCAAGGTGGTGAAGACGTTCTCAGGCAAGGACGCGCTCGATCCCGCGCCCGCGCTCGAGAGCTGCCCGATCCACAAATCGAAGACGCTCTGAGCCCGTCGGGGCGCGTGGCAGTTAGGTTAAAGTAGCGGCGTGGAGCTCGCCCACATCGCGCTCGAAGCCGTCCGGAGGGTCGAGGGCGTGTCCTACGCCGACGCCCGCGTCGTCGCGCACGAAGCGGAGACGCTGGCGCTCAAGGACGCCGACATCGAGAAGCACGTGCGCGAGCGCTCCGCCGGGATCGGCGTGCGCGTGCTCTACCGCGGCGCGTGGGGATTCGGCGCGCAGCCGGGGCTCATCGCCGACGGCGCGGCCCAGGCGGCGCGCGACGCGCTGGCGTCGGCCCGCGCCGCCGCGTCGCTGGGCGAGGGGCGCGTGCGCCTGGTCGAGGAGGAGCCGCAGCGCGGCACGTGGGAGACCCCGCTCGCCGAGGACCCGTTCGCCGTGCCGCTCGACCGCAAGCTCGCCGACCTCGAGGCCGCGCTGGCGATCCTGCGCGGACCGAACGCGACCGCCGAGGCGCGCATGGTGTGGCGGCGCGAGCGCAAGCGCCTGTGCACCACCGAGGGCACCGACGTCAGCCAGGTCATCACCTTCGGCGGCGCCGGGATCCGCATCGTCCTCCGCGACGGCGACGACGTGGCGGTGCGCACCTGGCCGATGGACTACGACGGCGGCGTGCGCGGCGCCGGCTACGAGACCATCGCCGACCTGGCGCTCGCCGCGAACGCGCCACGCCTGCGCGCGGAGGCGGCCGAGCTCCTCGCCGCCCCGCCGCTCCCCGCCGGGACGCGCACGCTGATCCTCGACACGCCGCAGCTCGCGCTGCAGATCCACGAGTCGTGCGGCCACCCCACGGAGAGCGACCGCGCGCTGGGCGAAGAGATCTCGCTCGCCGGCGGGTCGTTCCTCACGCCCGACAAGCTGGGGCGGTTCCGCTACGGCGCGCCCATCGTCAACCTGTCCGCGGACTCGCTCGCCGGCCTCGGGATGGGCACGTTCGGCTGGGACGACGAGGGGGTGCCCGCGCGCAAGACGCCGCTGGTGGCGCGGGGGATGTTCGTCGGCTATCTGTCGTCGCGCGAGACGGCGGCGCGCCTCGGCCTGGGCAGGTCTGCCGGCTGTCTGCGCGCCGAATCGTGGAGCCGACCGGCCATCATCCGGATGATCAACGTGTCGCTGGAGCCGGACCCGAACGGCCCGGCGACGCTCGACGATCTCGTCGCCGACACCGCCGACGGCGTGCTCATGACGCAGAACCGCAGCTGGTCGATCGACGACCTGCGCCTCAACTTCCAGTTCGGCTGCGAGGCCGCGTGGGAGGTGAAGGACGGGCGGCGCGGGCGCATGTTCAAGAAGCCGATGTACACGGGAAGCACGCCGCGTTTCTGGGCCGGCTGCGACGCGATCTGCGGGCCCGGCGCGTTCCGCATGTGGGGGTACACCACCTGCGGCAAGGGCGACCCGATCCAGCTCATGGCGGTGGGGCACGGCACCGCACCCGCGCGGTTCCGCAACGTCGAAGTCGGGTCGTCATGAGCCGGCGAGCGGAGGCGAGGGCCATGTCGATGAGCGACCCGAGCGCGCGAAGCGGGCAGCCGAGCGACTTGGAGCCCCGCGCCGACGCGGGACGGCGGTGCGACAATGACCGATGATCTGCTGGACGTGCTCGCCGCCGCCGCGCGCCGCGCGCCGGCCGACGACGCCGAGATCAGTGTGGCCGAGCGGCGGCTGGGCGCATCGCGCTTCGCCGCATCGGCGCTGACGCAGTCCGGCGTGGTGCGCGAGGCGGCCGCGCGCGTGCGCGTCCTCATCGACGGGCGCGTGGGCACGGCCGCGACCGGCGGGCTC
>DATFWE010000095.1:0-23708 GCA_035259575.1 Haliangiales bacterium
CGCCGACGTGCTGCGGGCGACGGAGACGGACGGGCCCAAGGCGACGGCGGCGGCGCTCGCCGCCGCGGTGCTGGTCGTGCTGTTGCTCGTCGGGCTCAACCGCCACAGTCTGGTGACGCTCGCCTGCTGCGTATCGGGGACGCTATTGATGCTGGCGACGACGTGGCTTCTCGGGCTGAAGGTGAACTTCCTCGACTTCGTGGCGCTCCCCATCACCATCGGAATCGGCATCGACTATTCGGTGAACATCGCGGCGCGCGAGCGGCGCGACGGGCCCGGCACGGCGCGGCGGGCGCTCGCGACCGTCGGGGGCGCCGTGGCGATGTGCTCGTTCACCACGATCGTCGGCTACGGATCGCTGCTTCTGTCGGCGAACCGGGGCATACGCTCGTTCGGCACGGCGGCGATCGTGGGCGAGGTGACGTGCCTTGTCGCGGCGCTGGCGCTGGCGCCGGCGCTGCTGGGCCTGCTGCGGCCGCCCGGGAAGCGCCCCTTGGCGGCTCCGGTTGCGCCCGTTGCCGAGCCCGTGCCCGCGCGGGATTGGCGGCGGGACGCGGCGTAGGAAACCCGGCGCGAGTCTGTGCCGAAGATTCCGGCATGGGAGAGAAACAGAGAACAGAGAATGGGAACAGAGAATTCGAACGGAACAGAGAATTCGAACGGAACGGAGAATGGGAACGGGTGCGGAAGGGAGACGGGATCGCGTTTCGGATGCTCGAGCTATGTGCAGGGGTAATCGATCTCGTCCGGGGATTGCCCAGGGATTTTCTGGGGCGGCACGTGGCAACCCAGCTCATCCGCTCATGCACGTCAGCGGGGGCGAACTATGAAGAAGCGCGCTCTGCCGAAAGTCGAGCCGACTTCATCCACAAGGTCGGCGTTGCGGCGAAGGAAATGCGTGAGACGATGTTCTGGCTCAAGCTGATCCGCCGTTCATCGCTAATCCTGCCCAAGTCGCAGGCCCTCTCTCTGTTCTCTGTTCTCTGTTCGTTTTTCCGGGAGCCTACTTCGGACAATCCTTGGGTTTCTCCTCCCCCACCTTCGTCCCCTCCTCCGCCTTCACCTCCGCGGCCGTGACCTTCGAGCCGCACGCGTAGGCGAGCGTCGGCGCCGCGCACTTCTGGCACGTGAGCTTCGTCACCTTCGCATTCGCCTCCCGCTCCACCTTCACCCCCGGGCTCTGCTCCAGGCCGGCGGCGCGCACGATCACGTTCTCGAGGACCGAATCGCGCGAGTTCGACTGCAGCGCGATGCCGTACCACGCGCCGGCCTCGTCGCGCTGGCCCACGAACCTGATCGGCTTGTCGGGCGTGCCCATGAGCTTGAGCGTCGCGTTGTCGGAGTAGCCGACGCTCCAGCTCGTCCTCTCCCGCTGCACGAACGTCGATCCGGCCTCGATGGTGAGCGTCGTGCGTCCATCGACATGCACCTCGTCCATCACGTCGACCGGCGCGCCCTGGGCGTGCCACGTCGTCGTCGTCTCGACCCGCCCGCCCTTGAGCTGGACGTGCTCCTTGTCGCCGTACTTGTTCGCCGTGCCCAGCGCGCCGAACTGCCCGGCCGAGAGCACCACCGCCGCCTTGTCGTTCCCCTCGAACGAGTTCTGGTCGAACGCGCGGATCTTGCTCCGGTCGCCGAGCAGCACGCCCACCGTGTTGCGCTTGAACGTGCACGCGGTCACCGACGCGGCAGAGTCGCTCTCGATCTGCAGCGCCGCGTCCTCCGCCCCGCCGCCGTACTCGAACGTCACGTGGTCGAACGTCCCCTCGCCGCGCGAATACACGCGCACCGACGGCCACGCCCCGGGCTTCTTGTCCGGCTCGAACGCGGTGAACCTGACCGGCGCCTGCGCCGTGCCCGCGATCTTCACCACCGCCGGGGAGGAGTAGCCGACGATGAGCTGCGCCGCCGTGCCCATGCGCACCTCGACGCCCGCCGCGATCTCGAGCGAGCCCTTGGACCCCTGCTCGCCCTCGATGTGCACGTCCTCGGCGACGAAGTACGGCGCGCCGATGTTGGCCCACTTGACCTGGTTGGTCACCGTCCCGCCGTAGATCTGCACCACCGAGCCGGCCGGCAGCTTGTTCCCCTCCCCCAGCCCGGCCGCGGCCGACGCGCTGAGCGAGATCGGAAACTTGGCCACGTCCTCGATGGTGTTGCCGGTGAACTTCGCCAGCGACCCGTGCTGCCCCACGCCCACGCCGTTTGCCTTCGACCCGCGGATGGTCGAATTCGTGTACACGACGTCCTCGGCCTCGATCTTCACCGCCTCGCCTTCCTTGCCCGCGAACTCGATGACCAGATGGTCGATCTGCGACCGGTCGGCGTGCTGGTAGAGATTCACGCCCTGCCACACCCCGGACACCTTGTCCCCCGCCGCGGTGAACAACACGGGTGCCTCGGCCGTTCCCTTCACGATCAGCTTGGCCGCGTCGCTGTAGCCGATGTTGAACGTCACGCCGTCCTTGAACTTCAGCGTCACGCCCGCCTCGATCACCACCTGCCCGCCGTTGATGTGGTAGTCCTGGTCGACGATCGTCTGGCAGCCCTTGGGCAGCACGCGGTTCACCGTCTCGGAGCCACCGAGCTTGGCGGGGCAGTCGCTGACGGTCGGGGCCGTGTTGGCGGCGCCGCCCGACTGGTCCTGCCCCGGCGGCGGCTCCGCGCCGGTCTTGCCGCCGCCCGCGGCGGGCGGCGTGGGCTGGCCCCCGGCGGCCGGCGGCGCCCCCGGCGGCGTTTCTTCTTTTTTCTTGCCGCAGGAAAGGAGCAACGCCACAGGCAGGAGGAGGCACGCGAATCGCAACATGATTGCGCTTCTACTACGCCTTTACCGCGCCGACAAGCAGTGTACATTTCGCGCCCAGGAGAACCACACGGATGATCTACATCGAGGACATCGCCCGCGCGCTCGACGACTACGACGGAAAGGAAGCCACCCTCAAGGGCTGGGTGTACAACCACCGCAGCTCCAAGAAGGTCGTCTTCCTCGAGCTCCGCGACGGGACAGGGATCCTGCAATGCGTGGTCGGCGTGAACGACGTCCCGCCGGCGACGTTCGAGCTGGCCGACAAGCTCCCCCAGGAGGCGGCGGTCATCGTCCGCGGCACGGTGCGGCGCGACAAGCGCTCCCCGCTCGGCTTCGAGCTCGGCGTCTCCGACGTGCAGCTGGTCGCGACGCCGTCGCAGGAGTACCCCATCACCCCCAAGGAGCACGGGACCGCGTTCCTCATGGATCACCGCCACCTGTGGCTGCGCTCGCGCCGCCAGCACGCGATCCTGCGCGTCCGCGCCGAGATCGTCGGGGCGATCCGCCGCTTCTTCGACGGGCGCGGCTTCACGCTCGTCGACGCGCCCATCTTCACCCCCGCCGCGTGCGAGGGGACGACGAACCTGTTCGAGGTCGGCTACTTCGACGACAAGGCGTACCTAACCCAGTCGGGCCAGCTGTACATGGAGGCGGGCGCGATGGCGCTCGGCAAGGTCTACTGCTTCGGCCCCACCTTCCGCGCCGAGAAGTCCAAGACGCGCCGCCACCTCACCGAGTTCTGGATGGTCGAGCCCGAGGTCGCCTACCTCGAGCTCGACGGCGTGATGGAGCTCGCCGAGGATCTCGTCACGTCGATCGTCGGCGAGGTGCTCGACAAGCGGCGCAAGGAGCTCGCCGTGCTCGAGCGCGACGTCGCCAAGCTCGAGGCGGTCAAGAAGCCGTTCCCGCGCATCGCCTACGAGGAGGCGATCGCGATCCTGCAAAAGGCCGGCCACCCCGCCAAGTTCGGCGACGACTTCGGCGGCGACGAGGAGACCGTCATCAGCGAGAGCTTCGACCGCCCGGTGTTGATCCACCGCTACCCGGCCGAGATCAAGGCGTTCTACATGAAGCGCGACCCGGCGAACGACAAGCTCGCGCTCGGCGCGGACATGATCGCGCCCGAGGGCTACGGCGAGATCATCGGCGGCGGTCAGCGCGAGGACGACCTCGCCAAGCTCGAGGCCTCGATCGCCGCCCACGGCCTGCCGCGCGAGGCGTTCGAGTGGTACCTCGACCTGCGCCGCTACGGGACCGTGCCGCACGGCGGCTTCGGGCTCGGCGTGGAGCGCACCGTGGCGTGGATCTGCGGGCTCCACCACGTGCGCGAGACCATCCCGTTCCCGCGCATGCTCGAGCGCCTCACGCCCTGATCGCCGCCGCAGTATACTTCCGGGCGCGACATGGACCCCGAACGCGCCCCCAACGGCCAACCCGCGCCGTCCGGCGAGCCGGAGGTGCGCGTGCGCCGCATCCACCGGCGCGACCTCAACCGCGCCTGGGAGTTCCTCAAGCTCGTCTTCCGCGACGTGAACCGCGACACCGTCGAGTACCAGCGCCCGCGGACCAAGCGCCGCTTCATGGAGGTCTACGAGGAGGAGGGCGTCGAGCAGCTCCTGTTCGAGGTCACGCTCGACCGCAAGGACGAGATCGTGGGCTACGCGGAGTGCGCGTTCGAAGTGACGGGCGACGACAACTGGATCAACGAGCGCTACTTCGAGAAGCGCGACATGCGCCCGCTGTTCGTCGAGGAGCTCGCGGTGCATCCCGACTACCAGGGGCGGGGGCTGGGCGGGTTCGTGCTGGAGCAGATCGAGCACCTGGGGCGGGTGCGCGGCTGCACGCACCTCGTCCTCGAGGTGGCGGAGAACAACGAGAACGCGCTGAAGTTCTACCGCGCCCGGAGCTTCTACCAGCTCGACGCGGCGATCTTCCTCGCGAAGAAGGTGACGGTCGAGGCGGAGCTGCTGCCGCCGCGCAAGCTCAAGCGCCCGCGCAAGAAGAAGCCGGCGCCGTGAGCGTCAGATCGTTCCGGGGGTGACGCTATCCTCGGCGGATGGCGGAGATCTTCACGACGGAGAACCTGGTCAGCTTCCTGACCTTGACGCTGCTCGAGATCGTCCTCGGCATCGACAACATCGTGTTCCTGTCGATCCTGACGGGCAAGCTGCCCGAGGGCGACCAGGCGCGCGCGCGCAGGGTCGGCCTGTCGCTGGCGCTCATCTTCCGCCTCGGCCTGCTTCTCGTCCTGTCCTGGATCATGGGGCTGACCGAGCCGCTGTTCTCGCTCTTCGACCACGGCTTCTCCGGCCGCGACCTCATCCTCCTCGGCGGCGGGCTGTTCCTCGTCGGCAAGTCCGCGCACGAGATCTACGACAAGCTCGAGGTGGAGCACGCCGCCGAGGCGCGGCCGCCGGCGGGGCGTGGCGCGTTCGCGTTCGTGATCGCGCAGGTGCTCGTCCTCGACATCGTGTTCTCGCTCGACTCGGTCATCACCGCGGTGGGCATGGCCCAGGACGTCCGCATCATGGCGGCGGCCATGGTCGTCGCCGTGGGGGTGATGCTCGTCTCGTCGGGCGCCGTCGCCGGCTTCGTCAACCGCCACCCCAGCATGAAGGTCCTGGCGTTGTCGTTCCTCCTCCTCATCGGCGTCATGCTGCTCGCCGAGGGGATGGGGCAGCACGTCAACAAGGGCTACATCTACTTCGCCATGGCGTTCGCGTTCGCCGTCGAGCTCCTGAACCTCCGCCTCCGCCGCAAGCGGGAGCGCCCGGTCAAGCTCCACGGCCGGTTCGAGAACGACTAGCCGGGATCCTGATCCTCGACGAAGATCCACCCGTCGACGAAAAACACGCCGGTGTCGCGCCAGACGTCACTCCCCCGCGTGCCGCCGATCGCGCCGGCCTCGTAGTCGCCCACGTCGACGCCGACGACGGCCAGCCCGGACGGCCCCGTCGCGGTCGTGCCGGCCGGAAGGAGCGTGCGGCGATCGGCGTCGAGGAACCTGACCTCGGTGCCGGGACGGTAGACGAGGCCGTAGTGCGCGGGCACCACGCCCGCGGCCGTGCCGCCGCCGCGCTCGTTGAACTGGAACAGGACCAGCCCGCGGACGCCGGCGCGCGGCATGCCGCCCGCGGCGAGCTCGGCGCGCCAGGCCGCGACGTCCGCGGCGGACGGCACCCACACGTCGGCGACGACCGCGGTGCAGCGATCCACGACGCAGGCGAGATGGCGGTCCCAGGCGGTGCGCGCGCGCGGGTCGGGCGAGCCGCCCTCGACGATGAGCAGAAGGTACGGCGGGAACAGGCGCGAGCGGCACGAGGCGCTCGGGTCGTCGAACGTCCCGCCCGCGGGGAGCGTCTGCGACGACAGCGACGCGCACCCGTCGGGGAACGCGCCGGGGTAGGTGTCCCAGGCGGTGGTGACGTCGATGCGCGGCCGGCCGGTCACCGACTGGCGGGTGACGAAATCGACGATGCGCGCGGTGATCGGCACGGTGCAGGCGTGGGTCCGGTCGGCGTCCTCGAGGCACGGCTTGGCGTTGGCGACGTCGGCGCTCGGCCCGGCGTCGGCCGACGGCCCGCCGAGGTTCAGGTGGCAGCCCGCGCACGCGAGCGCGACGACTGCGATGCGCATGGGTCAAGCTTGGATCGACGGAAGCGCCGCAGACCGGCAAACTTCGGCTTCGCGATCAGGGCTCCCACTCGCGCTCGATGAACTGGATCTTGTCCGGCGGCGTGCCGCGCGGAAAGAACGAATAGCCGGCGATGATCCCGGCCGCGACGAGCGCCGCCGCGAGCGTCGAGCGGCGGAGGCCGAGGAGCCCGGCCGCGACCGCGGCGACCACGGCGTAGAGCGGCGCGAGCGACGCGATCCCGCGGAGGCCCACCAGCGTCCCCAGCGAGTGCGGCGCCCGGCCCTCGCCGAGGAGGCGAAACGACACCTCGTAGAGCGGGTTCTGGAAGCTCACCGGCCAGTGGGGGTAGGTCGTGGCGGCGACGACGTGGACCGCGACCCCGACGAGAACGAGCGCGTGGGCCGCGACGCGCCACGCGGGCCGGGGCTCGGCCGCGTCGAGCGCGGGCGCCGCCAGCCAGGCGAGGAACGGGATCGCCACGGTGATGTAGCGGGGCCCCACGCTCCAGCCGCCGCGGCCGAACTCGGGCACCGTCGAGCCGATGAACGCGAAGTAGAGGAGCGCGACCGCGGCGCACGTCCAGGTCTCGGGCAGATGTCGCGCCTTCACCGCGCCGACGAACGCGAGCAGCACCCACGGCGTCAGCACGAGGAGGCCGTTCGACGGGGCGACGAACGCCTGGTATAGCGCCGCCGCGTTCGGCCCGACGATGCCGAGGAATCCCTGTTTTTGCGCCGGGTCGGCGGCGAAGGCGTACCCGGTGCGGAACGGCGACCCGAACGCTGCGTGGTGGTAGGAGAGAAGGAGCGCGGCCGGGGCGGCGGCGCCGAGGAGGAACAGGAGCGCGGCGCGGCCGCGGCGAGGGGCGCGCGCCACGAGATAGACGGCGATCGCCGCCGCCGCGAGGATCGCCTGGTAGTCGCACACCACGGCCGCGGCGGCGAGGAGCCCCGCGACCGCGGGCGCGCGCGCGCTCCCGCGCACCGCCGCCGTCGCGGCCAGGAACGCGCCCCCCGCCGCCGCCATGGCCGGGGCGTGGGAGTAGAAGAGGATCCCGTAGGGATATGCCATCGACCCGAAAGCGAGCGCCAGGAACGCGCCGCGCTGGGGCGTGGATCGCCAAAACCACCATAAAAACAACAACATCGGCAGCGTGGCGGCGGTGAGCCGGAACGCCCACGTCATCTGCCGCATCGTCGGCCTGCCGACGGTCGCCTTGAGCGCGAGGTAGGCGGGCACGGCGAGAAACGACGGCCCCGGCGCCTTGTTCGAGAACTTGTGCCCGTCGGGCGTGGTGGCCACGTCGAACGTCGACCCGAGGTCGCCCGCCGCCGCGTCGAGGCGGAACGTCCCGTGCTCGACGATCTCGCGCGTGAGGAGGATGCGCGGCACCTCGTTCGCGCTGCGGAGCGCCTCGAAGTACGGGAACGGGTAGAGGAACGCGAAGGCGACCGCCGCGGCGAGGAGCCACCGTGTCACGAAAGTATGCTACCAATCCCGGCGGCATGCGCCTATCGATCCTCATCCCCGCCTACCAGGAGGAAAAAACGATCGCCGAGGTCCTGCGGCGCGTCCTGTCTGCCCCCACGCTCGGGTTCGCCAAGGAGATCATCGTTTGCGATGACGGCTCGCGGGACGGCACGCAGGAGGAGATCGAGAAGATCGCCGCCGACCATCCCGAGGTGAAGCTCGTCCGCCACCCCGAGAACCGCGGCAAGGGCGCGGCCATCCGCACCGCGCTGGAGCAGGCCACCGGCGACTACGTGCTCATCCAGGACGCCGATCTCGAGTACGACGTGGGCGACTACCCGGCGATCCTCGCCGCCGTCGAGGGCGGGGCCGACGTGGTCTACGGCAGCCGCTTCCTCCAGCGCCGCCGCCCCGACGGGATGCGCTTTCCCAACTACGTGGCGAACCGCATCCTGACGACCACGGCGAACTTGCTCTACGGGCTCGACATCACCGACGAGGCGACCTGCTTCAAGGTGTTCCGCACCGATCTCCTGCGCTCCCTGGGCCTCACCTGCCGGCGGTTCGAGTTCTGCCCCGAGGTCACCGCGAAGATCGGCAAGCGCAAGCTGAAGATCGTCGAGGTCCCGATCCGCTACCAGGCGCGCACCTTCCTCGACGGGAAGAAAGTGCGCTGGACCGATGGTTTCCATGCCATGTGGGTGCTGATGACCGAGAGAGTCAAATGAGCCGGCGAGCGGAGGCGAGGAGACGCGCGACCCTGGAGCGAGGCGCCGCCGAGCGACCCGGAGCGCCGAGCCGACGCGAGCCGGCGGTACAACAACGATGAAAGAATCTTTCTCGCGCGGCGCGCGCGCGGGCCTGTACGCCGCCGCCCTGCTCGCCGCGTTCGAGCTCGTGGTCACGCTCGCGGTCGCGCAGGGTCCGGTGCGGTTCTTCACCGTGCTCCGGTTCGTGGCGCTCGACGCGACGCTCATCCTCGTCGGCTGCCTCCCGTTCGTGCCGCTGTGCGGCCTCCTGTTCGCGGTGGCGCGCGCGATCCGCCGCGGCGAGCCGCCCACGCGTCCGGCCGTCGCCCAGGATTCGCCCGCGGTCGCCTGGCTGTGGGCGCTGGTCCTCGCCGGGTCTGCCTACGCCGCGGCGTCGGTCGGGCTGACGCTCGTCTTCACCCAGAAGTTCAAGGAGAAGCTCCTCATCGCCGGCTCGCTGGCGGCGCTCCAGCTCCTCCTCATCGCCGTGCTGGCGCCGCTGGCGCTGCTCCTCGCGCGCGGAGTCCGGCGGCTCGCCGTCGGGGCGCGCCGGCTCGGCGCCAAGAACCCGCTCGCCCGCTGGCTGCCGGCGTTCGCGGCCCTGGTCCTCCTCGCCGCCGGGCCGATCGCCGTCCTGCTCAAGCAGCTGCCCCAGCTGCGCGACGTCATGCCGTGGCGGCTGATGTTCGCCGGCATCGTCCTCGCCTACGGCGTCGTCCGCGGGGCGCGCCGCCTCGACCGTCGCGGCACGCTCCTGCCGAGCCGCACGTGGCGGCGCGGCATCGCCGCGACGATGGCCGTCGTCGCGCCGGTCACCCTGGTGTGGTGGGGCGCGCACCCCGAGACGAAGTACCTGGCCGTGACCGCGTCGCCGACGCTGTCGACGCTGGTCGACTTCGTGCGCTTCCTGAACGACTTCGACCGCGACGGCTACGGCTCGCTCCTGGGGGAGAACGACTGCGCGCCGTTCAACCCCAACATCCACCCCAACGCCGTCGACATCCCCGACAACGGGATCGACGAGAACTGCAACGGCAAGGACTTCAGCTTGAAGACGCCGCCGAGCTACCGCCAGGGGGAGCGGATGCCGGTGCCGTCGGAGTACCGCCGCGACTGGAACATCCTCTTCCTCACGATCGACGCGCTCCGCTACGACCACACGGGCATCGGCGGCTACAAGGCGAGGAAGGGGCGCGACACCACGCCCAACCTGGACCAGCTCGCCGCGCGCAGCGTGGTGTTCGATTTCGCGAACGCGCCGTCGGCGGGGACGATGGCGTCGGTGCCGGCGCTCGTCACGTCCAAGTTCTTCCACTCCGGGATCGCGGTGGGGCCGGAGCGCCGGCCGATGCCGCCCAAGATCCTCCCTGAGAACCTGATGCTGGCCGAGGCCATGAAGCGCGGGAAGTACGTGACCGGCGCGATCCTCACCCACGAGTACTTCAACGACTGGGGCCTGGAGCAGGGGTTCGACACGTACGACAACTCGCTCGGCGCCAAGCCGAATCCGATGTCGATCACGTCGCAGGACGTGACGAGCAAGGCGGAGGCGTGGATCGCCCAGCGCGGCGACGACAAATGGTTCCTGTGGCTGCACTACCTCGACCCGCACGGGCGGTACGTGGCGCACCCCGGCGACGTGTCGTACGGGACCAGCGAGGAGGACCTGTACGACGGCGAGATCAGCTACACCGACAGGTACGTTGGGAAGCTGCTCGAGTTCCTCGCGCGCACCCCGGCGGGACAGAAGACGATCATCGTCGTCACGTCGGATCACGGCGACGGCTTCATGGAGCACGGCTTCATCAATCACGGCATGGCGCTGTACCGCGAGCTCCTGCACGTGCCGCTGCTCGTGTACGTGCCCGAGCTTGCGCCGCGGCGCGTGGCCGGCGTCGTGTCGGGGCTCGACGCGTTCCCGACGATCGCCGACCTGGCGGGCATCGACATCTCCGACGACGCGATCGAGGGGCAGAGCCTCGTGCCGCAGCTGTTCTACGGCAAGGATGACGCCGACCGGGTGGTGTTCGCCGAGACGAACTACCCCGAGCCGATGCGCGCGGCGATCACCGCCACGCACAAGCTCATCTACAACCTGAAGTCGAACGTGTACCAGCTCTTCGACCTGAAGGCCGACCCGTGGGAGAAGCGCAACCTGTGGGGGACGGACCGGGCCGGCGACGCGCTCAAGGCCGCGCTCGACGAGTGGCTCGACCGCGTGTTCTACGCGCGCGATCCGCTGTCGCAGGCGCAGCGCGTGCGCATGGAGCAGTTCCTCCTGGCCAAGCGCCCGACGCCGGGGGTCGCGTCCGACGGGACGGCGGTCGGGGCGGTGCGCGTGCTGGGGTTCGATGCCAAGGCGCCGACGCCGGCGGGCAGGCAGCTCGACGTCACCATCTACGTCGAGTCGGTGGCGGCCACGCCGAAGAACCTGTGGGCGCAGCTCGAGATCGCGCCGCCGCCGGAGCCCGGCCTGGCGCCGGCGAACGTGGCGTACCTCCGCTACCCCGCGGGCGAGGGCGTGTTCCCGTCGTCGAAATGGCGGCCGGGCGACGTCCTGCGCGAGTCGTTTCCCCTGCGCATCCCACCGTCGTGGGCGGGCAAGACGGCGCTCCTCGCGCTGCGCTTCCTCGACGAGAAACACGCGCCCGTCGCGGTCGCCGGGCCGCGGCTCACGGCAGATGGGACGGGGATCGTGCTGGGGGAGGTGGCGATCGGGCCGCCGTGAAAAGAACCGAACTGGCAACAGGCAACAGGCAATTCGAACGGGCAATGGGGGGGCCGTGCGCTTGCATGATAGTTCGTCGAGCGTGACGTCATGCGGCGACACACTCTTTTCGCCTACATTGCGTACATCGAGGCGGCGCTCGGCGGCGGCGCCGCCTGGCCGAACCGATCGCGCCCGAGCGTCCCGTTCGGGCCGTGAGGGAGCAGACAGCGGCCGGGGGCTCAAGTCCGGGCACGCACCGGACGCCGGCGGCCGGGGGCCACGTCAGGGGCGTGCGGCCTCCCAATAACGGGTGGCCCGCTGGTCCTCCTGACGACTTCACCGTACGGCGCACTGTGCGGTGCTACATCAAGCAGCCGACCGCGGCGGCGTAGTCGACACGGTTGCCGTCCCCGGCGGGAGAAGGGGCAAGCACACGTGGCAGGGTCATTCGCACGACGGGAGGTTTACCCGCGGAGGGCAGCTCGGCCCCGCGCCGGTCGAAGAATCGCAGGCCGTCTTCGTCGGCCGCCACCCGAAACCCACCTTCATGCGCGAGGATATGATGCCGGGTGCACAGCAAGACGGTGTTCGCCAGGCTGGTTTCGCCGCCGTCCGCCCAGTGCCGGACGTGGTGCGCATCGACATACCGGGTGTGGGTGCAGCCGGAAAGCGGCAGCCGACATCACGCGCGACGAGGGCGCGGCGCAGGGCTGTCGGAACCGACCGCGTCTTGCGCCCGACGTCGAGCGGCGTCCCGTCCACGTCCTCGCCGTCCAGGACCGGGACGATGCCCGCGTCGCACAACAGGCGACGCGCCGTTTCCGCGGAGATGCCAGCCTGCTCGTCCCGCCCCGTCAGCGTCGCCGCGTCGACATGGACCAGGACTTCGACGGGGGGCCGGTCCGGATGGTCACCGCGAAGGGTGGCCTCGGCCATCGCGACCAACCCGTCGAGTCGCGTTTCCGCGGAAACGTCACATGCCTTGAGGACCCGCGTCGCCTCGTCCGGGCGGAGCTGGATCTCGATCCGCACCATGCCATCGTCGGTGTCGCGGACGCGGAGGTAGCGACGCGCTTCGTCCGCGGCGGGATCGCGGGGCTGGATTTGGCGGTACAGGCGGCAGATCTTTTCGAGCTGCGCCGCCGTCGCGTGCCGCGCCATCTCGAGGAGGTTGGCCTCGTTGTCCGGGGTGGCGATGCGCGTCATGGCGCGTGCCTTGGAGAAACTGAGCTGCCCGTCGCGGAGCGCCGCGTCGAGGAGCGGCAGCCTGGCGAGCGCGTGGGCGACGCGCAGCTTCTCTCGGGCGGCGCCGAGCTCGATGCCGCATCGCCAGCCCAGCCAGTGGGCGCAGGACAGGGCGCCCTGGCGCGCCCAGCCTTCCTGCTCGTCGAAGCGCCGGAGGTCGGTGAGCAGGCGGTGGGTCGCGGCATCGAGCATGGCGGCGGTCTCGGCGATCCGGTCGGCAAGGGCGTCGATGTCGTCGGGGGCACACGGAGCGGTGGCGTTCATGAGCCCTTCTAACACGAGGTTTCGGAAGCTCTGGCAGGCCCACCGCGGGCCGCTCGACGGCCGGAATGCGCGGCAAGCCGCCCGAAGTGGTTCGCGCCGGCTGGAGCGGCGTTGCTGCGTTTTCACAAGCATCTGGCATGCGCGACGGCGATGTCCTCACCTCGGCACGGCGCGGGGTGTCAAGAGGAAACGACCGAACAGCGACAAGAAACGACCGCGGTACGGGCCGGCTAGATCGAGGTTTTTTGCACTTGCACCCGCGTCCTAAGGGGGCGGCGTTCGTGAAGCCGTCAGTAGCTCCGGCGGGCCTACCCATTCTTGGGAGGCCGCACGCCCGTGACGTGGCCCCCGGCCGCCGTCGTCGGGGCGCGTGCCGGACGTCGGCCCCCGGCCACTGTCCTCTCCCTCGCGGCCCGAAGTCTGCCGCGGAGGATCCGGGGGCGTCGCCTAGCACCCCGTGGAGCATTTCGATCCGCCCCTCGTGGGCGTCGTGCGAATGATGTACGCCGGTACAGGGAAGTCGCTCGTATCGTTGCTACGCGAGCGTGAGCACCGATGGGCAAACACTCGACTCAGCGTCCAACTCTACGGTCAAGGGGTTAGGCTCGATCCGCTACAGCGAATCATCCAGCAAGAGGTCGGCAAGCGCCCTTCGATGAAGTCGGCCAGTGCGTTGCGCGGACGGCCGATGAAGCGGACCTGAAGCGCCGTGTGCTCGGCGCCCTCCGGCCGGGGGCGGGCTGACAGCAGGGGACAGCCGAGGGCGCGCGCCCCCTAGTAGGATGGCCCGTCACAACGGCGGCAAAAACGTCACATACACCATGACCGGCGGCCGCCCCCCGCTGAGATCGATCGTCTGCGCGCCGAGGCAGTCCCGCGCGCGTAGGACCAGGGGCACCGCGATGTCCACGGCGGTCATCCCCGGCTGGACGCCGAGATCGTCGTAGTTGAGGCGCAGCCCCATGCCGACGCTCGCGAACAGGTTCCGCGACGCGAACAGATCGCCGTACTCGCTGCACCCCGACACCGCGCCGACGTCGGCGAACGCCGCCACGCTGACGCCGCGCAGGAACAGGAGATGCCCGAAGTTCCAATCGAGGTTGTGCGCCACCTCCCCGCGCCACTCGACGTGGCCGAGGATGCGCGCCCGGCCGAGGATCTCCCCTGCGATGTAGCCGCGCAGCCCGCCCTCTCCCGCCGCCTGCACCAGCTGACTGCGCCGCTCGACGTCCCCGACGACCGTCGCGCCCTCGACGTAGAACGAGAACGTGTGGCCGTCCACCGGCGTCACGATCTTGGTGACGTCGCCGAACAGCGTCAGCGTGTGGAACAGGTCGGGCGCGCCGTCGTAGGTCGTCATGCCGTAGCGCGCGCCCAGGCGGAAACCGGCCGCCCGGCGCGGCTCGAAGAAGAACTGCCGATCTTCGAAGAACCACGTCCCGCCGAACGACACGCGCGTGCCGGGCGGCTGGCCCGAGAAGTCGGTGAGGCGCGCGAGCGCGACGTTGACGTTCACGCCCCGGTCGAGCCGGGCCGGCGTCACCGGGCTGCCGTAGCGATAGGTGAAGCCGACCGACCCGCCGATGCGCGTCTGCTGGTCCGAGAACAGCTGCAGGCGCAGCGCGTGGTTGAGGTCGTAGATCCGCCGCACCGACGCGTCGAAGAGGAGCCCGAGCGTCCTCGTGGACACGTTCACCACCGACCCGAACCCGTTGTAGATGAGCTTGTACCGCTTGGGGTCCCGGTCGTCGAAACGCGGGTCGTTCTCCTCGTCGGGGGCGCGCGTCTGGACCGTGTGCGCGCGCGGGTCCACCTCCACCACGTCGAGGTCCGGCGCGTCGGTCACGAGCTCGACCACGCCCCGGTCGCCCCGGCCGTCCCAGCGCAAGTCGTGGCGCTTCCCCTCCCCATCGACGACGCGCACATCCACGGGCTCGACGAGCGGCCGCGCGGGGTCGAGGAGGCGCTTGTCGATCTCGATCTCCCACCGGTACTTCCCGTCGGCCCGCCGCGTCCGCCGGCGCTCGCCCAGACGATACGCGACCGGCGGGTAGCCGCCATCGTACTGATGGAGCGACGCGGCCGCCGCGGGCGACGCCGCGTCGTAGAGCGACGCGCGCTCCACCACGAGCCGCCGCACCACGTCGGCGAATTCCGTGGCGGGCACCAGGTCGCGCAGCTTCTCGAGGTACAGGTTCCCCCGCGGCGTCCGGTTCATCATCTTGCGCGGGTCGTCGCGGAACCTGTCGGGATCGCCGACGCCGCCGAAGAACGCGTCGGCGAACGCGACCTGCGGGGCGTAGATGAGCTCGTCCACCGTCGGGATGAACGAGATCGGCGCCAGCATGTGCTGGACGAACTCCTCCTTCTCGTACGCCTGGATGGTGAACCTCTCGGTCAGGAACGCCGCGGCCGCCTCCGCGTCCCGCCCCCCGCCGAGGACCGTCGTGTAGAGCGCGCGCACCAGCTCGCGCGTGTGGAACTTGCGGAACCGCTCCGCCGGGTAGAGGTCGTAGAGGCGGTTCGACGCGACCACCAGCCCCGGGGCCGACGCGGCGAGCTCGAGCCGGAGCGGCGCCGCCACCACCGTGACCTCCGGCGGCACCTGGGCGCCGGTGCCCTGGAGGAGCTCGAGCGCCAGGCCGGCGGCGCGGAGGAGCGGCTTGCCGTGATCCTCGACCGTGTAGGGCAGGATCTGCCGGTCGGCGTCGTCGGCGGGCGGCGCGTCCTCGCGGGTGTAGAACGAGACGCGCGTGGCTCCGACGAGCTTCTCCCGCCGGCGGAAGCCGCGCGCCACGACCGCCGCGGCGTAGGGGGCGTCGTCGACGGACCAGGTCGCGACCGGGCCGCGCAGGAGCCCGGCCGGCGTCACCACGTCTTCGCCGTCGGCGACCCACATCTCCACGCGGATGCGCCCGCGCGCCGGGGGCGCGGCGAGGTCCCAGCCGCCCGGCCCGATCCCCGCCGCCATGGGGTAGAAGCCGCCGAGGAGGGTGCAGGCGCCGTCCGCGCAGCCGAAGCCGCCGAAGCGCTCCGGCACCGCCACGTGGTAGTCGACGTCCAGCCACGCCCACGCGCCGGGGGGCAAGGGCTCGGGGAGCGTGACCTCGAGGAGCGTGTCCTTGCCCGCGAGCGGGTGGTCCTGCATCCGCGCCGCCGCGGGCGCGCCGCCGACGGTCACGGACGCCACGCGCACGAACCCGGGCGAGAACCGCCGCGGGTAGACCCAGTGGAAGTTCACGTCGTCGAGCCCGTCGGGCGGGGCCGCGAACCGGTTGGGATAGAGCCACAGGTAGACCCGGGCGAGCGGCGCCGCGGTGGGGTTCATGACGCCGATCTGCGCCCTGCCCGACAGCGCCTTCCCGGCCGTATCGATGCGGCAGACGACGCGCGTCTCGACCGCACCGGCGAGCGACGCCCACACGAGGGCCGCGAGCGCCGCCCGTCGCATGCGGGCTATCGCGCCATGACGTAGGTGTCTTTCCCCGGGCTCATCGGACCGTGGAGGTCCGGCTGCTTGGGCGCGACCACGTTGGGGTCGGGGTTGGCCCCCAGGCGCACGTACTCCGTCGTCGACGGGTACTTGATCTCCCACTTCTCGGTCTTGACGAGCTTGCCGTCCTTGTAGAAGTGGCGGCGGCGCATGAGCTCGTACCCGGGGAAGCCCATCTGATCGATGATCTGCGTCCCCAGCGGGAGCTCGTCGTCATCGCGCGACACCGTCTCGAACGGGATCTCCTTCTTGATCTCGCGCTCGAAGGCGACCTTGCTCCACGGGCGCTGGCCGCCGAGGATCTCGACCCGCACCGTCCCCTGGCTCACCACGTAGTGGATCACGACCGGGAACGTGTAAGGGTTCCGGAGCTTGAGGTCGACCGACGGGTAGACGACCGTCGCATCGAGCCCCATCGTGATGTAGGCCGACGGGCGCGAGTGCGGCGACGAGTTCACGAGATCGAGGCCGGCGAACCAGGCGGCGCCATGCAGCGTCGACGAGATCTGGCAGGCGCCCCCGGCGAGCCCGTCCACCATCTCCCCCGCCTGGATGACGTGCGCCACGCGGTAGCCCTGCTTCTCGGTGCGATCGCCGACGGTGTCGTTGAACGAAAACGTCTCGCCTGGCATGAGGATGCGGCCGTTCACGTGCTCCGCGACCAGGCGCAGGTTGTAGTTGCGGTCCTTCTCCACCGGCGGGTAGTGCGTCTCGAACCAGCCCATCACGTGGGACACGTCGAGGTTGCCGAGCTTCGCGCGCGTGATCTCCGGCTCGATCTCGCCGGCGACGAGCGCGACCTCGGAGCGGCCGGCGCGGGCGGCCCCGTCGAGCGCGGCCAGCGAGCCGTATACGTCGATGCCGAAGCCCTTCTCCTCGGGCACCACCTCGCGCTTCTCCAGGTCCACGCGCGCGCTGACCGCCGGGCGTCCGTACTGGTCGCGCAGCGCAACGAGGACGTCCAGCGCCCTGGGCACGTCCCAGGTGAGCCCGTCGGCGGCGGCCTTGAGACCGACCTCGGCCCAGGTCGTCTCCTTCGAGACGTTGTCCCACCGCAGCGTCACCTTCTCGCCGAGCACCGGCGGCGACTTGACGGGAACCGGGGCCGCGCGAACGGCCGCCGGCGCGGCGACGGCCGCCTCGGAGCGCGAGCCCGAAAGGTAGACGGCGCCGAGGACCCCGGCGCCGACGAACAGGGCCACGCCCGTCCCGAGAAGTATGTTCGAGTGTCTGGCCGAATCGTCCATGTATCGTCGCTAAGGTAGCACGACGCTTTGACAGGAACGCGATCCTGGGGCACGTTTTTGGTAATGGGCTCGCTCATCGAAGCCGACAAACGGACGGCCCGCCGGAAGGGCATGACCGCCGCCGCCGTCGCCGGCGGCGCGGCGCTCCTGTTCGTGGCGGTCAACCCCATCCTGGGCGTCGCCGGCCTCGTGGGCGCGGCGTACCTCGGCTACGACTGGTTCATGTTCCGCGCCAAACGGGGCATGCGCTTCTGATGGAACCCTCGGGCGATCCCGAGGCCACGCAGGACCTCGCGGATCCCCTGGTGGGGAAGGTGCTCGCCGACCGGTACCGGCTGGAGGCGCGCATCGGCCAGGGGGGGATGGGCGTCGTGTACCGCGCGACCCACGTGCTCCTCGACCGGCCGGTCGCGCTGAAGCTGCTGTCCGGGCGCATCGACGACATGACCGCCAAGCGCTTCGAGCGCGAGGCCAAGAGCGCCAGCCGCCTGGACCACGAGAACTGCGTGAGGGTGCTCGATTTCGGGGTCGAAGGTCCATCGCTCTACCTGGTCATGGAGCTCCTCGACGGGCGCGAGCTCGGCCGCGACCTCGCGAAGGGCGCGCTGCCGCCCCTGCGCGTCGCGGAGCTGGGGCGGCAGATCGCCCGCGCGCTGGCCCACGCCCACGAGCTCGGGCTGGTCCATCGCGATCTCAAGCCCGACAACGTGTTCCTCGCGCGGCGCGGCGACGCCGAGATCGCCAAGATCCTCGATTTCGGCCTCGCGCGCGCCGTCGAGGCCGGCGCCACGCTCACCGATCACGGCGTGGTGTTCGGCACGCCCGAGTACATGTCCCCGGAGCAGATCGGCGGCGGGCGCGTGGACACGCGGTCCGACGTGTACTCGCTGGGCGTGGTCCTCTACCAGATGGCGACCGGGACGCTGCCGTTTCAGGCGGCGGACTTCGCCGGGATGCTTGCCAAGCATCTCGACGCGGCCCCCGTCCCGCCCGAGCGCCGGCGCCCGGACCTGGCGATCCCGCCGGCGCTGTCGGCGCTCATCCTCCGCTGCCTGGCCAAGGATCCGGCGAAGCGCCCCACCGCGAAGGAAGCGGAGGAGGAGCTCCTGCGGCCGATGCCGTTGTGGCCGCCCGCGCCGGCGCCGGCCGCGCCCCCGACGGTCCGGGTCGTCGAGGAGGCGCCGACGCGCGAGCTCGTCGCGGTGCGCGCGCGCCCGCGCCCCGGTCTGTGGATCGGGCTGGTCGCGGCACCGCTCGTCGTGGCCGGCGCGGTCGTGGCCGTCCTGGCCACGCGCGCGTCGCCGCCGGCCGAGGCGGGCCGGACGCCGGGGGCCGAGCCCCCGCCGCCCCCGGAGCCGCCGCCCTCGCCCGCTTCGGAGAACCTCAGGCAGGCCGCGCGCTTCCGCCGGGAGGGGAACACCGCGAAGGAGCTCTATCATCTGACCGAGGCGGTGCGGGTCGATCCCCAGAATCCGATCGCGCTCTACCAGCTCGGGGCGGTCCTCATCCAGACCGGGGAGGTCGCCCGCGGTTGCGACACGCTCGCGCGCGCTGACGCCTACAAACCTGCGGTATTGCTACGAAACGAAGCGTGCGCCCCCGCTCATTGACCGCCCCGAAAGCCTGGGCCTAAGATGAGGATCCGTGTCGGCTCCCCCACCTGCGCTCTCATCCGGGACCGTTCTCGAGGGCAGGTATGAAGTGCTCGGGCCGTTCTCCCGCGGCCCGTTCGGCGACACGTACCGCGCGGTGGACAAGAAGGAGAGCCGTCCGGTGTCCCTGCGCGTCCTGCGCAAGGACCTGCTCAGCCCCGCGATCCTGCCCAAGCTGGCCGAGGAGATCGACCGCGTCCGCGCGCTCGACCACAAGAATATCGTCAAGACTTTCGGGGCCTTTCGTACGCAGGGCACCGTCTGCCTCGTCACCGAGGCCGTGAACGGCCAGAGCCTGCGCACGCTCGCGACCGCGCGCTCCCGCGAGGGCGAGGCGCCGTTCTCGCTCAAGGGCGCCGCCAACGTCGTCGCCCACCTGGCCAACGCCGTCGCCCACGCGCGCGGGCGCGGCATCGACCACGGCGGCATCACCGCCGGGAACGTGTTCGTCAACCGCGCCGGCCGCATCCGCCTCCTCGACTACGGTCTTCCCAGGATGCTCCCTTCGGCGTTGCGCGACGTCGATGCGCCCGACCGCCCGCACGTCGCCCCGGAGATGCTGTCGAACCCGGCCCGCGCCGACGGCCGCGCCGACCTCTACGGCCTGGGCGCGATCCTGTGCGAGCTGGTGACCGGCCGCATGCCGCTCCCCGGCCTGCGCCCGAGCCGCCTCGACCCCGCCCTCCCCGAGGACCTCGACGCGCTCCTCGCCTGCACGTTCACGCCGTCGCCCGACGACCGCTTCCTGGACGTCGCGTCGCTCAAGCAGTCGATGACGCGCGTCGTCGACAAGGCGCTCGCCGGCGAGCGCCAGCGCCTGGAGGAGCGAGTCTCCCTCGAGCGGCGGAGCCACGCCGACCTGCCGGGGAAGATTGTCGTCGAGGAGAACGAGTACCGCTGGCTGGTCAGCCGGGGCAAGCTCGACTTCGGCCCGTTCACGCTGGCGCAGATCAAGGAGCAGATCGCGCGCGACGAGATCGTCCCCGGCAACATCGTCATCGATCAGGAGGCGGGCACGCGCGCCGAGGTGGAGACGCACCCGCTCCTGCGCGACCTGGTGCTCGCGGCCGCCCACATCCGCGAGGACCGCGCGCGCGCCCACGTCGAGCAGACGGTGGTCAAGCAGGAGAAGCGCAAGGGCATGGCCCTCTACGGTTTCCTGGCGCTGGGCGTGGCCGCGCTCGGCCTGGGCGCGTGGTTCGCATTCAGCGTGCTCAAGGTGGGGCAGCAGGCGTCGGCGTCGCAGCACACCGGCCTCATCGCCACCTCCGACGTCGGCGGCATCAAGGTCGGCGGCGCCAAGGCGGTGGACGATCGCGAGGCGCAGCGCCGCCATCGCGCCAATCGCGGGCGCGGCGCGCCCCGCAGCGCGAGCGGGGACAACTTCGACCAGGCGCTGTCCTTCGACGTGGCGGACGACTCGGTCGGGGACGAGCGGCTCGACGAGGGCCAGATCAACGGCGTCCTGTCGCGGCACGGCGCGCCGCTCGCGCGCTGCCTGCGCGAGGAGTCGGCGCGCGGCGGGGCGCGCCAGGCTGACATCGACTTCGTCGTGTTGGGCTCGGGCAAGGTGTCGGCGGTGCGGGTGAACGGCGACTCCGGCTCGGGGCTCGCCCAGTGCGTGCGGGGCGCGCTGGCGGCGATGCAGTTTCCCTCCTTCAACGGGCCGCGCACGCGGGCGTCCTTCTCGATGAGCCTGTAGACATGAAGCTCTCCCCGCCGCGCGCCGCCGGCCCGGTCCTCGGGCTCACCCTGGCGATCGTCACGACCGGGGCGCTGCTCGCGACCGCGACGGCCGACACGTGGCTCGGGCTCCAGCGCCGCTGGACGCCGGGCGACGTCGCCCCGGTCACACTGCGGGCGCGCGACGACGTCGTGCCGCCGGTCCTCGCCCGCCGCGGCGACACGCTCACCGCGGAACAGGTGATCGTCCTCGGCGCGCACGGACCGCGGCCGACGGACGTCCACGAGGCGCAGCGGCTCGGCGCCGCGTTCCTCGCCGGCGCGATCCTCGTCGTCTGGCTCCTGCGCGCGAAGCACCGGACCCGCAAGCGCCGGGCGCTGGCGACGGCGCTCGGCCTGTGGGTCATCTTCACCGCCCTCGTCAAGGCGTTGCTCCTCGTCACCGCGATCTCTCCGTACGGCGCGCCGGTGGCGGCGCTCGGGATCCTCGGCGCCGCGGTGCTGGGGCGCGCCGCCGGGATCGCCCTCGCCGCGGGCGGCGCGTTCGCGGTGGCTTGCCTCGGCGCCCCCGATCCGCTGCTGGCGGTGGGCCTGTTCGTCCAGGGCGCCGGCGGCGCGCTCGCCGTGTCCGACCGGCCCAAGCGCGGCGGCCAGCTGATCCTCGCCGGGTGCGGCGCGGCGCTCGCGGGCGCGGCGGCCTACGCGGCGCTCGCGGCGGTGCGCCACGGCGAGCTCCCCGTCGCCGAGCTCGCGCACCCGCTGGAGTCCGGCTGGATCGCCTCCGCCGCCGGGGGCATCGTGGGCGGCGTCCTCGCGGCGCTCGGTCGCGGCGTGGTCGAGTGGCTCGCCGGCGACCTCCCCCGGGCCACGCTGCAGGCGCTGGCCGACCTCGAGCACCCGCTCCTGCGCCGCATCGCCGTCGAGGCGCCGGGAACGTGGCAGCACAGCCTCGCCATGGCGAACCTCGCCGAGATCGCGGCGAACGCCATCGGCGCGAACGCGCTCCTGGTGCGCGTCGGCGCCTACTTCCACGATCTCGGCAAGTCGCTGCAGCCGCCCTACTACATCGAGAACCTCGCCCCCGGGCAGCCGAGCCCCCACGACGCGCTGCCGCCGGAGATGTCCGCCGACGCGATCTTTTCCCACGTGACCGAGGGGGTGCGGCTGGGGCGCGAGGCCGGCCTCCCCGAGCCGATCATCGATTTCATGCACATGCACCACGGAGACGGCCTGCTCGAGTACTTCTGGGGCAGGTGCCAGGAACAGGGCAATCCCAAGGGGCTCAGCGAGGCGGCGTTCCGCTACCCCGGCCTCAAACCGCAGTCCAAGGAGACGGCGATCCTCTGCCTGTGCGACGCGGTCGAGGCGGGGTCGCGCACGCTCGCGCGCGGCGACGCCCGGGCGATCGAGACGCTGGTGTCGCGGATCGTCACCACCAAGCTGCGCCAGGGTCAGCTCGACGAGTCGGGCCTCAGCCTGGCCGAGCTGCGCCTTCTCGGCGACACGCTGGCGGCGACGCTGACGCACGCCGGCCACGCGCGCATCGAGTATCCCTGGCAAAAGGAGGCCGCCTCCGCCACGCAGAACCTGCGCGCGCCCTCGCCCGCGACCGTGACGCAGGACGTCGCCCCCCCGGCGCCCCAGCCGAAGCTGGTCGTCGTGGACGGGGTGGACGGAAAGGACGACGATGTAGGACGCGCCCTGCGCGAGGACGATTGACCCGGCGGAGTTGACCGGGGCGGGTCCGGGCCGTACCCTTCTAGGGCTTTCGGCGGGCCCACGCCAGAAGGAGATGTCGCGATGGATGACCGGGTGGCCGGTGTGCTGCTGGCGGCCGGGACGTCGAGCCGCACGGGAGGCGCCTGATGCGCGCAGAGATCCTCCAGCTCGCCGCGGACCTGGCCCGCCGGGGCGAGCCGTTCGTCCTGGCCATGGTGGTGCGGCGCGAGTCGGCGAGCTCGGCGCAGCAGGGCGACATGGCGGTCATCACCGCCGACGGCGGCTACCACGGCTGGCTCGGCGGCAACTGCACCCAGCCGACGGTGCGCCGCGAGGCGAAGCGCGCGCTCGCCGACGGCAAGCCGCGCCTGATCTCGTTGTCGCCCGACCCGACCGCCGAGACGCGCCCGGGCGTGAGCTCGCTGCCGATGAGCTGCCACAGCGGAGGGTCCGTCGACATCTATCTCGAGCCGGTCCTCCCCGCCCCGCGCCTCCTCCTCTTCGGCGCGTCGCCGGCGGTGCGCGCGCTGGCGTCGCTGGGCAAGGCGATGGGCTACGCGGTGGACGTCGTCGCCCCCGCCGCGGACCGCGCCGGGCTGCCGCCCGTCGACCGCGTGTTCGCCGACGCGGGCGCGCCCGAGCTGCGCGTGCGCCCGACCGCGCCCGTCTACGCGGTGGTGGCGACCATGGGCGAGGACGATGAGGGCTCGGCGGCGGCGGCGATCGACGCCCGGCCTGCCTACCTCGGCGTCGTGGCCAGCCGCAAGCGCTTCGCCGAGCTGCGCGCGACGCTCCTCGGCCGCGGCATCCCCGCCGAGGCGCTCGACCGCATCCACAACCCGGCCGGCCTCGACATCGGCGCGCGCCTCCCCGAGGAGGTGGCGCTCAGCATCCTGGCGGAGATCGTGAAGCTGCGCCGCGCGGTGGCGCCGGTCGTGGAGGAACGAGCGGAGCCCGAAGAGATCGATCCGGTCTGCGGCATGACGTTGGTCGCGGCGAGCGCCAGGCACCGCGCCGACCACGACGGACACAC
>DATFWE010000096.1:0-9241 GCA_035259575.1 Haliangiales bacterium
CCGCGAGCCGCGCCATCGTCTATCGCTCTCAGCCCGGCCGGCGGCTGACGTTGCCCTCGACGGCCGCGCCGTCGGCGGTCGTGAAGGAGTTCATCCGCGAGCGCGGACGCGACGCCGACACGCTGCTCGCCGCCGAGGAACGCTACATCGCTCGCACCGGCATGACCCACCTGCGCTTCGAGCAGGCGATCGACGGCTACCGCGTCGTCGGGCGCTACCTCAAGGCGACCGTCGACGATCGCCGAGAGCTAGTCGATGCCATCGATCACCTCGTGTCGGCTCCGGCCGGCCGCCTGGAGACGCGGCGCGTCGACGAGCGACACGCGCTCGACGCAGCGCTCGTCCACCTCGGCTACCAACTGGCCACTGCGCCCGTCGAAATCGGCCGCCAGGGGAACACCGCGCGCTACGACCGCGGGGAGGTCTTCTACGCCGAGCCCGCCGTCGAGCGCGTGCTGTTCGTCGACGGTGCGGGCGGGCTGCGCGCCGGGTTCGAGGTCCGGACCTGGTCGCGCGACCGTAACCTCCTCCACCATACGATCGTCGACGCCGACGGACGCGTGGCCTCGGTCGAGCTCCGCACCAACACCGACAGGTACAACGTCTTCCGCGAGGACCCGGGCAAGGGCGCGCAGGTCGTCGTGGATGGGCCCGGCGCGGGCAACGCGGAATCGCCGATCGGCTGGCTCGGGGGCGGGGCGCAGACGACGATCAACATCGCGGGCAACAACGCCAACGCCTACCTCGACGCCAAGTCCAACAACCAGCCCGACCGCGGGGGCACCGCCGTCGTCACCGGCGAGTTTCTCACCGTCGCCGACCTGACGGTCTCGCCGTCGACCACGGACAACCGCGAGGCGGCGGTGCAGAACCTCTTCTACCTCAACAACGTCATCCACGACATCCTCTACCGGCACGGCTTCACCGAGAGCGCCGGCAACTTCCAGGCGGACAACTTTGGTAAGGGCGGCGCCGGCGGCGACCCGGTCAAGGCGGAAGCCCAGGACGGCGGCGGCACCGACAACGCGAACTTCGCCACCCCCGCCGACGGAAGCTCGCCGCGCATGCAGATGTACCTCTGGTCGTCGTCGGTGCCCGACCACGAGGTCGTGGTCCATTCGCCGTTCGTGGCGACCCTGGAGGCGCGCCGCGCGGCGTTCGGTGCGGCGCTGACGACGACCGGCCTGACCGGGGACGTCGTTCTGGTCAACGACGGCGCCGGCACCCCCACCGACGCGTGCGAGGGCGCGGGCGCCGGCCTGAGCGGCAAGATCGCGCTCATCGACCGCGGCACGTGCGCCTTCGTGAACAAGGTGCTGAACGCGCAGCTCGCGGGCGCAGTCGGCGTGATCGTGGCCAACAACACCGGGGGCGACGCGACCTTCGTCATGGGCGGCACCAACAGGCGTATCCGCATCCCGGCGGTCATGGTCAGCCAGAACGACGGCGCGACCCTCAAGGCCAACCTCGCCGGCCTCAACGCCACCATGCGCAGGGACGCGGTGCTGCCGCCCATGATCGACGGCGATCTCGACGCCGACATCGTCTTTCACGAGTACGGCCACGGCCTCACGTGGCGCATGATCGGCGGCATGAGCGGCCCGATGGCCGGGGCCATCGGCGAGGGCGCGAGCGATACGGTCGCGTTCCTGGTCAACGGCGACGACCGGATCGGCGAGTACGCCTTCGGCAACCCCGGAGGCGTCCGCCGCTTCCCTTATTCCGGCTACCCGCTGACCTACGGCGATGTGACCGGCCAGGAGGTCCACAACGACGGCGAGATCTACGCCGCGGCGATGTGGCGCTTGAGCGAGCTCTTCCAGGCCAACGGCCTCACCAATGAGGACCTCCTCACCGTCTTCGTCGGCGGCATGAACTTCACGCCGTCGACGCCTGCGTTCGAGGACATGCGCGACGGCATGCTCGCCTCGGTTGCGACGCCCACCGGGGACTCGCTGGTCGAGTGCCTCATCTGGCGCGCGTTCGCCCAGTATGGGGTCGGCGTCGGCGCGTCGGGCACGACCAGCGCGCCCATCGTCATCGTCGAGTCGTTCGCCACCCCCGCCTTCTGCCCGTAGTCTCCCCCGCTACATGGTGAGCCGACGCCCGTCCTCGTCGGGCTGCCGGGACCGGCGCACGCGCCGCCCCAGGGCGATGAGCATCCCGGGCGCGAGCACGAGCGCCGCGGCCAGGCACGTCGCCTCGCCGATGATGGCGGCGAGGCCGAACGAGCGGATGCCGCGGTTCTGCGACAGCAGCAGCGACGCGTAGCCGACGATCGTCGTGAACGAGCACAGGGCGACCGCGCCGCCCGCGGTGGCGACGGCGCGCCGCGCCCCGCCGGATCCCTCCTGGCGCTCGCGCGCGACGATGTTGGCGGCATAGTCGATGCCGATGCCCACGGTGATGGGCAGGGCGATGAAGTCCAGGAAATGCACGCGCAGGCCGATGAGCGACGCGACGGCGAGCATGAGCGTGGTGCCGGCGACACAGCAGACGAGCGTGATCACGCCGTGGCGGCGCACGCCGAACATCATGGCGACGACGAGAACCGAGCCGAGGAGCGCGCACAGCGTTGCCACGGGGAGGTCGACCTCCATCGACGCGAGCACGTCGGCGAACACGAACAGCGAGCCGCCGAGCAGCACGTCGGGTCCGAGGTCGAGCTCGCGCACCGCGGCGGCGAACGCGACGAGGTCGTCGGCGTTCCACTGGTCGAAGCGATCGCCGATGTTGGCGAGCACCAGGCGGCCGCGCGTGCCGTCGCGCTCGGTGAACGGCCACGCGAGCGCTTCCGGCACGTCGGCGTCGCCGAGCGGACGCAGGTCGTCGGGCGGACGCAGGCGCGTCGCGTCCTCACGGTCCGCGTCGTCGAGCTTGTCGGCGTTGCGGTCGAGGAGGCTGCGGATGTCCGCGAGGACGCCGAGCTTGCGCTCCTGGTCGGCGGGGAGGAGGTCGTCGAGGCTCGTCACCCGCTGGAACATGCGTTCCGCCTCGGGCTTGCCGGCATCGACCTCGCGCAGCCTGTCGACGACGCGGCGGGCCTGCGCCCGGTCGGGCACCGCGATGACGAAGCCGCCCGAGATGCCGACGCCGAACGCCCGATCCGCCGTCGTCTGCCACCGCCGAGCCTCCGCGATCGCCGCGTTCTCCGACCGCAGCTTGCGCACGTCGACCTCGAACGGGCGCGACGCGACGTAGCTGATCGCGGCGGCGCCCGCGCCCACCGCGAGCGCTAGGCCGGCGGCAAGCGTCGTCGCGCCGCGCAGCGGCACCAGACGCACCAGGAACCGTCCGATCGCCGGCTCGCGACCGGGCGACAGCCGGCCGCGGCGCTCCCAGACCGCGAGCGCCGCGGGCAGGACGGTGTACGCGCCCACCCAGCACAGGAGTATGCCGACGCCGCCCATGATGCCGAAATGGCGGAAGCCGCGGAACTGGGTCACGACCAGCGAGCCGTAGGCCACCGCCGCCGTCAGCGCCGCCGTGAGCGTCCCCGCCGCCGTGCCGCCGATGGATTGCGCGAGCGCGTCGACGCCGCGGCGTCCGTGCCGGCGCTCCTCGCCGTAGCGGGCGAGCAGGATGAGGCCGAAGTTGATGCCGTTGCCGACGATGATCGACGAGAAGAAGGCGGTCGCGAGGTTGAGATGGCCGATCGCCGCCCACGTGAACGCGAACGTCGCCACCGCGCTCACCGCGAGCGCCCACAGGAGGCAGAGGACGCCGATCGCCGTGCGGTAGTACAGGAGCAGCCCGGCGCCCACGACGACGACGGTCAGCACCGTCGCCAGGACCATGCCTTCGAGGATCGATCGATGCTCGTGCATGGTGGTGATGACGTCGCCGGTGAGGCCGACGGCGGCGCCCGGAGCGACGCGGCGCGCCTCGGTCGCGGCGGCGTCGAGCTCCGCCACCAGCGCGCTCCCCTGGGACACCTCGGCGGCGGCGAACGGCGTGCGCACGAGCACGAGCTGCACCCGCCCGTCCTTGGACACGAGCGCCGACGGCGCGTCCTTCGCGCGCTCGGCGTCGGCGATCTTGTCGCGCAGCCGTCGCGTCCGCTCGTCGGGGGCGGGGTCGCGGTCGGGCTCGTCCTCGAGATCGACGTAGAGGGGGTTGCCCTTGAGCTTCGCCGCGCGGATGTGCTCGCGCAGGGCGTCGCGCGCGTCGACGAGGTCGTCGATCGACGCGTAGAGGAAGCGGTTCTGCCACGCGAACCGCCGCGCGTCGGCGTCGTCCCAGGTGACCTGCGCGACGAGGCCCGCCGGCAGCGCTTGCAGCTTGCGCTTCATGACGTCGGCCGCGCGGGCGCGCAGCGCGGGATCGTCCGCTTCGATGACGACCATCACCGTGCCGAAGGCGCGCGCCCTTCCCTCGAGCGCCTTCAGGTCCTGCACCGATTGCGCGTCGGGGGGCAAGAGGTTGGCGAAGTCGCCGCGGACGGGCAGGCGCGACGCGAGCGCGGCGCCGACGACGAACGTCACCGCGGACGCGATGAGGATCGCGCGACGGCGGCGATCGATCCACGAGGCGAGGCGGCGGGAAGGGGTGAGCAGGTTCATGGGATGACCCAGGCGCGGACGGCGAGGCTGACGGCGCTGGCCAGCGCGGCGCCGACGACGACGTCGGCGACCCAGTGGTGATCGAGATAGACGGCCGCAAATGCCATGAGCAGGGTGAACGCGATGGTGGCGATGCGAAACGCCGTGCGCGTCGCGCCCAGCGTCCACACGGTGAGCAGCGGAAACGCGACGTGCAGGGAGGGCATCGCGGCGAACACGTTCGGGTTGCGCGAGTACAAGCGCGCGAAGTAGGTGACGCCGAGGAGCGCGTCGACGCGCGCCGCGCCCGCCGCGTTCGGCAGCGCGGTCGCCGGATCTGCGGGCCCCGGGCCGTGGGCGGCCACGTACCAGGGCGGCGCCGCGGGGACGATGAGGTAGATGACGATGCCCGCGGCGATCGTCGCCGCGAACGCCACGCACAGGCGATAGAACGCCCGCACGTCGATGAAGAACACGACCACCGCGGCGGCGAAGACCCACCACAGGTAGTTGGCGTAGGCAAAGCCGGCGGCGAGGTCGAGGCCGGCCGCGTGGTGCACGGAGAACCACTCCGGCCAGGACAGGCCGCCCGGCGCGGGGAACACGGCGCGGTCGACGGCGCGGATCGCGCCGGTCGCGATGTCGCCGCGCAGCGACAGGAGCACGCCCTGGCTGTCGAAGAGCGCGCCGCCCAGCGCAAGAAAGACGGCGCCGCGGACGAACGACTCCGCGCGCGCACCGAACCATGGCAGCGCGGCGAGGAGCACGTCGGCGAGGACGTGCTCGACGCGAATTCGCCCCGTGGCCCACACGGACGTGAAGTGGGCGGCCGCGAGGACCACGCACAGGAGCGGGAAGCGCCACCGCCGGGTCTGGTTCGGGTCGCTCATTGTTGCGTCGCTCCCTCGCGCCGGCTCGGGGCGCCGGGTCGCTCGGCTGCGCCTCGCTCCATGGGCGCCTCTTTCCTCGCCGTCGCTCGGTCGCTCATGGCCTCACCACCGGCAGGTAGCGACGGCCGGCGGGCGCCGCCGCGTCCTCGGGCGCCCGGCGGGACACGCCGCCGGCGCGCAGCGCGCGCGCCATCGACGTCACCGCCCGCCACGGCGCGTTCTCGAGGAGCGAGTCGCGATAGGTGCAGAGGATCGCGCATCCGGGCTCGCACCCCTTTGCGCCGTGGCGGTGGGCGTCGAGGTCGGCGGCGGTGTACTCGACGATCGGCTTCCCCAGCCGGCCGATCTGCGCCGAGCAGAACTGCGCATCGCCGTGCTCATCGACGTAGAGGAAGCGCGCCCCGGCGAGGCACCGCCATTCCGGCCGCTCGCCGCGGAGGAGCCGGCGCCCGTAGTCCTCCTCGAGGTACGAGAACGCCCGTCCGCTCGCGTAATGGTCGTTCCACACCGCCTCCATCTCGGGGCCGTAGGCGGCGGCGCGGCCGTTCGCGTCGTGGAGGATGTTGAGCGACACCCGGAACGGGTAGCGGGCGAGCTCGCCGAGGAGCTCGCGCACGCCGTCGTGGTTCCCGGGCGCGAGGACCACCGTGCAGTGGACGTCGAACGCCGCGCGCGCGGCGAGCCGATCGAGCTTGGGCTTGAGCGGCTTGAGCGTCTTCTGCAGGTAGCCGGTCGGGTCGGGGCGAACCGCGTCGATCGACACCTGCATGTTGGCGAGCCCGGCGCGGTTGAGCTCGTCGATCATGCGATCCGAGACGAGGAAGCCGTTCGTCGTCACCGAGACCTGCGCGCGGCGGTTCGCGTAGGCGATGACGTCGGCGATGCGCGAGTGGAGCAGCGGCTCGCCGCCGAGCATGGCGATGTTGAGGACGCCGAGGCGGTGGAGCGCGTCGATGCGCTCGCGGAGGACGTCGTAGGGGACCTCGGGCGAGTGATCGTCGTACTCGGTGCAATAGCCGCACGACAGGTTGCACCGGCGGGTCACGATGAGCTGGGCCTCGATCGGCGACTTGCGGACGAGCAGGCGCACGAGCGAGCGGAGCGGCCGGCGGACGCGCATCAGGCGGCTCCTCGCGCGGCGGCGGTCGCCGGCGCGACCGACCGGAGCGCGCCGGCGAGATCGGCGACGACCGCCGGGATGGAGTGGTCGGCGACGGCGCGACGCCGCCCGGCCGCCCCCATGCGCCGCCGCAGGACGGGCTGGGTCAAGAGCGTGGTGAGCGCGTCGGCGAATCCGCCGGCGTCGTCCGGGGGGACGAGCAGTCCCTCGGCGCCGGAGCGGACGATCTCGGGAATGCCGCCCACCGCGGTGGCGACGACGGGCCGCGCCATCGCCATGGCCTCGAGGAGGGCGTTGGGCGAGCCCTCGCGGCGCGACGGCAGGGCGACGACGTCGCACGCCGCGTAGAATCCGGCCACGTCCTCGACGTGGCCGACGAAGCGAAGCGCGCGCGCGAGCCCGGCGCGGCGCGCCGCGGCCTCGAAGTGGGGCAGCCAGCCGAACGCGCCCGCCCACACGAACGCGGCGTCGGGGACGCGCCGGACCACGCGGGCGACGACGTCCAAGAAGAAGTCGAGCCCCTTCTCCGGCGCCGGGCGGGCGGCCACGCCGACGACGCGCGCGCCTGCGGGAACGCCCGCGGGCGGGCTTGCGGGCGTCGCCGGATCGAAGGCGCGCGTGTCGACCGCATTCCTCACGATCACCGTCGGGCAGTGAAACCACGGCGCGTGCGCGCGCCGCACCGCCTCGCAGTTGACGATGAGCGCCGCGGGCGGCGGCCACGCGCGCTGCAGGCCGAGGAAGCCGAGCGGCGCCAGCCGCGTGGCCGGCGGGGTCCCCGCGCGCGCGACCCACGGGATGCCGAGCCGGCCGGCGGCGGGCGCGGCGACGGCCCAACCGACGGTGCGGCTGGCGACGATGAGGTCGGGCGCGTGCGCGGCCGCAACGTCGGCGAGCGCCGCCGCCGAACGCCACACCGCGCGCGTCCACTCGCCGAGATAGCGGAGGTTGCCGCCGATGGACATCTTCTTGTGCGTCGCGCTGGGCAGGTCGGGGAAGAACACGTGATGCGCGACGCCCGCTTCGGCGAGCGCGGCGACGATCGCCCGGCCGGGGCCGACGACGGGGACGACGTCGATGCCGTGGTCCGGGAGGTGGCGGATGTGCAGGACGCCCTGTCGCTCCGCGCCGCCGAACGCCTCCGCGGGCTGGACATAGAGGATCTTCACGGTCCCTCCGCCTCCGCGACGGGTGCGACGGCCTCGGCGCGGCGCATGACGGCGAGCGAGAGGAGGCCGGCGCCGATGACCGCGAGCGTGCGGGCGCGGCGGACGAGCGCCACGGTGAGCCCGGTCGACGGATCGAGCCCCACCGTCGCGCACGCCGCGGCGATCGCCGCGTCGGCGGCGCCGGGCTGGCCGGGGAGGAAGAACAGGAGCAGGCCGACGGCGACGGACATCGCATGCACGAACGCGGCGTCGGCGATCCCGGCGGGCGCGCCGAGGGCGAGGAACGCGAGGTAGATCTCGCCCGCGCACAGCACGCGCTCGGCGAGATGCCAGGCCGAGCCGATGGTGAACGCGGGGACGAGGCGGCGCCGGTTGTGCGCGAGCACGCGCGCCGCCTGACCCAGCGCGCGCTCGGGGCGGATGCGGGCGGCGACCGCCGGCAAGCCGAAGACGGTCGCCAGCCACAGGGCGACTCCCACGCCGCCGAAGATCGCGGCGATGGTGGGGTAGGGGATGCCGAACAGCGCGCCGGAGTGGAGGAGAACGCCGCCGGCGACGAACAGGAGCCCGCCGACCCCGCCGGCGATGTCGTCCAGGACCGCGGCGGCCGCGGCGGACGCGAGGCCGACGCGCCGGGTGAGGCCGATGCGCAGTGCGCCGCCGCCTAGGCCGATGAGCGCGGGGATCGCCATGTTGATCGCCTGGGACTGGAGGCGGAGGAGCGCCAGGCGCAGCGCGGGCACCTTGGGCTGATCGGGCGCGGTCGCCGCGATCAGGCTCTGCCAGCTGTAGCCCGCGATGTGGTTCCACAGGATGTAGAGCGGGATGATGGCGAATACGATCGGGCGCAGGTCGAGCATGCGCGCCGCCGCGCGCGCGATCTCGTCGCGAAACACGGCGACGACGACGACGAGCACGGCAAGGGGCAGGACGCGCCACAGGGCGAGCAGCGGCCGCAGGCGGCGGGCAAGGACGCGCAGCCGATCGAAGATGCGCGGCCGCGTCATCCGACGAACCTCCGCAAGATGGCGAGGACGACCGCGGCCCACGCGCCGGCGGCGACATCGTCGAAGACGACCCCCGGGCCCCCGGGCCAGGCGCGATCGATCGTGCGCGCGGGCCACGGCTTGACGACGTCGGCGATGCGGAAAAGGACGAAGGCGGCGAGGAGCTGCCAGATGTCGCCGCGCGCGATCGTCGACGCGGCGACGAGATAGCCCGCCACCTCGTCGACGACGATGCGCCGGCTGTCGTGCGTGCCCCACGCCGCGTCCGCTTCGCCCGCGGCCCACACCGCGACGGCGATGACGCCCACGGCGATCGCGACGTACGCCGCGGGCGGGACGTCGCGAAGCGCCCACGCGAGCGGAATCGCCGCCGCGGTGCCGAGGGTGCCGGGCGCGACGGGCGAGTAGCCCAGGCCGCCCACGGTGGCGACGATGCGCCCGACGATCTTCCGCCCTGCCCACGGTCCACCGCGGCCGGCCACGGCGGGAACCGACGTCACGGGGTGCCCTCGAC
>DATFWE010000097.1:0-61827 GCA_035259575.1 Haliangiales bacterium
GGGACCGCGCCGCAGGGGGACCCGGCTATTCTCTGCGCGTGGGACCGCGCCGCAGGGGGACCCGGCTATTCTCTGCGCGTGGGACCGCGCCGCAGGGGGACCCGGCTATTCTCTGCGCGTGGGACCGCGCCGCAGGCGCGGGGACCCGGCTATTCTCTGCGCGTGGGACCGCGCCGCAGGCGCGGGCCGGCTACTGTTTGGATGCGGCATCTCGTCGCGGCGGAGCGGACCTCCGCCGCGGTCGCGCCAGCCCGTCGTGAGGAGCCACGTGCGCGCGGGCGCAACCGGCGGGTCGCCCGGCGGCGGCGTCGGCGGCACGGCCCAGCCGTCGAACCACGCCGCGGATGAGTACTCATCCAAGAAGCTCGGCGACAGCTTATAGCCGAGCGCAGCGAGATGCTTTCGTGCGTTGCCCAGGACGTAGACGAGCGCCTTTCGCACCTCCGTCGGCGTACGCAACGCGCGCGAGTGATAGCGGTCGGCGAAGACCGTGCCCTTGCGCCCCATGACGCGATTGAGGCCCTTGGCCATTCGGATCGCCATGCCCTGGACCGCGCGCGCCAGCGCGCGGGCGTCGCGCGTCTCGACGACGACGTGGATATGGTTCCACTGCACGGAAAACTGGGCGATGCGCGTATCGAAGCGCGCGGCCGCGGCGCGGAAGGCGCGTTCGAGAACGCGGAAGCATCGCCGGCTGCGGAGCTGCCAAACGTGCTGCTTCACCCGAAGGGTGACGTGCAGCGGAAAACGCGCGTGGACCGAGCGCGGAAGGTGCGGGACGCCCGATCCTGGCTTCGGCGGTCGCCCGCGACGCCGCCGCCGCGGCGTCCGGAACCCGAAGTCCAGCTGCTTCTGCGCGGTCCTATCCCCCGTTCGACGCATTGGGAAAATATATGCCATAAATGCGTCCGGCGTCGAGCGGAAAACGGGTAGCACGGTGCGGGCCTGTGGACGGTGACGCGCTTGACGCGCCGGTGGACGGCCCGGCGCGGTGCCGGCGATGCGATCGGGAGGGCCGCCCACCGCGCTTGACCCGACCGCGACGCCAGGACGCCCCCTTCGGCACCGCGGCGCGAGGTCGCGGTCGGCTCACACCGTCGCACAGGCCCTGCTACTGCCAGACTTTGAAAAACAGCCCCCGCCCCCCGGAAAGGAGGCCACGTTCACCGTCCGTTTTCATTTCGGCAGATATTGCGAAACGGTCGCTCCGTCGGGCAGGACGCGCCCCCACGCGGGGGTTGGCGGGGCGACCGTCAGAGTCGATGCCGCGCAGAGAGCGGCGTGCGCCCCCCCCCTTGCGCGAATCGCCCCGGTGGTCTAGCTTTTCGCGCCTATGCGCGAGATCGGCGTCGGCCTGCTCGGCCTCGGAAACGTCGGCTCCGGCGTCGTCAAGCTCATCCAGGACAACGTCGCGGCCATCGAGGCGCGCCTCGGGGCCCGCGTCGTCGTCCGCAAGATCGCGGTGCAAAAGGCGGAAAAACGCCGCCTGGTCCAGGTGGACAAGAAGCTCCTCACCACGGACGCGCGTGCCGTCATCGACGACCCCGGGGTCGAGGTCATCGTCGAGCTCATCGGCGGCGACGAGCCGGCGCGCCAGTACGTGCTGCAGGCGATCGACTCGCGCCGGCACGTGGTCACGGCGAACAAGCTCCTCCTGGCGGCCCACGGCGACGAGCTGTTCTCGGCCGCCGAACGCCGCGGCGTCGACATCTACTACGAGGCGGCGGTGTGCGGCGGGATCCCCATCATCCGCGCGCTGCGCGAGGGGCTCGCCTCGGACCGCATCGAAGAGCTCTACGGCATCGTCAACGGCACCTCGAACTTCATCCTCACCGAGATGGCCGAGAAGGGGACGCCGTTCGCGGACGTCCTGCGCGCGGCGCAGGACGCGGGCTACGCCGAGGCCGATCCGGCGCTCGACGTCGACGGCGGCGACGCCCAGCAGAAGCTCGCCATCCTCATGATGCTCGCGTTCGGCTCGCGCATCCGCCTCGACGACATCTACGTCGAGGGCATCCGCGCGCTCGAGCCGGTGGACTTCGCCTATGCGGACAAGTTCGGCTACGTCGTCAAGCCGCTGGTCATCGCCAAGAGCCACGACGACGGCCTGGAGGCGCGCGTGTGCCCGACGATGATCCCGCGCCGGTGGCTGCTCGCGTCGGTGACGGGCGTCAACAACGCCGTCTACGTGTCGAGCTACGCGCTCGGCCACTCCATGTACTACGGCCGCGGCGCCGGCATGATGCCGACGGCGATGGCGGTCGTGTCCGACGTGATCGAGCTGTCGCGCAACATCCTCGGCCGGGTCACCGGTCGCCTGCCGCTGCGCAGCTTCCGCAGCCTCACCGATCGGCCCATGCGCGAGCCGGGGGCGCTGCGCTGCCGCTACTACCTGCGCTTCACCGTGATCGACCGCCCGGGCGTGCTCGCCCAGCTCGCCGGGATCCTCGGCGACCACCAGATCTCGCTGCGCCAGGTCGTCCAGGAGGGCGCCGAGGATCCGGACAAGCCGGTCACCGTCGTCATGCTGACGCACGTCGCGACCGAGGCGCAGGTGCGCGAGGCGCTCGCCATCATCGACAAGCTGCCCACGGTGGCGCGAAAGACATGTCTCATCCGACTCGGCGATTGAGCGCGACGACGGAGATCCGCGTGATCTTCGGCGACACCGATCAGATGGGCATCGTCTACTACGCGAACTACCTGCGCTGGTTCGAGGCGTCGCGCGGCGCGTTCCTGCGCCGCGCCGGGCGGCCCTACGCCGAGCTGGAGAAGGCCGGCTGGGGGATGCCGGTAATCGAGGCGCACGTCGCCTACCGGCGGCCGGCGCGCTACGACGACCTGGTGCACGTCACCGTCGTCGTCGACGAGGTGAAGCGCGCGTCGATCCGCTTCCGCTACGAGGTCAAGCGCGGCGAGGAGCTCCTGGCCGACGGCTGGACGATCCACGCCTGCGTGGACCGGAGCGGGCGCGCGGTGCGGATTCCCGAGGAGGTGCGGGCGCTACTGGAGTAACGTGGTGCCATGCTGGACAGAAACCTGGCGCTGGAAGCGGTGCGGATCACCGAGGCGGCGGCGCTGGCCTCGGCGCGGTTCATGGGGCTCGGGGATGCCAAGGGCGCGGACCAGGCGGCGGTCGAGGCGATGCGGCGCGCGTTCGACACCATGGGCATCCGCGGCACGGTGGTCATCGGCGAGGGCGAGCGCGACGAGGCGCCGATGCTGTTCATCGGCGAGCGGGTAGGCGCCGGCTGGAAGACCGGCGATCCCAACATGCCGGAGGTCGACATCGCCGTGGATCCGCTCGAGGGGACGAACCTGTGCGCGACGGGGCAGCCCGACGCCATCGCGGTGATCGCGATGGCCGAGCACGGCCAGTTCCTGAACGCGCCCGACACGTACATGGACAAGATCGCCGTCGGCCCGGAGGCGCGCGGCGCGATCGACATCACCCGCAGCCCGACGTGGAACCTCGAGGCGATCGCCGCGGCGAAGCGCCGGCGGGTGCAGGACGTCACGGCCATCATCCTCGATCGGCCGCGCCACAAGGACCTCATCGCCGAGGTGCGCCGGGCCGGCGCGCGCATCCGCCTCATCACCGACGGAGACGTCTCGGCGGCGATCGCGACGTGCAAGCCGGAGACGGGCATCGACGTCCTGTTCGGCATCGGCGGCGCGCCCGAGGGCGTGCTGGCGGCGGCGGCGCTGCGCTGCGTCGGCGGCGACATGCACGGCCGGCTGAAGTTCCGCAGCGACGAGGAGTGGGCGCGGGCGCAGCGGATGGGCATCGTCGACAAGGACCGCATCTACCACCTCGACGACCTCGCCCAGGGGGAGGTCATGTTCGCGGCGACCGGCGTCACCGACGGGGCGTTCCTGGGCGGGGTGCAGTACTTCGGCGGCGGCGCACGAACATCGTCGGTGGTCATGCGCTCCAAGTCCGGAACTGTGCGCAACATCGAGTCGACCCACCACTTCGACCGCAAACCTCACTATTCCTGGCTCGCCGGCGTCGGGCAGTAGCGGGCCGGCTGGCGCTCCGGCCGCCGCTGGCGCATCATCAGCGAGGCCGATGCGCCTCGTCGCGATCGCGCTCAAGCGCCCCTACACGTTCATCGTCATGTCGATGCTGATCGTGATCGTCGGCGCGCTCGCGGTGACGCGCATGCCGACGGACATCTTCCCGGACATCGACATCCCCGTCATCTCCGTCATCTGGAACTACGGCGGCCTGCCGCCGGAGGTGATGGAGAAGCGCATCGTCTCCAACTTCGAGCGGTTCCTGACGACGGTGGTGAACAACATCGAGCACGTCGAGAGCCAGTCGTTGACCGGCATCGCGGTGATCAAGATCTTCCTCCAGCCGGGGGCGAGCGTCGACGCCGCGGTCGCGCAGGTGACCGCCACGGCGCAGACGGCGGTGCGATCGATGCCGCCGGGGACCGTGCCCCCGCTGATCATCCGCTACAGCGCGTCGAACGTGCCCATCCTCCAGGTCGCGCTGCAAAGCGACACCCTGTCCGAGCAGCAGCTGTTCGACTACGGCGTGAACTTCATCCGCGCCGACATCGCCACCGTGCAGGGGTCGCAGATCCCGTGGCCCTACGGCGGCAAGCAGCGGCAGATCATGATCGACATCGATCCGCTGCGACTTTACGCGTGGGGGCTGTCGCCGCGCGACGTCAACGCCGCGCTCGGCCTGCAGAACGTCGTCCTGCCGTCGGGCACCGCCAAGATGGGCACGAACGAGTACCCGGTCGTGATGTACTCGACGCCGGCGGCGATCGAGGAGCTGGGCGCCATGCCCATCAAGACGACGCGCGGCACCACGGTGTACCTGCGCGACGTCGCCAACGTGCGCGACGGCTATGCGCCGCAGACGAACATGGTGCACGTCGAGGGCCGCCGTTCGGTGCTCATGTCGATCCTCAAGAACGGCAACGCGTCGACGCTCGACGTCGTGGCGCGCATCCGCGACGTCCTGCCCCAGACGATGAGCCGCCTGCCCAAGGAGCTGCGGACGTCGCTGCTGTTCGACCAGTCGCTGTTCGTCCGCGCGTCGATCGACGGCGTCCTGCGCGAGGCGATGATCGCGGCGGGGCTGACGGCGCTGATGATCCTCCTGTTCCTGGGGTCGTGGCGGTCGACGCTCATCGTCGTCATCAGCATCCCGCTGTCGATCTTGACGTCGATCATCGTGCTCGCCGCGCTCGGCCAGTCGCTGAACGTCATGACGCTCGGCGGGATGGCGCTCGCGGTCGGCATCCTCGTCGACGACGCGACGGTGGCGATCGAGAACATCCACCGCAACATGAGCCGCCGCAAGCCGTTCATCCGCGCCATCGTCGACGGCGCGCAGGAGATCGCGGTGCCGGCGTTCGTGTCGACGCTGTGCATCTGCATCGTGTTCGTGCCGGTCACGTTCCTGACCGGCGCCGCCAAGTCGCTGTTCGTGCCGCTGGCGATGGCGGTGGTCGCCGCGATGCTGATGTCGTACTTCCTGTCGCGCACGCTCGTCCCGACGCTGGTCAAGCTGCTGCTCGAGCGCGAGGCCGCGGGGCACGGCGAGGCGCGGCGCGGCGCGGCGGCGCGCATCTTCGGCGCGTTCGACCGCGGCTTCGAGCGCCTGCGCGCGTTCTACGGCCGCTGGCTGGCGTGGGCGCTCGATCACCGCGCCGTGGTCGCGCTCGGCTTCCTCGCCTTCGTCGGCGCATCGACCTCGCTCCTGCCGCTGGTCGGGCAGGATTTCTTCCCCAGCGTCGACGCCGGCCTCATCAAGCTGCACGTGCGCGGCGCCCCCGGCACGCGGCTCGAGGAGACCGAGCGCCGCTTCGCCGAGATCGAGGCGGTCATCAAGACGGTCATCCCGCCGGCGGAGATCGAGACGATGCTCGACAATCTGGGCATTCCCGCGAGCGGCATCAACCTGTCGCTGAGCGAGGGCGCCCTCATCTCCGCCGCCGACGGCCAGATCCTCATCCACCTCAAGGAGGGCCACCGCGCCACGGCAGGATACGTGCGCGCGCTGCGCGGCGCGCTGCGCGCCCGCTTCCCCGGCACGACGTTCTTCTTCCTCGCGCCCGACATCTCGACGCAGGTGCTGAACTTCGGCCTGCCCGCGCCGATCGACGTCCAGGTGGTGGGGCCGATCGGCAACGAGACGCAGACGCTCGCCGTGGCGCAGGACATCGCCGACCGCATGGCGCGCGTCCCCGGCGCCGTCGACGTGCACCTGGCGCAGGTGCAGCGCGTGCCCCAGCTCACCATCGACGTCGACCGGACGCTCGCCGGCCAGGCGGGGCTCACCGAGCGCGACGTCGCCAATGATCTGCTCGTGTCGCTGGCGTCGAGCGGCCAGGTGGCGCCGAGCTACTGGGTCGACAAGCGCGGCGTGCAATACCTCGTGTCGGTGCAGACGCCGCAGTACAAGATGGGCTCGCTCGATGCCGTCGACGCCACGCCGCTGTCGCGCGGCGAGGCCACGCCCCAGCTCCTCGGCAACGTGGCCACCACGTCGCGGACGGTGGGCCCGGCGAACATCACCCACTTCAACGTCGCGCGCACGTTCGACGTGCAGGCGAACGTCGACGGCACCGATCTCGGCTCGGTGTCGACGGCCGTCCGCGGCATCGTCGACGCGATGATGCCGAGCCTACCGCGCGGGACGACGGTGCGCATCAAGGGCCAGGCCGAGAGCATGGACTCGTCGTTCCGCGGCCTCGCGTTCGGCCTGATGTTCGCAGTGCTGCTGGTGTATCTGCTCATGGTGGTGAACTTCCAGTCGTGGCTCGACCCGCTGGTCATCCTGATGGCGCTCCCCGGCGCGATCGCCGGCATCGTGTGGATCCTGTTCCTCACCCGCACCACGCTCAGCGTGCCGGCGCTCATGGGATCGATCATGTGCGTCGGCGTGGCCACGGCGAACTCGATCCTCGTCGTGACGTTCGCCAACGGGCGGCGCGGCGCCGGGCAGGACGCGCGGGGCGCGGCGCTGGCGGCGGGGATGACGCGGCTGCGGCCGGTGCTCATGACCGCCCTGGCGATGGTCATCGGCATGTTCCCCATGGCGCTGGGCCTCGGCGAGGGCGGCGAGCAGAACGCGCCGCTGGGCCGTGCCGTCGTCGGCGGCCTGCTGCTGGCCACCGCGACGACGCTGTTCTTCGTCCCCGTCATGTACAGCTTTCTCCGGCGGCGGCCGCCGAAGACCCACCCCGAGCTGGAGGGCATATGAGCCGTCGAGCGGAGGCGCGCATCGACGCGACCCTGGAGCGAGGCGCAGCCGAGCGACCTGGAGCGGCGCGCCGACGCGAGACGGCGGTGCAATCATGAGCCAGGAGCGCCCGCCGCCGTCCGACGACGACCTCGGCTTCGTCCTGCCCAAGGCCGCGGCGTTCGGCCGGACCCGCGCGATCGCCATCGTCGTGGGGCTCCTCGTCGTCCTGCTGGCGGCGTTCGTGATCGGCTACCTGCCCAAGCGGCAGGCGCGCGACGCGCTGGCGTCGGGGCTGCGCGCCGACGAGCGCACCCAGCCGCGCGTGGAGGTCGTCGCGCCGAGGCCGCTCGTCATCGATCACGCGCTGCTCCTGCCCGGCACGATCCAGCCGCTCGAGGAGACGGTGATCTACCCCCGCGCCGACGGCTACTGCCGGCGCTGGCTGGTGGACATCGGCGACAAGGTGCAGGCCGGGCAGCTCCTGGCCGAGATCGACACGCCCGAGGTCGACAAGCAGCTCGCGCAGGCGCGCGCCCAGCTCGCCCAGGCGAAGGCGGCCGTCGCGCAGGCGCAGGCCAACGGCGAGCTGTCGAAGATGAACTACGACCGCTACCAGAAGCTCGCCGGCGACCGCCTCGTCGCGGCGTCCGACCTCGACCAGCGCAAGGCCCAGGCGCTGGCCGACGACGCCAGCGTGGCGGCGGCGCGCGCGAACGTCGCCGCGCAGGAGGCGAACCTCGCCCGGCTGGTGGAGCTCAAGGCGTTCAGCCGCGTCGTCGCGCCGTTCGCCGGGACGATCTCCGAGCGGACGGTGGAGCGCGGCGCGCTGGTCACCGGCACGACGCCGCTGTTCCGGCTGGTGTCGACCGATCCGGTGCGCGTGTTCATCCAGGTGCCGCAGGACGTGGCGCCGACGATCCGCACCGACCTGTCCGCGCCGGTCACCGTGCGCGAGCACGGCGACCGGTCGTTCCCCGGCAAGGTCGCGCGCGCCGCCGGCGCGCTCGATCCCCAGCTGCGGACGATGAAGGCAGAGGTGCGCGTGCCCAACCCCACGGGGGAGCTCCTGCCGGGCATGTACGCGCAGGTCGCGGTGTCGCTGCCGTCGCCGCATCGCCTGGTCGAGATCCCGGCGACGGCGCTCTACAACGATGCCGCCGGGCCGCGCGTGGCGGTGGTCGACGCCGCCGGCAAGGTCGCGTTCAAGTCCGTGACGATCGAGCGGGACACCGGGGCGACGCTGCAGCTCTCGAGCGGGCTCGACGGCAGCGAGCGCGTCGTCAAGCTCGCCGACGCGTCGCTCGCCGCCGGGACGACCGTCGAGGTCGTCGCGCCCGCGGCGCCCGCACGCTGAGTCTCAGTTGTACGCCCACGTCTTGCACGCCTCGAGGAGGAGCGGCCACAGCGTCTTCTCCGCCGACACCGGCGCGCGCACGAACGCGTGGACGAACGCGCCGACGCCGGGGTGGGTGCGGGCGCAGCGCGCGACCAGCTCGTCGCGATAGGGACCGGTCAGGCCCGCGGGCCGGGTCACGCGCACCGCCTGGTAGCCGCCGTCCTTCCACTCCCCTTCGTCGACGACCGCCGCGTCGAGGCGCACGGCGTCGAGCGCCGGATCGCCGGTATTGAGATTCGGCCGGGCCGCGCCCGTCGCGGTGCCTTTCACCAGGGCGACCAGGTTCTTCGGCAACGTAGCGGCGTCACACGCGCCGTTGCAGGTGATGTCGAAGGCCAGGATCGGGTATCCGTCCATCTCGCGCGGCGGACGGAAGCTCTGGCCCGAGCCGACCCAGTCGGACGGCACCCGCGCGCGCACCGCCGCCTGGTCGTCGACGTGCTTCACGACGATATCGCGGGTCTCGAGCTGCGGCGGCGCGGGTTGGGCGGGCGGCGGGGCGGGTTTGTCGGCGGGGGGCGGGGAGACGGTCTCCTTGGCGCACGCGGCGAGCGCGGCGGCCGCAACGAGTGTGCGCAGCATCCGCGCAGGATACTTTCACGGCTTGACGAACTTCAACACGAACAGGTCCTGGGTGTGCGTCCGCGGGTCTTTCCCGGGGTCGGCGTTCCAGTCGCGCGCGTCGGCGGGGTTGCGCAGGAAGTCACCCTCGGCGACGAGCTTGAACCCCGCGCGCTGGACCTCGTCGCGCACGACCTGCTCGTCGATGCGGTGGAGCGGCTCGCAGTCCGCCTTCGCGCTGCCGGCCCTGGCGCTGTTGTCGACGACGATATAGGCGCCGCCGGGCTTTAGCGCCGCGAACACCGCCTGGTTCAGCTTGTTCTCGTCGTCCTTCTCGGCGACGACGTCGTGGTACGCCGCGACGAACGTGACCATGTCGAGGTCCTTCGCCTCCGGCGGCAGCGGGTCGTCCCATTTGCGGACCACATGCTTCGTGTTGTGGAGGACCGGCTGCGCCAGGCGCGCCTCCCACACCTTGGTGAGCCCGGGGCCGTCCCAGTTCGGCGTGTCCTGCGCGAGGACGGACCCGCTCGGACCGACGGCGCGCGCCAGGAGATCCGTGGTGTACCCGCCGCCGGCGCCGAGATCGGCGACGCGCATGCCCGGCGCGACGCCGATGAACGTCAACAGCTCGACGGGCTTGCGCTGCGGGTCCCGCTGGCGATCTTTCTCGCTGCGGTCGGGGGCGGCGACGACGCGCGCCGCGAGGGCGGCGTCGCCGGAGGGGGCCGCCGGGCCCTTGGCGTGCGAGCAGGCGGCGGCCGCGAGAACCAGGAGGAGCTTGCGGGCGAACGGCATGGCACGGAGCTTAGCGCGCGCCGCCCCGCGGGGACCTAACAGGTCGGAACAGGGCTACGGCCCGACCACGGACGCGCGCCAGCGCGACAGGAGCTCGGCCTCGCGGACCCCGAGCCGGGCGAGGACCTCGTCGGAGGACTGGGCGCGCAGGAGCGCCACCAGGACGGCGCGCCCCCACGTGCGGTCGACGAACGCGACCAGCGAGCCGCTCACGCCGTAGCGGTACTTCCCCGACCACGCCGCGGCCAGCGCCGCCGGAGCGGCCCCGGCGCGGATCGCGTCCGCCGCCGACGCCAGGTGCCCGTCGTCGAGCTGGCCGGACACGTGCACCGCCAGGCCCTCGACGAGCCAGCCGAGCGGCTCCATCGCGTCGGGGTCGTTCTCCAGCCGCGGGTTGAGCTGGCCGTGGTAGACGTGCACGAGCTCGTGCGTCACGAGCCGAGCGATGGCCGCGCGATCGTCGGGGTCGTGCTCGCACGCCTCGGCGCGCCAGCGAGACGGCGCGAGCAGCATGAGCTCGGCGGCCGTACCCACGCCGACCATCCAGCACTGCGACTTGAGGTCCGGCTGCTTCCACGCTTCGCGCATGCGCGTGTCCAGCGCCGCGCGCGACCGCATACACGCGCACCACGAACGGTTGCGCGAACGGCGCGCCGAAGAAGCTCGTCACCCGCCGCGCTCCGTCGGCGACCATGGCTTCCAGCGGCGCGGCGTCGGCGGGGGCGCCCTCGACGCGATAGCGGGGCGCGGCCCCGGTGCAGCCCACCAGCGCGAGCGCGACCGCGATGCGCATCACGGGCAGATCCATCCTCCCCACCGTACGGGACGCGAGGCGGCCCGCGCAAGGTCAGGGGCGGAGGTACGCCGCCATCGTCGCCGCGTTCTCGGGGACCAGGGTCAGGAAGCGCTCGCGGAGCGAGGGGTCGCTCATGCGCGACGCCCGCTCGGTCAGGCGCGCGCGCGCCGCGGCGCGCGCCTCTGCGGCGGCGTCGGTCCGACCGGCGGCGGCGAGCGCCTGCGCCCAGGTGAGACGGACGAACGCCTCGCCCTCGGAGATCTCGCCGCGCGCCCCCAGGATGCCGATGGCCTCCTCGGCGGCGACGAGGGACGACGCCGCGTCGCCTCGCGCGAGGTGGGCGCTCGCCAGCACCGCCAGCGCGAGGGCGCGCAGGGGCGGCGTGGCGCTCAGCAGCGCCAGCGCCCGCTGCGCCTCGGCGGCGGCCCCGACGGCGTCCCCGCCCAGTGCGAGGATGCGCGCCAGATAGATGCGCGCGCCGCCCTCCTGGTAGCGCGCGCCCTGCCGCTCGAACAGCTCCGCCACCTGCCCCTCCACCGCCCGCGCCTCGTCGAGCTTCCCCTGCCGGGCCAGCGCCCAGCCCAGATTCTGCAGCGCGTGGCTCCGCGACGACTCCTGCCCCAACCGCTCGCTCGCCGCCACGTTGGCGCGCAGCAGCACCTCGGCCTCGGAGTACGCCCCCACCTCGACCAGCCCGAATCCCAAGTTCGAGCGCGCCTCGATGGCGCGCCGCTCGTCCCCCGCCAGCTCGAGCGCCGCCACCGCCGACCCGTAGAGCCGCAGGAACGCCGCCAGGTCGCCGTCGACGAGCGCGCGCACCGCGCGGGCGGCGTCCACCCCGGCCAGGGCCGCCGGCCCGAGGAAGGCCGCGGCTTCGGGCGGCACGTCGAGCCGCCCCAGCAGGCGATCCGCCTCGGCCACCATCCCGAACAGCAGAAGCACGCTCACCGCGCGCGCGGACGCGATCCACAGCGGCGCCGACGGCAGCGCCGGGAGGGCCGCCAGCTCCGCGGCGATGCGGCTCGACGTGTCGCGGTCGCCCAGCTTCACCGCGGACGACATGAGCTCGCCCGCCGCCACGCACCACGCGCGGTCGCCCGGCGCCGACAGCGCCATCACGTCGCGGCAGCGCTGGGCGCGGATCTCGTTCTCGCCGCGCCACCGATGGGCCTCGATCGCCAGGAGCAGGAGATCGACGAGCATCGGCCCGTCTGCGCCGCAGGCGATGCCGCCCTCGACTCCGGCGATCGCGCCCTCGAAGTCGTTTCCCTCGAGATCTTGCTCGGCGGCGCGACGGTACCAGGCGACGGCCCGCCGCGGTTCGCCGCCGCGACGGAAATGCTCCGCCAGGAGCAGCGGGTCGACCTCGCCGCGCGCCTCGAGCCAGTCGCCGGCGGCGCGGTGGGCGCGCTCGCGATCGGCGTCGCCCCAGGCGGCGTAGGCGGCCTCGCGCACCAGCGGGTGCCGGAACGCCAGCTCCGCCTCGCCGGGAATGCCCGACTCGCGGCGCGCCGCGATCACCTCCCGCTCGACGAGGACCGGCAGCCAGTCGTCGACATCGACCGCGTCGCCGAGGATCGCCACGACGCCGCCCGCCCAGAACGTCCCGCCGAAGATCGCCGCCGCGCGCAGGATGCGCCGCGCCTCCGGGCTGAACGCCTCCAGGCGCGCCTGCACCATCGCCAGCACCGTGTCGGGGAGGCCGCCGTCCGTCCCCTCGGCGACGGCGCGGCACAGCTCCTCCAGGTAGAACGCGTTCCCCTGGGCGACGTCGACCACGCGCGCCAGCGTGGCCGGGGGCACGTCGGGGAGCACCGCGCGCACGAGCCGCTCGGCCGCCTTGCGGCCGAGCTCGCCCAGGCGGAGCTCGGTTACCGAGCGCTCCTCCCACATGGCGGGGAACAGGTGGCGCACCTCTGGCCGCGCCAGCGCCAGCACCATGAGCGGGCGATGCGCCAGGTTGCGCAGCGCCGCGTCCACGAGGTGGACCGACGGGAGATCGCCCCAGTGGAGGTCCTCGAGCACCAGGAGCACGGGGCGCTCCTCGGTCTCGGCCAGGAGAAAATCCTCCCACGCCCGGCGCATCTGATCGCCCATGAGCACCGCGTCCTGGCGCGCGGCGCGGAGCTGGACGTCCTCGTCGGGAAACGGCAGACCGACCAGCTCGCCGAGGAAACGCGACACCCGCTCGGCGTCGGCCGCGGGCACGCGCTCGGCGACGCGCGCCGCCAGCGCGCGCCGCTGCAGCGGCGCAGGGTCGCCGGGGCGGACTACGGCGGCGCGCCGCACCGCCGGGGCGACCAGCGAGAACGGGGAGCCGGCGCGCATGGGATCGCCGCGCCCGTGGAGGAGCGTCACGCCCTCGCGGCGCTTGAGGAACTCGTGGGCGAGGCGCGATTTTCCCACGCCGGGTGGCGCGGTGACGAGGACGGCGTGCGCCGCGCCGTCGCCGACGCACTCGGCGAACACCGTCTCGAGCATGGCCAGCTCGCGCTCGCGCCCGACGTACGGCGTCGGCCTGCCCAGCAGGGTACGGGCGTCGGCCGGCGCGTCGCGCTCGCCGACGAGGATGCGCCCGTGCATCTCGAAGCGCTCGTCGAGGAGGCCGCTGGAGGCGGCATCGAGCACGATGGTGCGCCCGGCCGCGCCGGCGAGCAGGCGCGCCGCGCGGTCGATGACGTCCCCGACGGGCATGTTCTCCGTCGTCGCGCCCAGCCCGGTGGCGACGGCGATCGGTCCGTCGGGGACGAGCGGGCGCAGCGCGAGCGCCACGCGCGCCGCGTGGGCGGCCTGATCGGTCGCGCTGCGCTGGCCGGACACGACCGAGACGAAGCCCCCGTGCATAGGCATCAGCGCGGCGCCGTGCCGCTCGGCGACGACGCGGGCGGCGGTGAGATCCTCGTCGTCGGCGCGCGCCCGCTGGCGCGACGTGAGGACGACGGTGAGGAGCCGGCGCTCCGGCTCGGCCGCGCCGAGCTCCCCGTCGACGCTGGCGCGCGTCGCGTCGGACAGCGCGGCGAGCGCGGACGCGACGGCGTTGCCGTCGGCGGGGCGCGCCGCCGCGTCCTTGGCCAGCATGCGCGCGACCAGCGCCGCCAGCGGCGCGGGGACGTCGGGGCGCAGCTTGGCCACCGGCGGCGGATCCTCGAGGAGGATCTTGGCCATGACCGCCATCTCGTCGTTGCCGACGAACGCGGCGCGCCCGGTGAGGGCGGCGTAGACCACGCACCCCAGCGCGAACACGTCGGCGCGCGCGTCGACGTTTTCGCCGCGCACCTGCTCGGGGGACATGTAGCGGGGCGTGCCGACGCGCCCGCCGTGCGGCGTGTTCTCGCTCGCGTACGGCCCGCGCCGCGCGACGCCGAAGTCGAGCACCTTGAGCCGCTCGACGACGCCGCCGGACAGCCACAAGTTCGACGGTTTGACGTCGCGATGGACGACGCCGGCGGCGTGCGCCGCGCCGAGCGCATCGGCGGCGCGCGCGGCCACGGTGAGCGCGTCGCGGATCGACATCGCACCCTGGCGCAGCCGATCCGCCAGGCTCTCACCCGTCAGCCACTCCATCGCGAGGTACTGCTCGCCGCGCAGCGTCGTGCCGTGGGAGATGTAGCGGACGATCCCCGGGTGCCGGATCTCGGCAAGGACGCGCGCCTCGAGGAAGAACCGCGCCTCCGAGATCTGATCGCGCTCGCGCAGCACCTTGATCGCGACGTTCTGGCCGATGTGGCGGTCGCGCCCGCGGAAGACTACGCCCATGCCGCCCGCGCCGACGAGCTCGACCACCTCGAAGCGGTCGGCGATGACGTCCCCTGGACGCATCTCCGATCATTATACGCCTACATGTGGGACGAGGTCTCCGCCAGCCGGCGCGCGGGCGAATCGATCGGCTCGAGCGGGACGGGCCGTCGCGCAGGCGCGGCCTTCTGGAGCGACGCGGCGCACTGGGCGGGATTCGCGAGCACCGCCTGCGCCGCCGACGACAGCGACGTCCAGGGCTGCGCCGCCTGCTGGAACGTCGCCCACGCCCCCGGGTGCGCAAGCCCGATCTGATAGGCGTCGCACACGACCTGCCGCTGGAAGGCGGCCGACAGCGCGACCGTGTGGAGCTTCTGCCCGGCGGCGGCGAGAGCGCCGTCGTCGGCGAGCCCGACGATGCCGCGCCACACCATGCGGAAACGCGTCGACGACGTCGTCTCGGCCAGGCGCGCGCGGAAGAACGTCTTCCACGCGCCGGTGGACGCGGCGGGCACCGCGGAGTAGCCCGAGCCGGACGCCGCCTGGTAGCTGAGGCGCGAGATCGCCTGCTCGCGAAGCAGCAGGCTGGGGGCTAGCTGCGCGGCGCGCGACATCAGGTCGAAGCTCGTGTCGGCGCCGTAGTCGAAGCTCATGAGATAGACGAGGCGGGCGGCGTTCTGCGGGGTCGGGGCATCGACGAGAGCGGCGATCTCCGCGCCGAACGTCTGCGTGGCCACCGTCGTGCCGCAGCGGCCGTAGCCGGTGGAGAACAGCGGGATCGCCGGCTGGGTCAGGATGGCCGGCATCGCCGCCGTCCACCCCGCCACGTCGCCGCCGACGCCGGCGAGGTAGCCGAGCGTGGCGCAGCCGTCGATCTCGGCCGACCGCCGCGCGATGCGCGAATCGAGCGCGGCGTACAAAGGTGCGATTCCTGTGGCGTCGAACGGCGGCAGCCCGCGGTCGTCGAGCACGCGCTCCTGCTGGGCGGCCGAGCGGGTCTCGAGCGCGGCCAGCGCCGGCGGCGCCGTCGGCGCGAACAGCGGCACGAGCTTGGTCCAGAAGTCATTCGTCACGAACGAGTAGCCCCAGTCGGGGTGGACGTCGGCCTCGTCGGGGGCGAGGTATCCGCCGCTCGGCACCGTCACCTGCAGCGGCACGCCGACGTCGAGCGTCCGAGTGACCGCCGTGCCGTCGGCGGCCACGACTGCGACCCCCAGTGGCGCGATGAGCTGCGCCGAAGGGTCGGTGAGCGTCAGCGTCACGCTCGTGTCGGCGCCGCTGGGCGCCGTGGCGATCGCCACCGCCGGGGGCGGCTTTCGGTCGATCGCGGCGAGGAGCTTCTGGATGGTGGGCTCGTCGAGCGCCGGGGCGAAGCTGCGGATGAACCCCTCGCTGTCGACATCGCCCAACGCGCGCGCCGCGAGCATGTTCCGGAGCGACTGCCAGAACGCCGTCTCCCCCACCTTCGCGCGAATCTGCGTGATCATCCACGCCGCCCGCTGGTAGGGGCCGCTGGTGTACTTGTCCAGGCCCTTCAGCGTCGAGTCGCGCACGGCGTCGCCCTGGTAAAAGCCGAAGTCGAAGCCGAACCGGCGCCCCTTCCCCTCGGTGTCGCGGCGGGCGCGGTCGGCCTCGCTCGCGAGGAGCGTCGCCATTCCCTCCTTGACCCAGACGTCGTCGAAATCGTGCATCGTCACCCAGTCGCCGAACCAGTGGTGGGCGAGCTCGTGGGCGTTGAGCCCGAAGCTCACGTTCGCCTGCCCGGACGTCTCGACGTTGAACGTGATGGTGGCGTTCTCCATCCCGCCGGGGAACTGGGGGAGGAGCACCGTCGCGTAGCTGTCCCACGGATAGGGTCCGATCAGCGGTTCGAACGCGGCCATCGCCAGCGCGACCACGTCGAGGTGGGCCTCGGCATCGACCGCGAGCCCGCGGCGGTACCACAGGCTGAGCGGGACGCGCCCGGTCGCCCGGTCGGTGTGCACGAGCTGCCCGGCGGCGAACGCCATGAGGTACGTCGGCAGCGGCTTGCCGATCTCGTACCTGACGGTGCGCCCGCCGCTCCCGGTCTGGTCCTTGACGCGCGCGCCGTTGGCGATTACGTCCTCGTCCGCGGCGACGGTGAGCTCGACCGACCAGAGCGCGCGATCGCTCGGATGGTGCTTCGCCACCAGCCAGTAGACGCCGCGGTCCGGCTCGGAGTCGGTGTAGACGACGCGGGACGCGACCGGGTCGGCGTCGCGCCCGGTGGACGCGACCAGCGAGCCCGACGTCGGCGCCTCGTATTCGACGGTGAACGCGCGCGACGCGGTCGCGCGCACCGCGCTGAGGTCGACCTGGAGCGTTCGCGCGACGGCGTCGAAGCTCCACGGCAGGTCCGTCGCGCCGGCGCGCACGCGCTTGACGTCCACCGCCGCGTCGAGGACGACGACCGTGTCGGCGGGGTTGTCCATGACGAGCGCGATGTTCTCGACGGCGACCAGGCGCCGCCGGGTCCAATCGAAGCTGCCGAGGAGCTCGTACGACTTGGCGTCGTAGGCCCGCGTCGGCGTCCCCGGCGGCGCGTCGAACCGGGGTGGAGCGTCGATGGACGAGGAGCCCGCATCGGGGCTCGGCTGCGCGCCGCCGCCGCCGCAGGCGGCTGCGGCCAGGAAGGCCAGGGACAAGCGGGCACGGTGCATCCGGCCTACATAGTCCAGGACCGGGGTCGGAGTCTATGGGGACGATCTAGGGCAGGTTCGGCGGCGGGACGCGTCGCTTCGTCGCCTGCTCGAAGGCATACGCCAGCTTGAGCAGCGTCGGCTCGCTGCACGCCATGCCCGTGAAGCTCACGCCGAACGGCGCGGGCTTGGCGTCGAAGCCGTCGGGGAAGGGAGGCGTGGGGGCGTTCGGGACGAAACCGAAGGGAACGATGACGGTCGGATACCCGGCGCGCGCCGCGACGTTCGCGCCGACGGGGCCGGGGAACAGGAGCGCGTCGAGGCGATTGGCCTTCATGACCTCGTCGATGCCGTGCGTCGCCGTGAGGTAGACGTCGCGGGCGCGGTCCGCTTCGTAGCGGGCGCGGAAGGTGTCGAGGTCCATCGCGTCGGAGAGGTCGAGGAGCGCCTGGCCGTACTTGATCGCACCGGCCTTCTGGTGGGCGGAGTTCCACCGGCGCAGCTCGGTGAGCGTCTTCAGCGGCGCCGCGGCGCCCAGCGAGCTCAGCCACTTGTTGAAATCGCGCTCCATGCCGTAGGCGAGCACGATCGAGCACTTCTTCTCCTTCAGCTCGTCCATGTCGGTGCACACGCCCCACGCGAGGAGGTTCTTGTCCGCATCCTTGTCGACGACGCTCGGGATGTCGGTCGGGTCGACGACGACCGCGCCCTGCTGCTTGAGGATCTGGATCGCCTCGGCCATCACCTTGGCCTGATCGTCGTTCAACCCGCCCTCCGGGCGATCGCTCCCCGGGGGCGCGAGCTTGTCGTAGTAACGGGCGCGCGGGATGCCGATGCGCGCGCCCCGGAGGCCGTCCTTCGCCAGGTACGTCGTGTAGTCGCCCGCGCGTCCAGCGGCGCAGCGCGTCGTCGCCGGATCCTGCGGATCGGGGGACTTGCCCTCCAGTGCGCCGAGCAGGATCGCCGCGTCGGTCACGGTGCGCGCCATCGGCCCCGGCGTGTCCTGATCGCCCGTGATGGGGATCACGCCGTGACGGCTGATCCGGCCGACGGTCGGCTTCACGGCCGCGAGCATGTTCGCGTTCGCCGGACTGAGGATCGAGCCCGAGGTCTCGGTGCCGACGCTCGCGGCCCAGAAGCTCGCCGCGGTGCCGGCGCCGGAGCTCGATCCGCCGGTGTTCAGCGCGGGTCGCCCGTCGAACGTGGCCTCGCGCGGATCCCGCCGCGGATCGTACGGGTTGTAGCCGTAGCCGCGCAGCGCGTTGTAGTTGTTCGGCATCGGCGGGTTCGCGGCGACCCAGTTGGCGAGCTCGGTCATCTGGGTCTTGGCGATGATGATCGCGCCGGCGTCGCGGAGGTTCTTCGTGAGCGTCGCCTCATAGGGCGGCACGAGCCCGGCAAAGGCGAGCGCGCCGCCGGTGGTCGGCATGTCCGTCGTGTGGATGTTGTCCTTGAGCGCGATGGGGATCCCGTGGAGCGGGCCGCGGATCTTTCCCTGCGCGCGCTCGCGATCGAGCGCGTCGGCCTCGTCGAGCGCTTTCGGATTGACGGTGATCGCGGCGTTGAGCTTGTCTTCGTAGGTCGCGATGCGCGCGAGGTAGAGACCGACGAGCTCGCGCGACGTGACGCGCCCAGCGCGCAGCGCGGCCTGCAGGTCGGGGATCGTCGCCTCGACGACCGAGAACGGCTTGGGCTTGGCGGCGGCTCCGACGGCGAGGGCGAAGATCAGGAAGACGACGGGCGCCAGGCTTCGCATGGGGTCGCATTCTAATGCGGATGCGGCGATTCGGCGGCCGGGCGCGGCTTGGCGTCGGGCGGCAGCGGCGAGACGTACGGTTTGCCTTTGGTCTGGGCGACCAGATCGTCCTTGGCCGCCTTGACGAGCGCGGGATCGCCGAGGAGATCGACGGCGCCCGCCGCAAGGACCTTGGCGGCGACCACCATTCCCTTGTAGCCGAGCGGGTGCGCGGCGCAGGTGGTCTGGGCCCAGTGGTGCGCCGAGGTGCCGAGCGGTCGCGCGGCGACGCTCAGCTCGGCGAGAGGCACCACCGCGCTGACCTCGCCGATGTCAGAGGATGCCGTGCCGCCGTTCTTCGGGCTGTACGGCATGACCGTCGCGGCGAGCCCGCTCTGCTCGAACCCGAGCTCCTTCTGCACCGTCTTGGCGAACGCCACGTCCCGCTCGTCGAAGCGCGGCGGGCCGACGCGCTCCAGCTCGCGCTGCAGGAGCGCGTCGAGGGCGTCGTTGGGAACCGGGTCGCGCACCGAGAACGTGAGGGTGACCTGCGCGCGCGTCTCGGTGGCGAGCCCCGCGCCCTCGGCGGCCTTCTTCAGCCGCGCGAGCATCTCGTTCACGCTGTCGACGTTGGCGTCGCGCAGCCAGTACTCGCCCTTGGTATGGTCGGGGATGATGTTGGCCGCGGCGCCGCCGTCGCGAATCACGCGGTGGATGCGGGCGGTCGGCTTGATGTGCTCGCGCATGAGCGCCATCGCGTGGTCGAACAGGGTCAGGGCGTCGAGCGCGCTGCGGCCCAGCCACGGCGCCGCGGCGGCGTGCGAGGAGCGGCCGAAGAACTCGACGTCCACCGCCGCGGCCGCGAGGCGGGTGCGGTTGGTCACGCGGTTCTGGTCGTCGGGGTGCCAGGCAAGCGCGACGTCGGTCTGCCTGAACGCGCCGTCGCGGATCATGAAGGTCTTGCCGAACAGGATCTCCTCGGCGGGCGTCCCGAACAGCTGGATCGTTCCCGGCAGCTTGCGCGCCGCGCGCTCGCGGTTCGCGGCGATCGCCGCCGCGACGCTCGCTGTGCCGAGGAGGTTGTGGCCGCAGGCGTGGCCGGGGGCGCCCTCCGCGAGCTCCCGCTTCTTTGCTTCCCCGGCGGCCTGCGACAGGCCGGGGAGCGCGTCGTACTCGGCCAGGAGGCCGACCGCCGGCGCGCCGGATCCGGCGGTGGCGACGAACGCCGTCGCCTCGCCGCCGATGCCCCACTTCACCTGGAAGCCTTCCTTCTGCAGGACCTCGGCGAGGGCGGCGGCGGATTTCGTCTCCCTGAGCCCGAGCTCGGGCGTGTCCCAGATCTGCCTGGCCAGGCGTTCCCACCGGGCGCGCGTTTCCTCGATGTACGCGTCCGTCGGGCGTCCCTCGGCGCGGGCCGACCGCGCCGCGACGAGCGCGGCCAGAGCCGACACGGCGACGATGACTGCATCGCGAAGCGTCCGTGGCGTCATGACGTTCCTCCGCGGCTGAGCGGCGCGATTATAGCCGAGGACGCAACGGGCGTGGCACGGTCCACAGGCACCGAGCGCATCGCTCCGCATCACCGCGCCGACGAGAAAATGCCTGCCGAAGTCACTGCGGCCGGGCGCGCCCCCCATATGGGGGGAACGCGGCGCTTGGCGCGGGCGCCCCGGAATCGCCACTCCCGGGGGGTGGGGGGGCGTTTCTCAACTCTGCCCAGCAGCAGCAACCTGTGGGCGGTGTGCACAACCGCGGTCGAGGGCAAATGTCTGCCGCCGTGCGCGCCGCGGGGTCGCGGTTGTGCAAGCGCCGGTGGGCGGCCGCACTTGCCGCAGTGACCGCACCGAGGCGGCCGTCCACCGGCGCGTCACCGTCCACAGGCACCGAGCGCACCGCTCCGCCCCACCGCGCCGACGAGAAAATGCCTGCCGGAAGTCACTGCGGCCCGGCGCGCCCCCCATATGGGGGAACGCGGCGCTTGGCGCGCGCGCCCCGGAATCGCCACTCGCGGGTGGTGGGGGGGCGTTTCTCAACTCTGCACAGCAGCAGCAACCTGTGGGCGGTGTGCACAACCGCGGTCGAGGGCACATGTCTGCCGCCGTGCGCGCCGCGGGGTCGCGGTTGTGCAAGCGCCGGTGGGCGGCCGCACACGGGCGCACCGCCCGCACCGAGGCGGCCGTCCACGGGCGCGTCACCGCCCACAGGCACCGAGCGCACCGCTCCTGTGCCACCGTTTCGACGAGAACATAGCTACCGAAATCACTTCGGCCGGGCGTGGCCCCACATGGGGCTGAACGCCACGCTCGGCGCGCCGCGCGCGCCGGGAGTTGCCACTTCCGGGAGTGGGGCATAGGGCGGTAACCGGACTCCGCCAGGAGGTGTCGATGGAACCGAGCGGTCCGCGTTCACGGTCTTCGCGAGCGCGGCGGCACGATCCGATCAATCAACATCTAATGACACTTGTTATTGACACGGCATTACTCTAATGATAACCAATGACCATGGTCCACACGGGGGAAGTGGAATGGGAGTCGGCGCACTGCGCGTTGGTCCGGCTGGCGGCGGTGCGCGCCGCGCACGAGCATGCTCTGGGGGCAGCGCTGCTGCGCGCCGAGCGCGCGGAGGTCTGGCGGGCGCTGGGCATGGCGACGTTCTTCGAGTACGCCGAGCGCATCGTCGGCCTCACGCCGCGCCAGACCGAAGAGCGGCTCCGCGTCGCCCGGGCCCTCGAGCGACTGCCGGAGACGTCGGCGGCGCTCGCCGGCGGGAGGGTCCATTTCACCGCGGTCCGTGAGCTGACGCGCGTGCTCGCGCCCGAGACCGAGGCGGAGTGGCTCGCGGCGTCGGAGGGCAAGTCGGTCGGGGAGATCGAAACGCTCGTCTCCGGCCGGCGCGTCGGCGATCGGCCGGGGGACCGGCCGCGGGCCGAGGCGCGGCGACACCGAATCGTCCTCGAAGTGTCGGCCGAGACGTTCGCGGCCTACCGCGAGGCCCAGGCCAAGATGCGACAGGACGCCGACGCCCGCCTGACGGAGGAAGAGGGGCTCCTGCTCATGGCGCGCACGGTCCTCGCCGGCCCGGCCGATTCCGGGCGGAGCAACTACCAGATCCACGTGACTCGGTGTGACGCGTGCGGGCGCACCACCCACGATGCCCGGGGCCAGGCCGTGGCCGTCGAGGCCGTAGTGGCCGAGCTCGCCGACTGCGACGCGCAGCGCGTCGACGAGGCGGGCCGCGCCACGCAGGACATACCGCCGACGACGCGCCGCGCGGTCGTGCGGCGCCAGCACGGACGGTGCGCCGTGCCGGGTTGCCGCCACGCGGTGTTCACGGACGTGCATCACATCCGGTTGCGATCGGAGGGCGGCACGCACGATCCGGACAATCTGATTCTGCTCTGCGCCGTGCATCACGGAGCCGTGCACCGCGGGGCAGTGTCGATCTACGGAAGCTGGTCGACGGGGTTGCGATTCACCCACGCCGACGGCAGCACCTATGGCGCACCGGCCCGGCCGCGCGTCGCGTCGTTGCTGTGCGACGTACACCAGGCGTTGACGGGTCTTGGCTTCAAAGACCGCGAGGCGAGATGGATGGTGGCCGAGCTTCGCCCCCAGGTGGGGGAGGACGGCACCCTGAGCCTGGAACAGGCGATCCGGCGCGCTCTCGCCGCTTGGCGCACCAGACGCGCGGAGAACGGATTGGCTGCACCGATGGATGCCTGACTGATCCGAACCCGCAGTGCCCGGGTGGGGGGCGTTTCTCAAACCCTGCCAGCAGCAGCAACCTGTGGGCGGTGTGCACAACCGCGCTCGAGGGCAGATGTTTGCCGCCGTGCGCGCCGTGGGGTCCCGTTGTGCAAGCGCCGCGAGCGCACCGCTCCTGCGCCAACCGTTTCGACGAGAACATACCTGCTGAAATGATTCGGTCCGCGCGCGGCCCCACATGGGGGTGGACGCGTAGCGCGGCGCGGTGTTCGCGACGACCTCGGCAGGATTAGACTGGGTGTCGATGATCGACGTGATCGTTCCGCCCGATCCGCTTCCCTCCGGCCGTCCGATGATCTTTCTTGCCGGAGGGATCACGGGGTGTCCCGACTGGCAGAGCGAAATGATTCGCCTGCTCGATCCGCTCCACCCGCAGTGGCTCGTGCTCAATCCGCGCCGAGAACAGTTCCCGATCGACGACCCCGATGCGGCGTTCGCCCAGATCGCCTGGGAGCATCGAGCCCTGCGCGCGGCCCGAGCGATCATCTTCTGGTTTCCCCGAGAGACCGTGTGCCCGATCGCACTCTACGAGCTCGGCGCGTGGAGCATGACCCAGCGCCGCATCTTCGTCGGCGCGCATGAGGCTTATCCCCGACGGCTCGACATCGAGATCCAGACGCGGCTCGCGCGCCCCGACGTCAGCACGAGCGCCGCGACGGTCGCGGCGCTCGCCGACGAGGTCCTGCGGCATATTCAGACACAGTAGCTGCCCGCGCCTGAAGCTCAGAAATGCCGGCCCCCCTCCTCGAGCGGGGCGGAGCGCGGGGGCTTGGGACGCCTCACGTTGAACGCCGGCGTCCGCGTCGGGTCGCAGTCGGGGCCGAAACCCTCGGCATTGAAAGGATAGCGGAGGCTGCCGCTGCGCCCGTCGACCGAGGTCTCGATGCGGACCTCGTGCTGGCCCGCACGCGCCGGGCTGCAATAGCCGAGGAGGTAGTAGCGCTTCGAGTACGCCTCGACCCGCGCCGCCGCCTGGTCGAACGCGGCCGCGATCTGCGCCCGATCCTTGTTGAGGATCGTTCCGTCGCGGCCGATGGTCGACAGCTCGCGCTCGTCGATCTCGGCGCCGACGCCGATGACGAGGACGCCGACGGGCGCGCCGGCGAGCTCCTTGTGGAGCTCCTCGCGAGGCACCCGCGCCGCCCTGTCGGTCCCGTCGGTGAAGACCACCAGGGTGCCGAAGCTGAGCGGCGTGGGCGCGGTAGCCATCCGCTGGTGGAGGACGCGCAGCGCCTGGATGATGCCGCCGTTCAGGTTGGTGGACGGGTCGCGGGCGCGGAACGTGCCGAGGTGCGCGATCCCGCCCGCCACCCCGCCGCCGCCGCCGAACCCCACGATGGGGTAGATGCCCGGGCTGCCGTCGAACGCGTACACGGCCACCTTCTGGTACTTCTGCACCCGCTCGCCGAACGCGCGCGCCGCGTCCTGGATGACCGGGACGTCCCCCGAGCCGGTCACGCTGCCGCTCATGTCGATGAGGAGCAGGGTGTAATGCGACGCCGCGACCTCGGGGTTCAAGATCGTCTGCTTGCTCTCGAGGACCGACACCGGCTTCTCGTCCTCGTAGATGCGGAACGACTCCGCCGTCAACCCGGGCACGGGCTCCCCGCCCGAGGTGTCCACCGTGAAGTAGACGGCGATGTTGGACGGACGCTGCACGCTGGCGTCGATCGGCGTGAGCTTGAGGTGCCCGCCGCAGCCCGCGGCGGCCACGAGGAGCGCGGCTCGGCTCGAAACGGAGGTCACGGCCGAAGAATACCAGGGTCCGCCCCGCCTGCGCGGAGGTAGATTCGCGCCATGCGCACACACCTTCTCGTCGTTTGTGTCGCCATCGCCATCCTCCCCGCCGCCCCCGCCCGCGCCGACGCGCCCGCCAAGACGGTGTCGAAGTCGGGCATCCCCTACAAGCCCGACGACGATCGCGCCGGCCCCAAAGAGCTGGTCGACGCCATCCGCGCGCGGCGGCCCGGCGGCAAGCTCCTGAACCTCGACCGCATCCTCCTTTACAGCCCCAACTTCGCGAAGGGCTGGAACGGCATGTTCGCGGCCATCCGCGGCCAGCTCGCGCTCCCCGCCAAGCTGCGCGAGCTGCCGATCATGGCGATCGGCGTCCTCAACAAGGCGGACTACGAGTGGGCGCAGCATGAGCCCGAGTTCCTCAAGGCCGGCGGCACCAAGGAGCAGCTCGCCGCGCTCAAGAACGTCGATGCGGCGCTGAAGAACGACAAGCTCTTCGATGAGGCCGAGCGCGCCACGCTCGCGCTGACCGTGGAGATGACGCGCGCCATCGTGGTGTCCCCGCCGACGATGGCGCGGATCCGCCGCGTCCTCCCCGACGATCAGGTCGTCGAGCTCATCGGCACCATCGCGGGCTACAACATGGTCTCGCGCTTCGTCGTCGCGACCGGCGTCGAGCTCGAATAGAGTTACTTCCTGCCCGCCCGCGCGGCCACGCGCGTGCGGATGTGCTCGCGCAGCTCGGCCGCGTCGATCGGCTTCTCCAGGCACAGGTTCGGCACCGAGCGCACGAACTCGCGCTCCGCGGCGCTGAACGCGCCGGCCGTCATGAACACGAGCTTCTCCTCCATGCCCGGGCGGCGGCGCCGCAGCTCGGCGTAGACCTCGCTGCCGGTCATCTTCGGCATCATCAGGTCGCACAGGATCACGTCGACCTCGGCGGCGAGGCTGCACACGAGCTCGATCCCGCCGGCGCCGTCGTGCGCCACCGCCACCTCGTGGTCGTGGCCGAGGAGGCCGCTCAGCGCCTCGCTCACGAGCGGCTCGTCGTCGATGATGACGACGAACCCGCGCGGCGTCGGTCGGGGCGACGGCGGGGGAGCGCTCGGGCCGGCCGCCCGGGCCGCATCCGAGCCGTCCATCGCCGGCAGGACGATCCGCATCGTCGTTCCCCGTCCGACCCGGCTGTCGACCTCGATGGTCCCGCCGAGCCCGGTCACCACGCCGTGGCAGATCGACAGCCCCAGGCCCATACCCTGTCCGACGGGCTTGGTGGTGAAGAAGGGGTCGAAGATCCGCTCGACAAGCTCGGGCGGGATGCCGGCGCCGGTGTCGGTCACCTCGATGACGACCTTTCCCGCCGCGCTGCGGGTGCGCAGGCGGACCTCGTTCCGCTCCGACAGCCCGACGGGGATCGCCTGGGCGGCGTTGACGATCACGTTGAGGAACACCTGCCCCACCCGCGCCTCGTTGGCCAGCACGAGCGGCACGTCCTCGTACGCCCGGATCAGCCGGGCGCGGTGGTGGATCTCGGCGCGGGCCATGTTGACCACGGAGTCGAGCACGCGCCGCACGTCGACGGGGACGAGCGCGCCGGTCTCGCGCGTGAACGTGCTGAGGTCGCGCACGATCTGTCGCACCCGCGCGGCGCCGTCGCCGGCGTCCACGATCGCCTCGCGCATCGCCGCGATCGACCGGGTCAGCGCGGCGCGTGCCGCGCCGGCCACGGGCAGCTCCCCTTCGGCGGCGCCGAGCTCCTCCGCCACGACGCCGAGGTTCGCGATCACGTACTGGAGCGGGTTGTTGATCTCGTGCGCGACGCCGGCGGCGAGCGTGCCGACGGTCGCCATCCGGCCGGCCACGGCGAGCTGCTTGTGGACCTCGTTGAGCCGGCGCAGCCCCTCCTCCCTCTCGCGGTTGGCCACCGCCAGCTCGGCGAACCCTTCCGCGTTCTCCAGCGCCGCGCCCGCGAGCGTGGTCGCGAACTGCGCCAGGCGCTCTTCGTCCTCGCCGAACAGCTCGGCCACGCCGGTGTGGACGGCGCAGAAGCAGGCGGCGACGCGGCCGCGCGCGCGGATGGGCGCGCACAGCGCGGACTTGATCCCCGCCACGAGGAGCAGCTCGTCCTGCGCCGGGCCGGTCGTCGCCGGGCCGCCGGCGGCGATGGCGCGGCGGGCGAGCGGCGCCAGCACCGCGGCGAGCTGCGCGTCGCCCGGCTCGCGCGGCGCGATCCCCCCCTCCGGCCCGACGTCCAGCATGAGCCCGCGCTCGCCGCGCAGTAGCGCCACCGCCGCGTCGGTCAGGCGCTGGTAGAGGGCGTCGGCGGACAGCGCCGCGGCGATGCTCCGCCCCGATTCCACCAGGGCGGCGAATCGGTCCGCCAGCGCCAGCGTCACCGGACGCCCGTCGTCCCCCGCGGCGGGCTCGAGGTCCGCCTCCAGGTCGCGCAGCGCCCGCGCCCCCTCGTCGGCGTGGGCGGCCGCGCCGGGCCACCCCGCGCTGGCGCCCACCCGCCCCTGCGCCGCGACGGTCAGCGCCCGCTCGTAGCGCGCTCCCTGGCGGGCCGCGACGTCGGCGGAGCGGCGCAGGCGCTCGGCCGCGCGCGCATCGTGGCCGTCGATGGCGGCGAGGAGGCCCAGCTCGCGCAGCGCGTGGGGCAGGTTGTTGGGGTACTCGCGCGCGATGCGCAGCGCGCGGCGCGCCGTCTGCCGCGCCCGGCGGAGGAGGAACGCGCGGCGCGCGTGCGCGACCGCGGGCGTCGACTCGAGCTCGAGGCGCAGCGCGGTCGACAGCCAGGGGACGATCGGCGCCACGTACTCCTGCTTGAGCCCGGCGGCGATGACCCGGCGGTCCGCCTTGACCAGCGCCTCGACCGCGTCGGCGAAGCGGCGCTCGCGCAGCAGGCGGAGCGCGTGCGCCTGCATCACCTCGGCGTAGGCGTGGAGGTCCTCGGCCGGCTGGGCGAGCGCCGCGTCGACGAGCTCGCCCGGCACGCGGCCCCCCGATGCCTTGGCCCACACGCCCAGGGCGATGCCGGCCGCCTGTCGGTCGCCCAGCTCGACGGCGGCGCGGTGCACCGCGCGAGCGGTGTCGACCGCCCCCTTGAGCTCGCCCTTGCGGTACAGCGCCAGCGCGATGTTCCACCGCGCCGTGTTCTCCTCCCAGCGGTCGCCGGCGCGGGCGAGCAGGCGCACCGACCCGGTGAGCCGCTGGATGCACTCGTCGAAGCGCGCCGACGCGTACAGGACGACGCCGTAGAAATTGAGCGACTGCCCCTGCCCCCACACGTCGCCGCGCGCCTCGCGGATCGCCAGCGACCGCGCCGCGTACGCGATGCCGCGGCGGAACCAGGGCAGCATCGTCATCACCGGCGCGTGCTCCGAGTACGCCTGCGCCAGCTCGGCGGTGGGCGGGTACCGCTCGGCCAGGTTCATCTCGCGCAGGTGCGACCACATGCAATGGACCTTGCCGCGCTGGAACCAGTAGACGTAGGCGAGCCGGCTGAACAGGCGGCAGGCGAGGAGGTCCGGGCCGGCGCGGTCGAGCCCGCGCCGCGCGACGAACAGCCCCGGCAGGAGCACGTGCAGCGTCTGCACCAGCACCTCGAAGAGGAGGCGCACGAAGAAGCCAATCGGCGAGCGCGGGATGGTCCGCCCCAGGATGCGCAGCGCCTGCTCGATCGACTCGCCGGCGGCGCGCACGTCGCCGCGCTTGAACGCGAGCTCGCCCAGCTTGCCCTGGATCGCCGCGCGCGCGACGTCGTCCTCCGCCAGCGAGGCCGCGCGCTCCAGCTCGACCGCCGCCTCGGCGTAGCTGCCGCGCAGCATGAGCACGTCGCCGAAGCCCTCCGACAGCCGCTTCAACGTGGCGCGGTCGGCGCGGGACGCGCCGCGCGCGGCGATGCGGTACTGCTCCTCGGAGATCGCCAGCGAATGCTGGGCGCGCGCCCGCTCGGCGGCGACGAGCGCGTGCGGCAGCGCGCGGTCGTGGTCGCCCGCCGCGTCGTAGTGGTAGGCGAGGTCGAACGCGTTCTCCGGGTCGAGCTTCTCGATGCGCCGCGCCGCCTTGGCATGGAGCTCCTGCAGCGTCGGCGGGGACAGCCGCCCGAGGAGCGCCTCGCGCAGCTTGTCGTGGACGAACACGCAGCGGTCGCCGCGCGCCTCGAGCCACACCACCTGGCGCCGCCGGCCGAGCTCGATCGCCTCGATGGCCTCGCGCGGGGTCACCTCGGCCAGCGCGGTCGCCGACTCGAGATCGAACGCCTTGCCCAGGACGGCCCCGACGGACAGCAGGCGCTGCGACGTCGCCGGGAATCGCTCCAGCCGGCGCGCGAGCAGCGCCGCCGCCCGGCTGCCCGACTGGGGCTTGGGCAGGAACGCGCGATCGACCTGCCACCCCTGCTGCGACGGCAGGAGCGCGCCGCTCTCCACCAGGCCGTGGAGCACCGCCGCCGCCATGAACGGGTTCCCCTCGGACAGGTCGGACACCACCGCGACCACGTCGTCGGGAAGCGGACCGGCCATCGACTCGGCGATGCCGCGCAGCTCGGCGCGGCCGAACGGGGCGAGCACGATGTGCGTCTCGACCGGCACGCGCCGCACCGGATGATCCGCGTCGACCTCCTCGGAGCGGAACGCGGCGACCAGCAGGGTGTGCGACCCCCCGCCGCGCAGGATGCGCCCGCGCTGCCAGTGGCCGAGGAGCTTGACCGTGAGCTCGTCGGCCCACTGGAAATCATCGAGGACCACCGCCGCCGGGCGGGCCGGCGTGCCGAGCGCGTCGAGCAGCGCGGCGAGCGCGGGGAGGAGGCGCGCCTCGGCGGTCGCCTCCGGGCCGAGCGAGCCGACGCCCTCGGCGCCGACGAGGTCGGCCAGGCTCGGCAGCACGCCCAGCGCCGGGGCGTGCTCGGCGAGCTCGCGCCGCAGGCGTCCGGCGAGCTCGGCGTCGGCGCGGGCCGCGGCGACAATCTCGCGCACGATCCCTTCGAGGACGTGGAGCGGCCGCTGCGCCGCCTGGTCGACGCCGCGCCCGCGCAGCACCCAGACGGTATCGCGCGCGCCGCGCCGGGCCAGCTCCTCGAGCAACCACGTCTTGCCGCCGCCGGACAGCGCCTCGAGCAGGACGAGCCGCCCGTGCCCCTCGCGCGTCCGGCCGAGCGCGCGCGTGAGCTCGGCGATCTCCGCCTCGCGACCGACGAACGCGGGCTCGGTCAGGTTGAGCCGCTGGTCGTGGATGCCGGCGACGATGCTGGGGTCGGCCTCGCCGCGCGCGAGCGCGCGCAGGAGCTCGTCGAGGTCGGCCGCGGCGGCGGCGGCGGACTGATAGCGGTCGCGCGGCTCCTTGCGCAGGAGGCGCCGGGCGATCTGATCCAGGGCGTGCGGCGCGTCGGGCCGGATCGACGTGAGCGCGGCCGGCTCGGCGGTGAGGTGCTGGCGCAGGAGCTCGCCGATGTGCTCCGCCTCGAACGGCCGGCGGCCGGCGACGCACTCGTAGAGGACCAGGCCGACCGCATACAGATCCGACCGCTGATCCACGCCGCGCTCGAGGATCCCAGCCTGCTCTGGAGACACGTAGTGGCCGGCGGACACCGGCTGCTCGAACAGGGACTCGTCGGCGAGCCCGGTGCGGGCGACGCCGAAATCGATGAGGACGCCGCGTCCGTCGACGAGAATGACGTTCGTCGGCTTGACGTCGCGGTGGATGACGCCGTGGCGGTGGGCGCGATCGAGATCCTCGAGCACGGCGCGCACCACCGCGATGGCGTCGGGCACGGACAGCGGGCCGCGCGCGAGCCGCTCTTCGAGCGTCGCGCCCTGCACGAACTCGCGCACGACGAAGCTGCCCGGCTCGCCCTTCTTCTGCCACGCCAGGATGCGGCGCAGGCGCGACAGGACGTCCGCCTCGTGCTCGAACTGCAGCCACCCGCCGGCGGGAACCGCCGAGGGCGCGATCGTCTTGATGACCACCTCGCCGCCGGCGACGGTGTCGCGGCCGAGGAGCGTGACGATGCCGCGGGCGCGCTTGAGCGAGCGGGTGGCCTCGTAACGGGCGGCGAACGTCTGTTTGGCCGCAGTACTGGTCATTGTTGCACCGCTCGCTCGCGACGGCTCGGGGCGCCGGGTCGCTCGGCTGCGCCTGGCTCCAGGGGCGCCTCGATCCTCGCCGTCGCTCGCTCGCTCATAGCCCTTCCAACGTGCGGGCGTTCTCGGGCACCCGCAGGAACGAGGCGCGCAGCGCGGGGTCGGCGATGCGGTCGGCCCGCGCCTGGAGGCGCGCGCGCGCGTCCGCCCGGGCCGCCGCGGCGTCGTGCGTCCGACCCGCCGCGGCCAGCGCGTCGGCCACCGCCATCCTCACCAGCGCGTCCCCCTCGTGGAGGTCGCGCGCGCCGGCGAGATACCGGCGCGCCTCGTCGGCCGCGCGCAGCGCGTCGGTCGTGCGGCCGGCGGCGCGCAGCGCGTCGGCGAGCGCGCCGCGCGCGTAGCAGCCCAGCGGCGACGTCTCGGGGAAGATGTCCGCCGCGGCGCGCGCCTCGATCTCCGCCTCCGTGGGGCGGCCGGCCTCGGTCAGCAGGCGGGCGAGGTAGATGTGGGTGACGCCCTCGTCGTAGCTGTTGCTCTGCGCGCGCGCCAGGTCGAGCGCGCGCCGCACGAACGGCGTCCCCTCGGCGATCCGCCCCGCGCGCACCACCGCCCAGCCGAGGTTGGCGAGGAGCGCGCTCGCCGCCGACGCCAGGCGCAGCCGCTCCTTCTCCACCAGCGCGACGCGGAGCTCGCGCTCGGCGTCCTCGTAGCGGCCGAGCTCGACGAGCGCGAACCCCAGGTTCGAGCGCGCCTCCGCGGCGCGCCGGGCCGCCCCCGCCCGCTCCAGCGCCTCGACGCTGGCGCGGCACACGTCGCGGTAGCCCACGAGGTCGCCGCCGGCGAGCGCGCGCAGGGCCCGGGCGCTGTGGACGTGCGCCTCGGCGAGCGGGCCGAAGCGCGCCAGCGACTCGGCGTCGAGCGCCATCCGCCGCTCGAACGGCGCGGCCGCCTCGTCCATGCCGAAAAGGATCAGGATGCCGACGGCGCGCGCCAGCGCCGTCACGCGCGCCGCCGTCGGCTCGGGCGGCATGTCGAGGAGCGCGCCGGCGACGGCGCGGCAGGTGGCGCCGTCGCCCTGGCGGCCGGCGACGGTGATGAGCTCGCCGGCGGCGGCGCACCACGCGTCCTCGCCCGGCCTCCCGCGCGTCATGACCTCGCGGCAGCTGGCGATCGCCGCCTCGTTTTCCCCCAGGTAGGTGCGCGCCTCCGCCTGCAGCAGGAGGAGCGACGCGCGCAGGGCCCCCTCGGGCCCGCAGTCCAGCCCGAGCTGGGCCCGCTCCACCGTCGCCCGGAAGTCGTTGCCGTCGAGCGCCTGCTCCGCCGCGCGGCAATACCAGGCGACGGCGCGCTTGGGCGCCCCGCCCCGCCGAAAATGCTCCGCCAGCAGCAGCGCGTTGTCCTCGCCCTGCCGCTCCAGCCACTCCCCGGCGGCGCGGTGCGCGCGCGCCCGCTCGGCGTCGCTCCACAGGGCGTAGGCGGCCTCGCGCATAAGCGCGTGGCGGAACGCGTACTCCTTCTCGTCGGCGAACTTGCTGTCGTGCTTGGGGATGACGACCTCGCGCTGGGACAGGACCGGCAGCCACTCGTCGATCTCGGCGTCGTCGCCGAGGATGGCGCGGATGCCGCTCGCCCAGAACACCTCGCCGAAGATCGCCGCCGCGCGCACCACCCGGCGCGCGTCGGCGCCGAACCCCTCGATGCGCGACTGCACCATCGCCAGCACCGTCTCGGGGAGCTTGTCCTTCTTGCCCTCGGCGACCGCGCGGATGAGCTCCTCGAGGTAGAACGGGTTGCCGCCGGCGAGGTCGAGCAGCCGATCCATGGTCGCGCCGCCGACGCCCTCCCCCAGGACGGCGCGCACCAGCCGCTCGCCGGCCCGGCGCGGCAGGGGGGCCAGGCGCACCTCGGTCGCGCCGCGGTCCTCCCACAGGCTGGGGAACATGAGGTGCACGTCGGGGCGCGCCAGCGCCAGCACCAGGAACGACCGCGACGACAGCGCGCGCAGCGCGGAATCGATCAGCATCACCGACGGGAGGTCGCCCCAGTGAAGGTCGTCCACGACCACCAGCAGCGGCCGGTCGCGGCACTCCGCGGTCAGGAAATCCTCCCACGCCCGGCGCATCTGGTCGCCCATGAGCTCGGGATCGCGGCGCGCCGCCGCCAGCTGCACGTCGTCGTCGGCGAAAGGGATGCCGGCGAGCTCGCCGAGGAAGCGCGCCACCCGCGCCGCCTCGCCCCGCGGCACGCGCTCGGCGACGCGCGCGAGCAGGTTCTGCCGCTGCGCCTCGGCCGGGTCCGACGGGAACACCGACGCCTCGCGCCGGATCATCGGCGCAATCAAACCGAACGGGGCGCCCGCGCGCATCGGATCGCCGCGGCCGAGGAAGAACGGCACGTCGGGGTGGCGGCGGGTGAACTCGTAGCGCAGGCGCGATTTCCCCGCCCCGGGCGGCGCGGTCACCAGCACCACGCGGGCCACGCTCTCGGCCACGCACTCGGCGAACACCGCCTCGAGCAGCGCCAGCTCGCGCTCGCGCCCGACGTGGGGCGTGGGCCGCCCGAGGAGCGTGCGCGCCCCCGGCGCCTTGTCGCGCTCGCCCAAAAGGACGCGCCCGGCCGCGGTGATGCGCACCTCGAAGCGCTCGTCGACCAGCCCCGCCGTCGCCTCGTCGAGGACCGCGACCGTGCCGTAGGCGCCCTGGAGCAGCAGGGCGGCGCGATCGATCACGTCGCCCGCCGGCATCGTCTGGGCGTACACGCCGAGCCCGGTGGCGACGGCAATGGGCCCGTCGGGGAACATGCCGCGCAGGGCGATGGCCAGGCGCGCGGCCTGCGCCGCCTGGTCGGTCGCGCTCTTGGCGCCGGACAGGACCGCCACGTACCCGCGCTCGGCGACCGCCAGCGTCGCGCCGTGCTGCGCCGCCGCCGCCCGCGCCAGCGCGACCAGGTTGTCGCGATCGGCGCGCGCCTTCTGCGGCGATACCAGGACGACGGTGAGCAGGCGCCGCTCCGCCTCGGCGGGCAGCGGCTCGACCTGGGGCGTGGGCATCTCGTCGGCGGGGATGTCGAGCAGCGCCGCCGCGACCTGCGCCCCGTCGCCCGGCCGCGTCGACGCGTCCTTGGCGAGCATGCGCGAGATGAGCTTGCCCAGCGCCGGCGGCGTCTCCAGCCGCACGCGATGCGCGGCGGGCGGATCGTCGAGGAGGATCTTGGCGAGCACCGCCATCTCGTCCTTGCCGAGGAAGGCGTTGCGCCCGGTCAGGCACAGGTAGAGGACGCAGCCCAGCGCGAACACGTCGACGCGGCCGTCGATGTCCTCGCCGCGCACCTGCTCCGGCGCCATGTAGCGCGGCGTGCCCACGCGCGAGCCGGCGGGTGTGAACGGCCCGGCGAACGGCCCGCGCCGCGCCACGCCGAAGTCGAGGATCTTCACCCGGTCCACGCCGCCGTGGACGAGAAAGATGTTCGACGGCTTCACGTCGCGGTGGACGACGCCGGCGGCGTGGGCCACGCCGAGCGCCTCGGCGGCGCGCGCGCCCAGAGACAGCACGTCCTTCACCGGCAGCGGGCCGGCGCGCAGCTTGTCGGCAAGGCTCTCCCCGACGAGCCACTCCATCGCCAGCCAGGTGTCGCCCGCGATCGTCGTGCCGTGGGCGATGTAGCGCACGATGCCGGGGTGGCGCAGCTCGGCGAGGATGCGCGCCTCGAGGAAGAAGCGCGCCAGGGTCACGTCGTCGTGCTCGCGCAGGATCTTCACGGCGACGGTCTCCCCCGTCAGGCGGTCGACGGCGCGGTGCACGACTCCCATACCGCCGGAGCCGACCATCTCGCCGATCGCGAAACGATCGGCCACGACATCCCCCGATCGCATCGATCGAGAGTATAACCAGCCGCATGCCGATCGAACAGGAGCTCCGTGCGCAGCTCACCGCCGCCATGAAAGCGAAAGATCAGCGGACCGCCGATGCGATCCGCATGATCAACACCAAGGTGATGGAACGTCGCACCGCCAAGGGCTTCTCCGGACCCGTCGACGACGCGCTGCACGTCGACGTCATACAGGCGTACAAGAAATCTCTACAAAAGGCCCTGGCCGAGTTCGAGGCCGTCGGCGAGCGCGGCCGGGCGCCCGCCGAGGAGCTGAGGTGGGAGATCGCCTTCTGCGATCGATTCCTGCCCCAGGGGCTGTCCGAGGACGAGCTTCGCGCCGCCGTGCGGAGTGCGATCACATCGCTCGGCCTCAAGGATCCGAAGCAAGCGGGCCGCGTCGTGGGCGAGGTGATGAAGCAGCACAAAGGTAGAGTCGAGGCCGCGGCGGTGAAGGCGATGGCCGAGGCGGAGATCGCGAAAGGCTAGCTGTACGGATCGGCGTGCCGGTGAAGGTGGGAGACCGACGTCACACGACCTCGCCGACGACCGGTGATATCCTGAGGCGTGCGCTGGTGTGTCGCCTTCGTCTGCCTGGGGACCGGCTGCGGCCTGCACCTGCCGTTCTTCGACGACGGGCCGGATGCGCCCCCGCCCGTGACCGCCGACGCGGCCCCGCGCATCGACGGCCCCGGCACGGGCAGCTGCCCGGGCGCGCCCGCCGGCGTGTCGCCGGAGTCGGCCGACGTCCACGACGCGATCAACGCCACGCGCATCGCGATGGGCGTCCCCTGCGGGGCGCTCGTCCCCGCGCTCAACGTCTCGTCGGAGAAACACTGCGCCTACTGGACCGCGAACAAGGGCACGCCGTCCTGCGTCGCCGACCCGCACGCCGAGGTCCCGAGCTGTCTCCAGTTCGTGGCCGCGCGGTTCGACGCGCGCGAAAGGCTCGCCGGCTACGCCGGCACGCCGGCGTTCGAGGTCATGGCGTTCGGCTCCACGGTGCAGGGCCTCCGCGCCATGCAGATCTGGGCCGACTCCGTATGGCACCGGACGCCGCTGTTCTCGCCGTGGGTGCGCGACATGGGGTTCGGTCAGTCGGCGGCCTGCGCGACCATGGACTTCGGCCGCGGCGCGGCGTCGTCGGCCGATCTCGTCGTCACCTACCCCTACCCCGACCAGACGGGGGTGCCCCCCGACTTCGACGGCTCGACCGAGCTCCCCACGCCCGACCCGAACCTCGCCTGGCCGTCGGGTTATCCCATCACGCTCTACGTGCAGAACGGCTCGTTCGCCGACCCGACTCTCACCGTCGACGGCAGCGCGACCGCCATCGACCACGTGTGGATCACGCCCCAGTCGTCGGGCGGCCTGCTCGAGGACGCCTACGTCATCCTGCCCAAGCTTCCCCTCCGGGGCGCGACGCGCTACCGCGTGCGGGCCTCCGGCTCGAACGGCGCCGGCGCGGTGAGCCTGGACTTCACGTTCACGACCAAGTGACCAAGCTCGCACACGTGTGGTCCTCCGACATGGGCGCGGCCGCGGCCCTCCCCCACATGCGGCCGTTCGTCGACGCGGGTTGGCAGGTGTTCGTCATCTGCCCCGACGGGCCGCGCCTCGACGGCGTCCGGCGCGCCGGCTTCACCTGGCTCCCTTTGTCGCTGGCGCGGCGGCTCGTCGACCCCGTCGGCGACGCGCGCGCGGCCGCGGAGATCATCGGGTACTGCCGGCGCGAACGGTTCGACGTCGTCCACACCCACAACATCAAGGCCGGGCTCCTCGGCCGCGTGGCGGCGTCGCTCGGCGGGACGCCGCGCATCGTCCACACGATGCACGGCATGCCGTTCGACCGCGAGACGCCGCTGCCCCGGCGCCTGGGGCACATCGCGCTGGAATGGATGGCGTGCCGCTTCGTCGACCGGGTGCTGGTGCAGAGCCGCGCGGACGAGGCGACGATGCGCGCGGCGCGGGTGCTCTCGCCGCGCAAGCTCGTCCGCATCGGCAACGGCGTGCCGCTCGATCGATTCGACCCGGCCCGGGCGGACGGCCGCGCGATCCGCGCCGCGCTGGCCCTGCGGCCCGAGGACGTGCTGTTCGTGTCGGCGGGGCGGCTCGTGCGCGAGAAGGGGTTCGTCGAGCTCGCCGACGCGGCAGGCCGCGCGCGCGACCGCGACCCGCGCGTGCGCGTCGCCATCGCCGGCCCGCTCGACGAGGACAAGGCCGATTGCCTGTCCCCCGACGAGATGGCGCGCGCCCGCGCCGCCGGCGTGCTGTTCGTGGGGGAGAGGACGGACATGCCCGACGTCCTCGCCGCCGCCGACGCGGCCGTCCTGCCGTCGTGGCGCGAGGGGCTCCCGCGCTTCCTCATGGAGGCCGCGGCGATGGGCAAGCCGCTCCTCGCGTCCGACGTGCGCGGCTGCCGCGAGGTGGTGGACCCGCCGCGCGGCGGCGCGCTGGTGCCGGTGCGCTCGGCGCCGGCATGGGCCGACGCGCTGGTCGCGCTCGCGGCCGATCCCGCGGCGCGCGGCGCGATCGGGGCCTACAACCGCGCCCGCGCCCTCGAGGAGTATGACATTCGCGCGGTGATCCGCCGGCTCGAGGCGGTGTACAGGGAGCTGGGTGCATGAGGGAGCGAGCGGTGCAACAATGAAGCGGGTGCTGGTCACCGGAGCGACCGGCTGCGTGGGGCGCGCCGTCACGGCGGCGCTCTTGCGCGACGGGTGGACGGTGCGCGGGCTGGCGCGCACCGCGGCCCCCGACTTCCCCGCCGATCTCGTCGTCGGCGACGTCGCCGACCCGGCGGCAGTCCGCGCCGCCGCGGAGGGGTGCAACTGCGTCGTACACCTCGCGAGCTGGGTCCACCGGATCCCTCGCAACGGCGCCGACCGCGCCGCGCTCCGGCGGAGCATCATCGACGGCACGCGCAACGTCGTGCGCGCCGTGGGCGGGGCGCGCCTCGTCCACGCGTCGACCGTGGCGGTGTACGGCAGCTTCCCGACGCAGCCCGCCGACGAGGACGCGCCGACCGCGCCCGACAGCCCCTACGCACGCGCCAAGCTCGAGGCCGAGGACATGGTGCGCGCCGAGTCGCCGTCGGCGGCGATCCTGCGCATCACCGTCGTCTATGGCGCGCGCGACCGCGGCAACATGGCCGCTCTGGCCCACGCGATCGAGCGACGCCGCGCGTTCGTCGTCGGGCGGGGCGACAACCGCAAGTCCCTGGTCCACGCGGACAACCTGGCCGACCGCATCGCCCTGCTCGTCGCGACCGATGTCGCGGGCACATTCATCGTCGCCGACGTGGCGCCCACGCAGCGCGAGCTCATGACCGCGCTCGCGCGGGCTCTCGGGCGGCCCCCGCCCCCGGCGCTCCCGCGCGCCCTCCTCCTCGTCGCGGGGCGGCTCGCCGACCTCGTGGCCGGGCCGAAATGGGCCGACCGGGTGCGCAAGCTCGCCGCCCCCACCGAGTTCTCCGGCGCCCGGCTCGATCGGACGCTAGGATACGCGTCACGCTTGGGTTTCGAGGAGGGGCTCCGCGCCGCGGCCGCGTGGTATAAAGAAGCGTGAACGCTCGGGGAGGGGGCGACATCGAACCGGTTTGACACTCCCCGCCACCGTCCCTATACTCGGCTCTGCCGCAGAAGGTGGGAGGCTATGCGACCGCGGAATCGTTCGTCAGTTAGATTAGTTAGGGGCGTTTTGCCAGCCCCACCATCTCCTGACACAGTGCGGCAGATCACGGCCCTCCACTGACGCCCCATGACCCTCCTGGCGCGAACATGTCTGTCGGTCGGCTTGCTGGTCGCGCTGGGAACGACCGCGCTCGCCCAGGAGAGCCAAGATGTCGGCCCGGGATTGAGCGAGGCGGCCACGGCGGGCTTCTGGGACGGCGGCGGAGTGCTCGTCGGCGACACGCTCGTCCTGCATCCCCGGTTCGAGCTCGGCACCGCCTATCAGTCGAACGTCTTCTATTCCAACGGCGGCACGGACGCGAACGGACCGATTCTCTCGGCGGGCGTGGCCCGGGCGGTGGTCGGCGCCACGCTCGGCACCAAGGAGCCCGGCCGCATGGAGCTCGAAGGCGGCCAGGGCGCCAACCAGGCCGTCGCGTTCAAGGCGGACGTCGCGCTCACGTGGAACCAGTTCATCTCGTCCAACTCCGCGATCACGACGCGGTCGGATCTCGGCATCAACGCCCTGGCCGACCTGACGATCCAGCCGCAGGGTGTGGTGACGTTCGAACTGCGCGATGGCTACACGCGGGCCGTCAATCCCGGTCCGTCCATATCCACCGGGCTCGATCGGGACAAGAACGACCTCCTCGCCCTCCTCACCTGGAAGCCGGGCGGGGGCGCGCTCCAGTCTTATCTGTCGTACACGTTCACGTCGGACCTGTTCGAGACCGGCGCGATCGCCGCGTTCGACAACCGCTTCATGCACACGTTCGAGCTCGGGGCGCGGTGGCGATGGCTCCCCATCACCGAGTTCACGCTGTTGACCAACCTGGGCATCGTGACTCCCAACGACCAGACGTACAAGCCCAAGTCCAACCCGTTCCGCGTGCTCGCCGGCGCTTCCACACTCATCACGCCTCCGGTCGGTCTCATCCTTCAGGCGGGCTACGGCAACGGCTTCTACGCGTCGGGGCCGAGCGTGTCGACGTACCTGCTCCTGGTGGAGCTCCGCTACGCCATCGGGCCGACGGTCCGGCTCGCGGCGGGCTACAACCACGACTTCGCCGATGCCCTCATCGGGAACTCGTATGCCGACCACAAGCTCTTCGCACGGTTCGGTTTGCAGATCGAGTCGCGCCTCCAGTTCCGGGTCAAGGGGGAGCTGCGATTCCGGAGCTACGACGGAATTCACGACGCCGGCAACGTCATCTACTGCGGCGACGCGTCTTGCGGGAAGTTCCGCAAGGACGTCATGACCGGAGTCGACGCCACACTGGAGTACCAGTTCACCAACTGGCTCTACGCTAGCCTCGTCTTCACCCTGCAGACGGACAGCACGGACTTCTTCGTCATGAATGGGGGCGCCGTAGACCCCGGCTCGTTCGTGTGGACCGAGACCGGCGCGCGGGTGAGCGCCCGCTTCTGAGCGGGATTCGAGCCGGAAGCATGGACAACGGGCTCGCGGGCGCGGTTCCTCGAAGCTCGAACAGGTCCATTCTTGCCAGGACCATGGGAATCGCGGTGGCGGTCCCGCTGGTGCTGGCTCCTCTCGCGATCGGAACCGTGCACCTCGGCACCCGCATGGTCGTGTTCGGCCTATCGTGTCTCGCGCTGCTCGTGGCGCTGCTCGAGCGGGCGCGCGCCCGACGACACGTGCAGCTCCCGCCTGTGGTCTACGCCATGGCCCTCGCGGTCGCCGCGACGGCCCTGCAGCTGATTCCGCTGCCCGCGTCGCTGCTCGCGATCCTGTCGCCGGCGACGGCCGACCTCGTCGGGGAGCGTGCGCATGCCGTTTCGTTGGATCCCGCCGCCACGATGGGAGAGCTGGCCAAGCTGTCCGCCTACCTCGCGTTCTTCCTGGCGGTCTCCATCTACGCCACGCGCTCGACCAAACGGCGCACGCTCCTCCTCGTCGTCGTGAGCACGGCCGTCCTGGTGGCCGCAATCGGGTTCATCCAGGCGGCGCTCGGCAGCGACAAGGTCCTTTTCTTCTACAAGCCGAAAGGCGAATGGGCGACCTGGGTGCGCGGCACCTTCGTCAACCCGAACCACTTCGGCGCGGTCATGGCGCTGGCGGCACCGATCGCGCTGGCCTGGGGTCTCGCCGAGCCGCGTTGGCGCTGGCCTGCGCTGGGGGCGGCGTTGGTGCTCGACGCCGCGGTGGTGATGGCGCTGGGCCGCGTCTCGATCGTGTCGGCGGCCGCCGGTCAGCTCCTTCTCCTTCTCCTCTTGTGGCGGCGCGGGAAGACCCGCGGGCTCTGGCTGGGCGCGACGTTGGTGCTGGCCGCCGTCGCGGTCGTGGTGGTGATCGGGCGCAGCCGTCTGGAGGGACAGGTGACCGTCACCATGCAGGAGGTCGAGGACCTCCCGCGCCGGCAGGCGAAGTTGCAGGTGTGGGCCCATGCCGTCCCGCTCTTGGGGCAGTTCCCGTGGACCGGCGTGGGGCGGGGCGCGTTCGAGCCGGCGTACCAACGCGTCTCCCCCATGGGCGGCAGCCTCCGCTTCGAGTGGGTCGAGAACGCGTACCTCGAGGCACCGATCGATTGGGGAATCCCCGTCGCGGCGGGCCTGTATGCCCTGGCCGCGTGGGCGTTCGTGCGCCTGGTGCGCCGTCGCTCGATCGACGAGCCGCTCGCGGCGGGCGCGCTGGCCGGGACGGTCGCCCTCGCCATCCACGAGCTGGGCGACTTCGCCATCGAGATCCCCGGCGTGGCCCTGCCGGGCCTGGCGGTGCTGGCGACGCTGTACCGCGCGCGCGAGGACAACGACGCGGCGCGGGTGCGGATGCGGCGCATCGCGTGTGCGCTGCCGCTGGTGCTGGCCCTGCCCATGCTCGACGAGGCGCGGAGCCGGACGGCCGAGGAGGACGGCGCCGCGGTGGCCGCGCTCGCCCGAAATCCGCTGGTGCCGCCGGCCGAGCTCGTCGCCACGGCGGAGGCCGCGCACCGGCGGCACCCGGCGGACGCGTACATCCCCACCGTGGTCGCCGAACGTCTGGTGGCGGACAAGCCCGGCGATGCGCTGGGCTGGATCAACCTGGCCATGGCGCGGAACCCGGCGCATCCGATCCCTCATCTCATGGCGGCGGAGCTCCTGGCGAGGTCAGGGCGGAAGTCGCAGGCGCTGGTCGAGTATCGGCTGGCCGCCGAAGGCGCTCCCGATCCGCGCACGCTGGTGTTTCCGCGCGTGCGCGCCCACTATCCCGCGGTGGAGGACCTCATTGCCGCCACGCCGGCCGACCGGCGCGGGCTGGGATTGCTGGCCAAGTGGCTGGCGTCGATCTCCGCGTCCGACGCCGAGAGGGTGTACGAGAAGCTGGTCGAGGTGGACCCGCAGGACGCGCGCGCCCTGCGCGCGCTCGTGGCGCTCGCGCTCCAGCGCAAGGACGCCGGCGCGGCTGGCCGACGACTGCGTGCGCTCCTGGCCGTCGACACCGGGCAGTCGTCGCTCCGGATGGCTGCACGCGAACGGCTCCTCGCCGACGATCTACCCGCGGCGATGCGCCTCGCGGAAGGATCGACAGATCGGTCGGCGGATGCGTTCGAGCTGGAGCTCTCCCTGGCAGATGCCCAGTCGCGGGCGGGGGCCACCGCGGCGGCGCGGGCGCGCCTCGACCGACTCCTCGGCTGGGGCCTCGACCGGGCGCAGCGGGCCCGACTGCACGAGGTGCGCGCCGAGAACGAGCGCCGGGCCGGAAACGAGCACCAGTATCGCTGGGAGCTGAACGAGGGAGCTCGCTGGCGGAAACCTTAGTCAGGGAGTCGAACCAGCGCTCCCCGTCCGCGACGGCTGGCTGCCCGCGTGACCGCTCATTTCCTCGACCCCGCGCGGCGAGCGCGAAAGATAAGCGACGCCGAGTACATGAGCGCGTGCTCCTTCGGCAGCCGCCGCAAGCGCAACGCGTAGGTCACGTGCCACAGCCCCATGCCGGCGCGGAAGCGCGCGCGGTTGACGACGCGCGACAGGGCGCGCACCGGGCGGACGAGGTTCCATGGCCAGAAGTTCTGGCCCAGCGCCTCGAGGAACGACCAGCCCGGGTAGATCTCGATGCCCGTCAGGCCGGCGCGCTCGAGGACCTCGCGCAGGCCGAGGTGGGTCATGTGAAAGTACGACTGCGCGTGGAACTGCTCGAGGAAGGCGACCGAGCCGACGAAATCGCCGCCCGGCGCGAGCACGCGCGCGACCTCGGCGACGGCGCGGAACGGGTCGTAGAGGTGCTCGAGCACCTGCAACGAGGTCACGACCTCGAACTCGCCGTCGCCGAAAGGCAAGTGGTGCGCGTCGCAGATGCAGTCGGCCGCCGGACTCGGCGCGGCGTCGATCGCGGTCACTTGGAACCCCTGGCCCTCCAGCCAGGCGCGATCCGCGCCGTCGCCGGCGCCAAAGTTGAGGAGCTTCCGCCCCGCGACCGAGCGCAACAGGTCGACGAGGTTGCCGGTGCGCCAGTGGCGCAGCGCGCGCACCGCGCCCTCGGGGTCGAGGAGCCGCTTCCGCTTGTCGGCGAGGATGTCGACCTCGCGCGCGTGAAACGGCGAGCGGCGGGCGAAGAGCAGCGGCGCGCGCGCGATTTCGTGGATGGGAAAGCGGCGCGCGCAGCCGTCGCACGCGAGCGCGGAGGCGGCTTCGGTCAGCGCTTGGCCGCAGTCGGGGCAGCACAGCCGCGCGCCGCCCGACGTCGTCACGCTCGGCAGAGCGCCACCAGGTTGCGCCACCCGGACCGCGGCTGCGACTTCAGCATGTGGACGTACGGGTTCAGCAGACATCGTGACACCACCTTGAAACCGCCGCGCACGACCTTGTCGAGGGGGATGAAGCCCGAGGCGCGATAGTAGAGCCGGTCGAGGAGCTCGGGGTACATGCCGCGCACCTCGACCGAGGCGAAGTGTCGCCCCAGCACCGCGGCCAGGCCGGCGGCGTCGTATTCGATCACGTGGTAAGGATCCTGCAGCGCGCCCGACGGCAGCCGGTGCGGCGTGGTGACGACGAGCACGCCGCGCGGCGCAAGGACGCGGCGCAGCTCGGCCACATGGCCGTCGGCGTCGGCGAGGTGCTCGATGACCTCGATGGAGGTCGCGAAGTCGACGCTGCCGTCCGCTAGCGGCAACGCGCATGCCGACGCGCGTGCCAGCACCGGGGCCGCGCCGGCGCGACGCTGGATCTCGGCGCGCGCCAAGTGCAGCCCGGCCAGCGATAGATCGATGCCGAGCGCCACCCCCCCGGCGCGTAGGATCTTGAAGAGCATGACGCCGTCGCCGCAGCCCACGTCGAGCCCGCGCTTGCCGGAGGCGAGCGCGCCCTGCTTGCGCAGCAGCGCGAGCGGCACCTCATAGCGGGCGTCGGCGCGTGGATCGAAGCGGCGCAAGCGCGGGTTGTAGGTCGCCGAAAAATGGTACGCGCCCTCGGCGGCGTACTTGAACTCCGACGAGCTCACCGCGGGCAACGTAGCACACGCCCGACACGCGGTAAACTGCGCCCAAGGATGGCGGCCCGCCAGAGCGACGCGCACGAGTTCGTGTTCGACACCCTGGTCGTGGCCGTGGCGCAGGTCCTCCTCAAGCTGCGCGGAGTCGTGACCCTGCCGCTCATCGTCAAACTCCTCGGCACCGCGAGCTACGGCACCTTCAGCCAGGTCATCGCCGTCTCGGGCCTGGCAGGGGCGTTGATGGCCTGGAACCTACACCTGGCGCTCGTCCGCTTCATGGTCGCCCAGCGCGAGCGCTGGGGCACGATCTACGCGTCGCTGCTGGTGGCCACCGCGGCCTTCGTCGCCGCGGGCGGCGGCGTCATGGCCCTCTTCGCCCGGCCGCTCGGCGACGCGCTCATAGGCGGAGCGGACGCCGCGACCTACTTGCTGCTCGCGCTCGGGCTCGTGTTCGCGGCCAACGTGCGCCAGATCAACCTGAACGTCTATCGCGCGACGAACCGCTTCGTCGCCCGCAGCGCCGTCGAGCTGGCGACGACCTTCGGCGAGCTCGTCGGCATGTACCTCGCCATCCGGCTGGGCTACGGCCTGAAGGGCGCCTTCCTGTTCGCGCTCGCCTGGGAGATGCTCGCCGCCGCCGCGACCACCGCGCACGCCGTCAGCATCACCGGATGGGGCAAGGTCGACCTCGCCGTCATACGCGTCGGCCTGGCGTACAGCGCGCCGCTCATCTCCGTGTCGCTCGCCGTCTGGGTCATGGATCGCGCCGATCGCTTCGTCCTCAACACCTACCTCGGGCCGCGCGCCGTCGGGATCTACTCCGCGAGCTACACCCTGGCGTCGTTCGTGCTGCTGTTCCAGACCCCTTTCCAGATGACGCTGATGCCGAAGGTGAGCGGGCTCTGGGATACCGACCGCTCGAGTGCCGAGCGCTACATCTCGCTGTCCAACCGCGCATTCCTCACGCTGGCCATCCCTTTCACCGTCGGCGCCGCGGCGCTCGCGCCCGCGCTCCTCGCCTGGCTTGGCAACGCCGAGATCGCCGCGGACAGCGATCGCATCACGCTCCTCCTCGGGGCGGGCGTGCTGCTGTGGGGCGTCGGCACGATGGTCATGCAGGCGCTCTACGCCGCGCGCCGCACCGTCGTCGTCGGCGTCATCACCACGGCCGGCGCTGCGGTGAATATGGGGCTGAACCTCGCCTTCGTGCCGCGCTGGGGGGTTCTAGCCGCGGCGGCGAGCACGCTCGCGGCCTACGCGCTCGTGTGCGCGGCGCTCGTCGTCGTCGTCGCCCGCGTGGCGCGGGTTGCGTACCAGCCGGGCTACGTGCTGAAGTGCTGCGCCGCGGCGCTCGCGATGGGCGCGGTGCTGCGCCTGGCGCAGCCGCGCGCGCCGCTCGCGCTGCTGGCCGCCGCCGCGGGCGGCCTCGTCGTCTACGCGTTGCTCCTCGTCGCGATGCGTGCGTTGTCGGCGGCCGACCTGGAGTGGCTGCGCCGGCTCGTGGCCCGGCGCTGACTTGTGGGTGCATCACGGGTCGCCGAGCTCTCTGCCGCCGGGGCCGCCGGCGCGACGGGCCGTCGCGGCGACGGTGGCACTCCCGGTCAGCAGCCCGAACAGCGCCCACATGTGGCGCGCTTCCTCGAGCGCGCTGAAGACGCCGTGAAAAAAGAAGGCACCCACCACCGCGCCCAGGAGACCCGCGGGCAGAGCGTAGAGCGCCCCGCCGCCCGGCAAGCGAAGCCCGCGAAAGTGGCGCAGGATCTCGAAGACGAGCCAGACGAATGCCAAAAGGCCGATCGCACCCGCCTGCCCCAGCACGCTGAGCCAGATGTCGTGGGCCTCCATCCGGTGCGGCGCGACCGGGCCCCGCAGTGACGGGATCTGGTCCGGCCGATAGAACGCGCGCGGGTCGTCGGTCTCCGACACGAGCGCGCCGTAGCCCATCCCCGTGACGGGGAATCGGCGGATGGTGGGCACCACGCCCTTCCAGATCGACGGCCGCATCCCGTCCGGGATGAGGAAGTCGCGCGATCCGAGGGACACGTTCCCCTGCCCCTTGGGCTGGAGCGTGCCCAGCATCGACAGCGCGAAGAACACCGCGACGAGCACGGCGGCAACCGCGAGCGCGCGCTCGCGCAGGCGCCACGGCTGGGACGCGAGCACCCGCCTGCCGATGAGCGCGATCGCGGCCGACAGCGCGAAGCCGCCGACGCCGGCGGATAGCGTGAAGGTCGCGACCAGCGCGACGGCGGCGACGAACGGCCACAGGACCGCGCGCCGAAACAGGCCCGGGCCGCACGCCAGCAGCAACCCCACCACGACCGTCAGGTAGTTGCAGAACATGCTCTGGTTGCGGAACGGGGCGCACAGCCTGGGATAGTCGCCGGCGGACAAGCCGCCGTAGCCGCACATCATCGCGACGCCCGTGGGGCGATCGGCGTAAAAGGCCATGATTCCGACGAGCCCCGTGATCGTGGCGATCGCGGCGCCCACGAACCATGCCTTCAGCGCGAGCTGCAGCCGCGCCTCGTCGTCCAGCACGCCCTTCGACACCACCGGCAGGAGGACGAACGTGGCGTACGCGGCCAGCTTCAAAACCGGCGCGACGGCGAGCGTGTGGGTGGCCACGAGCGAGACGAGGAGGGTGCCCAGGAAGAGGAGGCTCGCGGTGGTGAGGCGCTCGAACCGCAGGCGGTACGTGCCGCCGAGCACGCGCGCGGCCCAGAGCACGTACAACGCGGCCAGGAACACGTCGGACAGCTGCACGGCCGTGGCGCCGACGGAAAAAAGGGTGGGCCGCGCGATCGGGATCGTCGCCAGGTACAGCAGATAGCAAGTGAAAAGCGGATCCCGCAAGAGGGTCCTGTCGGAAGGAGTCAACATGGTCAATACCTGGGGGCCTGCTGCCAGCGCCAGGCCGTGGCGATGATATCGTCGAGCTCGCCGTACCGCGGGCGCCACCCCAGCTCCGCGCGCGCGGCACCGGCGCTGGCGACCAGCCGGTCGGGATCGCCGTCGCGGCGCGGCCCGTCCACCGCGCGGATGTCACGGCCCGTGACGCGCGCGCACGCATGCACCACTTCGCGCACGGAGTGCCCGTGCTCGGTGCCGAGGTTGAAACAGGCGCTGGGCGCGCCGTCGCGCAGGCGATCGAGGGCCAGCGCGTGCGCCGAAACGAGATCCACGACATGGATGTAGTCGCGGATGCAGGTGCCGTCGGGCGTGGGGTAGTCGGTGCCGAACACCACGATCTCCCTTCTCCGCCCGGCCGCGACCTCGAGCGCCAGCGGAACGAGGTGCGTCTCCGGCGCGTGACTCTCGCCGAGGCGCGCCTCGGCGTCGGCGCCGGCGGCGTTGAAGTAGCGCAGGGAGACGTAGCGCAGTCCGTACGCGCGCGCGTACGCGGCCAGCATGGTCTCGCAGCAGAGCTTGCTCTCGCCGTACGGGTTGATGGGACGTTGCGGATGGCGCTCATCGATGGGCGAGTACTGCGGGTGTCCGTACGTCGCGCACGACGACGAGAATACGAGCGTGGACACGCCGGAATCGCGCATCGCGTCGAGGAGGGCCAGCGTGCCGCCGATGTTGTTGGCGTAGTACGGACCGGGGTCGACGACCGATTCGCCCACGTACGCGAGCGCGGCAAAGTGGACGACGGCGTCGATCCGGTGGGCCCGGAACACGCGCGAAAGGAACGCCCGGTCGGTGAGATCGCCCACCAGCAGCGGGGTGTCGAGCGCCGCCTCGCGGTGGCCGCGGGACAGGTTGTCGACGATCAGGACGTCGGCGTCGCGCGCCCGTTCGTGCAGGGCGTAGTGACTCCCGATGTAGCCGGCGCCGCCGGTGACGAGGATCATCTCTGGCAAGGAACCGTCATCGGCGCTTCATACCAAGGATGCTGACGAAGAAGCTGGAAAAGATGGTCTGGACGCCGAGCGCCATCAGCGTGGCGCCCGGCACGACCCAGCGCATGGTCCGGCTGTAGTCGAGGTGGCCGAACCCGGTCAGACGCCACTTGTTCACCGCGACGGCGAGGAGGGCCGCGCCGGCGATTGCGGCGAGCACACCTCCGATCAGGCCCCGCTCGAGGTTCATGACCCGGTAGAAGGCGGTGTAGCCGGGCGAGGGCGGGCGCAGCCCTTCGTTCACGGCAAAGGTTGTCGTGAAGATCGCGAACAGCACGGACTGATATCCGCACAGGATGGCCAGGCTCGCGTAGACGAGCGTATGCCCCTCGAACGTCAAATGGCCGAGGGTGGCGCCCGGAATCGCGATGGCATAGCCGATCAGCCCAAGGAGGATGAGGAACGACCCCGGGATGAGGAACAGCCAGCGCGGGCAGTACATGAGGAAGAAGCGGAGCGTACGCCAGCCGTCGCGGAACGTCTTGAGGTGCGGCGCATGCGTCTTGCGACCGTCGGGATGGAGGGTGATCGGGACCTCGGCGATCTTCGCGCGGTAAAGGCTCGACTTGATGATCATCTCGGTTGCAAACTCCATCCCGGTGCACCGCTGATCGAGTCGATCGTAGAGCTCCTTGGTGAACCCGCGCAGGCCGCAGTATACGTCGTGGATCGGCGCGCCGAACCAGCGGCGAGCCATGGCCGAGAACATCGGATTGCCCAACCAGCGGTGCAGAAACGGCATGGCCCCCTCGAGGACGCGACCGCCGCCCGACGGGAGCCTGCAGCCTTGCACGAGCTCGAAGCCCTCGCGCAGCTTGTCGATGAAGCGCGGGATCTCGAGGAAATCGTAGCTGTCGTCGGCATCGCCCATGATGACGTACCGGCCGCGCGCCGAGGCGATCCCGCCCATGAGCGCATTCCCGTACCCCTTTGCTGGGACATCCACGACGCGGGCGCCGTGGCGGATGGCGATCTCCTGCGATCCGTCCGTGCTGCCGTTGTCCCCGACCACGACTTCGCCGGCGATGCCGTTCTCCCGAAGCGCGCGCTGCGCCTTCTGCACGCAGATCCCGATGGTGTCCGCCTCGTTGAGGCACGGGATCACGACCGAGAGCTCGAGCGGGGCGGGAGCGAGCCGCTCGGTCGACTCGTGGCGCCCTTGCTGCGCAGATGCCTCGCTGCCCATGTCGAAGTCCTCCGCTGCCGTACGAGACGACAGGCCTAACCACTAGCATCGCACCGAGTTAGGCGCTAGCGTGAGTCGCGTTGCCTGCCCACACGGGAGTCCTATCCGCGCGCGTGCTGCTGGTGCGATCAATGGCGCTCACGGCGCTGCTGGTCGCGCTGCTCGTCCTGCCGGGGCTCACGCCGGATCGCAATTTGCGCGCGGTCGTCCCGCTGTTCGTCGTCCTCCTCGTCGTCCAGTCCGCGCCCATCGTGTGGTCGCGGCGAGCGGATCTGTTCGCGCCACCGGTGATCTTCGCGGTCACGGGCACGTTCAGCACGATCGGCACGCTCGTCGTCTTCTTCGCCAGCGGCGGCCTCAACATCAGCCTGCTCGATCAACTCGACCCGCCCGACACCTTGCGCGTGGCCGAGCGGACGCTGCTGGTGCTGATCTTCGGGCAGCTCGCCTACTACGCCGGCTTCTATTCCCGCTTCGGGGTGGGCTTCCGCGACCGCTTCCCCAGAGTCGCCGGCCTCGTGTGGGATCGCCGGCGGGTGATCGCGATCGCGGGGGTGGTGGCGCTCGCGTTCATTATCACCTACGCGGCGTTCCAGGGGCGCGTCGGCGTGCCGCTGTTCGACGTCACGGCGCTCGCCGCGGGCAAGCGGGTGTGGCGCGACGACCCGGCGCTGTCGTGGATGATCCGCGGGGTGACCCTCGGTTTCGTGCCGTTGTTCCTCTACGTGACGAGCGCGGTCACCGATCGGCGCCTGACGCGGATCATCCCCGCCGGAATCTGCGCGGTGGCGGTCGCGCTTCTGGTGCTGCGCCTGGGCCAGCGCGGTGCCCCCGCCTACGCGTTCCTGGCGCTCGTCACGGTGGCGCATTATTTGTGGAAGCGGATCCCGGTGACGCTGTTCGCGGCGGTGTACTTCATCGGGCTCGGCGTGTCCAACATCACCTACCAGTGGCGCACCGCCCCGGAGACCCAGCCGCGGCAGTTCCAGATGGGCGAGCTCACCGAGGATCCCTCGCGTGTCGTGAGCACCTACGAGTCCGAGCGGCAGCGCTTCGCGGTGCTCGCCGTGGTCATGAACGAGTTCCCCGAGCACCACGACTACCTGCTCGGCGAGAGCTGGCTGGCGTTCATGAGCGTGCTCATCCCGCGCTGGCTCTGGCCCGAGAAGGGCCTGTACTTCTTATGGCGCGACAGCGCCATCGTCTACACCATCTCGGGGGTGCCGGCGCCGCCACCCTACGTGGGTGTGCTCTACGCCAACCTATCGTGGATCGGTGTGGCGCTTGGCATGCTCGCGTTCGGCGCGTTCCACCGCGCGCTGTACGAATGGCTCAAGCTCTACCCGCGCGACCGCAACGTCGTGCTGCTTTACGCCCTCATCGTGCACAACTTCGCCCCCACGCTCCTGGCGGTGTCGGCGTGCCTCACGTCCGTGTTGCCGGTATGGATCATCCTGCGCGTCATCGGCCGCCGCCCGCGCGCGCTCGCGCCGGCCCGGGCGTGATCAGATCCCCGCGTCCGCCAGCGGCGGGGGGTACGCCAGATCGAACGCCGCCAGGTCGAGGACGACCCGGCAGCCGTCGTCGATCGTCGTGGTCTTGCCGATCGGCGTGCTCATGAAGTCGATGCCGACATGACGGAACAGGACGTCGCGCAGCGCGCCGGTGAGCCGCCCCTCGGTGCTGGTCAGCGTCAGCGTTCCGCCGAGCGGCATGTAGTAACCGGCCGGTTTGCCGTTGTCGGGGCTGACGTCCTGGTAGAGGAGCACGCACGCCCCGCAGGAGGCGAAGCTCTGCTCGCCGCCGCCGAGATCGTAGGTGCCGGGGCGCACCGGCCCGCCCGCGAACGCCCCGCCGTTGGGGTAAAGCTCCATCTCGAGCTGATCCTGCGCGAGGTCGTCGTTGAGCGGGACGTTGAGGAACTTCTTCTTGCCGTCGGCGGACGTGCTGAGATCGCCGTTGGTGGTGTCGACGGTGCCGAGCTGCGGGTTGATGCCGGGGTTCGCGCACACCTTGGCGGCGTCCGGACCGCACGCGCACACGAGCACGAGCGTGACTACGTATCTCATAGCTCCAGCGTGTCCGCGGTCGCGCGCAGGCGGCGCCGTTCCTCGAGGATCTTGGTGAGCTCGTCATCGCTGAGGCCGCTCGACGGCGTGATGGTCAGGGTGGCGGCGCGTCCGGTCGTCGGCTCGCGCGCGCTGACGCTGAGGATGCCGTCGGCGTCGACGGTGAACGCGACCTCGACGCGCACGCTCCCCGCCGCGCCGGTGGGCAGCCCCTCGAGCGTGAACCGCCCCAGGTGGCGGTTCTCCTTCGCTTCCTTGGACTCGCCCTGGTAGACCTCGATCGACACGAAGTCCTGGTCCGCCTTGGACGTGGCGAACAGCTTCGCGGCTCGGGCGGGCACCGTCGTGTTCTTGGGGATCACCGTCGACACCGTCTCCCCCACGCGGACGCCGAGCGAATGGGGGATGACGTCGAGCAGGACCACCTCGCGCACCTCGCCCGACAGGATCCCGCCGTGGGCGGCGGCGCCGAGCGCGACCACCTCGTCCGGGTTCGCGCCCTTGGACGGGCGCCGGCCGAAGATCGCCTCCACGGCGCGGATGACGGCGGGGACGCGCGTCATGCCGCCGACGAGCAGCACGTCATCGAGCTCGCCCACGGCGATGCCGGCGTCGGCGAGCGCCTGGGCGCACGGCCCCGCCAGCCGCTCGACCAGATCGCGCGTGAGCGCCTCGAACTCGTTGCGCGTGAGCGTCCGCTCCAGGTGGACCGGCCCGCCCGCGCCCGTCTTGCCGACGAACGGCAGGTGCAGCGTGGCCGAGGGCTCGTCGGACAGGATCTTCTTGGCGCGCTCGGCCTCCTCCTTGAGCCGGCCGAGCGCCACCGGGTCGGTGGCCACGCCGACCGCGCCGTCGTCCTCCAGCTCGGCGACGAGCTTCTCCATCACGCGGCGATCGAAGTCGTCGCCGCCCAGCGACGCGTTGCCGTTCACCGCCAGCACCTCGAACACGCCGCGGTCGACGGTGAGGATCGACACGTCGAACGTTCCGCCGCCGAAGTCGAACACCGCCAGGCGCTGGCGGCTCTTGCGCCGGTGCACGCCGTAGGCGAGGGCCGCGGCGGTGGGCTCGTTCAGGATGCGCCGCACGTCGAGGCCGGCGATGCGCCCGGCGTCCTTGGTGGCCTGGCGCTGGGCGTCGTTGAAGTACGCCGGCACGGTGATGACCGCCTGCGTGACCGGCTCGCCCACCGCCTGCTGGGCGATGTCGCGCATGCGCTCCAGCACGTAGGCGGAGATCTCCTGCGGGGACACGTCGCGCCCCGACGGGAGGCGCACCCACGCGTCGCCGTTGGGCGCGGCGACGATGGCGAACGGCGACGAGCGGGCGAACGGCTCCACGTCGGGCGCGTTGACCTTGCGGCCGATGAGCCGCTTGGCGGCGTAGATGGTGCTGGATGCGTTCATCACCGCCTGCCGCTTGGCCGGCACCCCCACGACGACGCGGCCGGATTGTGTGAACGCCACCACCGACGGGATCGTGCGCTCGCCCTCGCGGCTCGCGAGCACGGACGGGCCCACCCGCTCCAGCGCGGCGACGCAGGAGTTGGTGGTGCCGAGGTCGATGCCGATGATCCGCGCCACGCTCAATCCTCCCTTCCGAGCAGCTTGGCCAGGAACTTCTGCCGGAGCTCGCTGACCGTGCGGCGGACGGCCTGGAGCTCGCGGGCGGCGCGCTCGTTGGACGGGTCGAGCTCGACCGCGGCCTCGATGCGCTCGGCGGCGGCGAGCGGGTCGCCGGCGAGGAGCCGCAGCCCCTCGCACAGCTCGCGCCCAGCGCTGGCGATCTTGTTCTGGGGGTTCTTGCGTACGACGACGTCGTAGATGGGGATGGCGCGCTCGAACTTGCCCGCCTCGATCAGGCGGCGCGCCTCGTCGAGGGCGGCGGTCTCGTCGATGGACACGGCCGGCGGGGTCGGACGCTTGCGCGCGCCCGCCAGCCGGGTCCGCGCGTCGGCGGTGGCCACCTTGCGGTAGGCCTCGCGGACGGCCATGAAGATCTCGGACGCCAGCAGGCGCACCTGCTCGCTCTCGTACTGGGCGTAGCGATCGGGGTGCACCCGCTTGGACAGCTCGGCGAAGGCGTCGCGGATCTCGTCGTCGCCCGCGCCGTCGGCCACCCCGAGGATCTGGTAGGGGTCGAGCCGCTCGAGCCCGCGGCGCTCCGCCTCGAGGGCGGCGAGGAGATCCTCCTCCGCCTCCGGCGACTCCGTGTCGATGACGACGTCTTCCTCGGCCTTGGCGGTGGTGCGGAGCGCGGACTCGATCATCCACAGCACGCCGGGAGACAGCTTGACCAGCGCGAGCTCCACCCCGGGGCCGCGCGCCTGGCCGGACGGCACCACCGCCGACACCCGACCCTCGAACGCGGCGACCGACCCGGACGGGAGGATGAGGTCGATGCGCATCTCGGTGCCCACCGGCGGCGGGTTGTGCGCGCGCAGGAACATCGACCCGCGCTTGATGTCGTTCTGGTACACGTAGGCGAGCTGTTCCCACGAGGAGCAGCGGAGCTTCACCGCGACCATCCACGCCCATCATCGCACGAGGAAGGCATGATAGGCTACGGGGGCGTGATATGCCCTGCACACCCAATGACTACATGCGAATCCTCGGGCTTATCGACTCCGGGGTGGTCATGCACTTTTATTTCACCGACGGAACCTACGTCCGCGGCTACGTAGCGCGGGCGGAGCTCGATCCCGTCTCGCGCGCGGGGCCCATGCTGCTGGTGTCCGATCAGAACCGCGTGCTGTCGGCGGATGCGGGCGACCTTCTGAAGGTAAGCGCCCGCGCACCCGACGGCAGCTTGCACTAGACGGGACGCGACGCGCAGCGTCGCTGAACCCGGCTATGCTCTACATATTCCTGGCCGTGAAGTCGTTCCGAAAAGAGCTGTGGTTCGAGACCAAGACGCGGCGCGCGTTCGTCAACATCACGCCCGAGGTCGCCGCCGCGGTGCGCGAGAGCGGCGTCAAGGAGGGGCTGTGCCTGGTGAATGCGATGCATATCACCGCCAGCGTCTACATCAATGACGACGAGGCCGGGCTGATCCAGGACTACGAGGAGTTCCTGGAGCGGCTGGCGCCCCACGAGCCGACGAGCGCGTACCGTCACAACCTGACCGGCGAGGATAACGCCGACGCGCACATCAAGCGGCAGATCATGGGGCGCGAGGTGGTGGTGGCGATCACCGGTGGGAAGCTCGACTTCGGCACGTGGGAGCAGATCTTCTACGGCGAGTTCGACGGGCGGCGGCGCAAGCGCGTGCTAGTGAAGATCATCGGCGAGTAACTTAACTACAGCCAGAAGCGGAACCGGTAGAACAGCCACTCCACCAGCTGGCGCCACAGCGGCCGCGCGTTCCACGCGGCGAGGTCGACCTCGCGGCTCAGCGCCGCGTCGGAGTCGATCTGCGCCTTGAGCTTCGCGCCGAACGCGTGGTCGATGATGCACAGGACGACCTCGAGGTTGTGAAACAGGCTGCGCGCGTCGAGGTTGTAGCTGCCGATCGACGACCACACGCCGTCCACCACGACGGCCTTGGCGTGGAGGACGTGCCACTGCCACTCGTACAGGCGCACGCCCCCCTTGAGCAGCGCCGCGTAGGTGTGGCGCGACGCCCACTGCACCGCCGGCACGTCCGATTCGGCGGGCACGGTCACGCTGACCTTGACGCCGCGGCGGATGGCGTTGAACAGCACGCGCCGCAGCCCGCGATCCGGGATGAAGTAGGCGTTGACGATGGCGATCGTCTCGCGCGCCCGGCGGAACGCGTGCAGGTACGCGCGCCGGATCGCCCGGCGCCGCCGCAGCTCCTCGTTGCTGAGCGCCTGCGCCATCGCCGTTCCCGCCGTCTCGGGGGCGTCGCCCGGCGGCGGGAACGCGTCGCCGCCGCCCTTGAGCCAGTTCCGGCGGAAGGTGCGCGCCAGCTCGGCCACGACCGGCCCCTCGACGCGCGCGTGCAGGTCGTGCCACCCGCCGCCGCCGTTCTCGACGGCGTCGTACTCGTTGCCGATGTTGATCCCCCCGGTGAACGCGACCTTGCCGTCGCACACGAGGATCTTGCGGTGATCGCGCTGGTGCAGGCGGAAGCGCGCCTTCCACGGCGCGAGCGGCCCGTACTCGACCAGCTTCACCCCGGCGTTTGCGAGCGCCGCGAGATAGTCCGCGGAGAGCTCCAGCCCGCCGACCGCGTCGTAGAGGAGGCGCACCTCGACGCCCTTCTCGGCGCGCGCCATGAGCGCGTCGGCGAACCGCGACCCCGTCTCGTCGCTGCGCAGGATGTACGTCTCCAGGTGGACGTAGCGCTCGGCGGCGGCGATGGCGTCGAGCATGGCGGGGAACACCTCGCCCCCGCCGACGAGAAACCGCACGTCGTTGTGCCGGGTGTAGGTCTCGGCGTGAAGGGCGTAGACGAGCTCGTGCGGCCCCGCCTGGACCAGCTCGGTCAAAAGTCGAACACCGGAACGAACGTCTGCAGGGGCGACTCGGGCACGTAGATGTCGAACGGGACGAGCAGGGTGGGGTCGAGCGAGACCGCGCCGTTGCGCGGGAACTGCCCGCGGAGGTCCTGGATGAAGATCGACTGCGTCCACCCCGGCCGCAGGAACGCGTACGGCGACGCGGCGAGCTCGGGCGAGCCCCCGGCGCGCGCGGTGAGGAACACCGGCGCCACGCCGCGCAGGCAGTCGCGCGCGGGCGGGGGCGGCGGCGTCATGCACTTGTCGAACAGCGTGTTCCCCGGCATGCCGTCATCGTCGAGGTCGTCCCACACGACGATGAGCCCGACCGCGATGGCCGTGTTGGGGTTGCCGAAGACGATCCGCTGCACGCCGAGCGCGCCCTCGACGCGATCGAGCTGGAACGTCGTCGTGTTGGTGCCGGTGAAATCGAGCGTCTTGGTGTCGCGCGGATCCACCGCGAAGCTGCCGCCGCGCAGGAGGAACGCGATCGACACGTGCGGGGAGTGGAACGCGGGCGTGCCGGCGGCGAGCGTGATGCGTCCCCGCACCGGGAGCGTGTCGGTCGAGCCGGGCGTGAAGCGCCGGAACTCGAGCTTGTGCAGCGTGTCGAGCGTGAGGGTGAGCTTTTCCGTCGGGGTCTGGTCCCACACGAAGCCCACCGTCGGCAGTCCGCCGGCCAGGGCGAACGTGCCCGACTGCGCGCCCGATGCGACGTACGAGGTGACGAAGTTCGCCGCCTCCATGATGCGCGTGAGCGGGATCGTGTCGTCGATCACGCGCTGCTGCACGTAGGCGAAGTCGCCGGCGGCGTTGAGCTCGAGCGTGCCGTTGACGCGATAATCGTGCATCTGGCCGGTGCTCGGGTCGGTGAGGTGCTGATCCTGGTCGGTGAAGGTGAGGACGCCGGCGTCGGACCCGATCGTCGCCGACGTCAGGCGCCACGTGCCGTTGAAGCTGGCGACCGCGGCGTCGATGCCGGCGTCGGCGGGGGGGCCGGGCGGCGTCGACCCACCGCACGCGGCCGCGACGAGCGCCCCAACCAGGAAGACGAGGCTAGTTTTCCAGGCCATTTTGCGCCCATGCTACCATCTCGACGCACGAATGGAGCCGACCCATCGCTTCTTGCGCGCGTGCCGCGGGCTCGCGGTGGATCGCGTGCCGATCTGGCTCATGCGCCAGGCGGGGCGTTACCTGCCCGAGTACCGCGCGGTGCGAGCGCGCACCGATTTCCTCGGCCTGTGCAAGACGCCGGAGCTGGCGTGCGAGGTGACGCTCCAGCCGATCGACCTCTTCGGGCTCGACGCGGCGATCCTGTTCTCGGACATCCTCCTGCCGCTCGAGGCGATGGGCCTGCCGCTGGCGTTCACCGAGGACGGGCCGACACTTCCCGAGCCGGTGCGCGACCGCGCCGCGATCGCGCGGCTGTGCGTGCCCGACGCCGAGACGACGATGCCGTTCGTGGGCGCGGCGGTGCGCCAGATCCGAGCTGCGCTCGCTGGGCGGGTGCCGCTCATCGGGTTCGGCGGCGCGCCGTTCACCCTGGCGGCCTACGCGGTGGAGGGGGGCGGCTCGACGCAGTGGCTGCGGGGGCGGCGCCTCCTGTACGAGGCGCCGCAGTCGGCGCACGAGCTCCTGGGCAAGGTGGCGCGCACGGTGGCCGCCGCGCTCATCGCCCAGGTCGACGCCGGCGCCGAGGCGATCCAGCTGTTCGATTCATGGGCGGGCGTGCTGGCGCCGGCGGAGTTCGAGGCGTTCGCGCTGCGCCACGCCGCCGAGACGATCGCCGCGGTCAAGGCCCACGCCGACGTGCCGGTGATCTATTTCGTGAACGGGGTGGCGCCGGTGATCGACCTGGTGCGCCAGTCGGGCGCCGACGTGATCGGCATCGACTGGCGGGTCGAGCTCGGCGAGGCTCGCCGGCGGCTGGGGTCGATCCCGGTGCAGGGCAATCTCGACCCCGTGGCGATGTTCGCGCCGCCGGCGAAGATCGAGGCCAAGGCCGCGGCGATCCTGCGCGCCGGCGGCGGCGTGGGGCACATCTTCAACCTGGGGCACGGGATCTTGCCGGAGACGCCCGTCGACAACGTGCGCGCGCTCGTCGCGGCGGTGCGCTCCTACGCGCCGTAAGGCTCACTCGTCCGCCGCGTTCCACGCCGCGATGACGAGGAACAGACTCGCGACCAGGGCGATGTGGTTGCCGATCTGCGTGGCATTCCCCAGCGCGAATACGCCGAACCAAACGAACGCGGCCCAGGCGCCCGCGGCCGCCACGCGGCCCGACCGGGCCCGCGGCTCCACCTGCCGCTTCGTCATCATGATCCACATCGCGGGATACCACAGCAGCACGGCGATCACCGACGGCACGGTCGTCACCCCGATGTCCGGCGAACGGCCCTTGTGCTCGAAACAGTCCCACGCGAGGAGGTGCAGCAAGAGGCCGATGAACAGGGACAGGAGGAGCGTCAGCACGGCCTGCGTCCAGAACACCACGCGCGCCCAGCGCAGGCCCACGAGCCACGCGGCCGCCGCGAGCGCGGTCGTTGCGCCGATCGCGTGCCCGACGAGAAACGGTGGGATCGCGAGCGGCCGCGCGTCGACCTCGCCCCGCACCTGCCAGCTCGGCAGGAAGGCCGTCACGGCCAGGCCCGCGGCACAGACGAGGATGATGAGCCAGACGGCCCGGGACATCTAGTCCACCGTCGGATCGAACGACGGAACCGCGGGCGCGCGGTCGCCCGCCCGCCGGCCGCCGCGGAAGCTCGTTCGGCGCTCGGGGCCGCCGCGGCGCTCGCGCGCGACGCGGCGGCGGAGCTCGTCGACGGTCCCGGGCACCGGGCGCGCGCGGTGGAGCACGAGGCTGCAGTTGCCGCACAGGATCACGGTGTCCTGCACGCGGACGCTGGTCAGAAGGTCCTTGCGGCGCTCGCCGCACGCGGCGCAGGAGGCGCCATCGGCGATCTCGCCGTTGCGATACAGGCGCATGTAGCAAGCGTTGCAGCGCCCCCGCCGGAGGCGGGTCGCGGCCCCGCGGCACTCGGTACAAACCAGGGCCATGCCCCGAGGCTACGGCCGGCCGCCGGCCGGGGCCAGTTTTTGGAAGAATTCCGCCAACGCCGGGACGTGGCTGTCGAGGTCCAGACGGCCCTTGCCGCGCAGGCGCGCGAGGAGATCCGCCAGGGCGCCCGTCCACACGAAGCCGCGCCCCTCCTCGTCGCGGAGCGCCGCCGCGCCCTCCTTGTCGCCGCGCCGCTCGCGCGCGTACAGGACGCGCAGGGCGCGGACGATCGACTCCTGCACCATCACCTTCGCGGTGGGGTAGGACTGGCGCTCCATCGCCGCGCGGGCCGCCGCGAACGCGGGCGCCGCGGCCGCCGCCAGGTCCGCGTGCGCCTCGACCACCGGGTTGACGTACGCGTGGGCGCGCTCGTGGACCACGAGGTCGATGGTCATGGAGGTGGGGGTCGGCAGCGCCTGCGCGTCGAGCGCCTCGAGGGCGACGACCTGATAGATCTCCTCGCGGCCGCGGCCGAGCTCGACCGTCGCCGAGTAGCTCCATGGCCCGACGAGCATGCCGGGGCAGACGAAGAAGCTCACGCCGGGGCGCGGACCGAACGTGGCGTCGAACCAGCCGTCGACGCCCGCGGCACGCAGGGCGGCGCCGACGCGCGTCTCGACGGCGGCGAGCCGGCGCTCCTCCCCCGCGAAGAACGCGGCGAATCCGGTGTCGCGGGCGAACGCCTGGACCTGCTTCAGGTAGGCGGGGACGTCCACCTTGCGCCAGCGGTCGTCGACGCCCGCCGGGACCGGATCGAGCGCCAGGCGCGCGGCGAAACGGTCGTCGAGCTGCACGGCGAGCTGCGGCGGCGCGTTGTGGGAGATGCCGAAGCGGGCGCGCAGCTCGCGCGTCGCGGCCACGGCCGCATGGTCCTTGAATGCGCCGAAGTGCGCGTCCACCGCCCTGCGGTACGGCGTGTCGTACGCGCGCGCGTACTCGCGCGCGCCGGCGAGGTAGAACAGCACCGACAGGAGCTCCACGCGGGCATCGACGCGGACGGCGGCGCGCGGCGGCGCGGCGGCGGCAGGCAGCGCGACGCAGGCGAGGACGGCGGCGGCGACGGGGCGCACCGGGTCAGAAGCCGTAGTACTTGAGGAAGCTCCTCACCCCCGGCAGCCACCGCTCGGTCTGCTCGGAAGCGGTGACCAGGTAGCCGTGGGCGCACCAGTAGTCGGGGATGGAATTCGTCTGGCACCGCATCTTGGCCTCGAGCGGGATCGCGAAGTGCGAGAACAGCGCCATGACCGCCCCGCCGACCAGGTCGTGGTTGGCCGAATCGGCCGCGGCGAACACGTCGGTCGCGGCGCTCACCAGGCCGTTCGGGTTCTCCTGGGGCGTCATCTGGATGTACATCGGCATCTTCCGCTGCTTGGCGGCGCGCTTCAGCCACACGCCCCACGAGTCGCCGTCGGGCGTGTTCCAGCTCATCGCCGCGCCGGACAGATCGATCGCCGCGCGCGGCTGCGGGTCGAGATCGGCGGCCGAGGCGAGCACCGTCCGCGCGCCGCCGAACGAGTGACCCATGACCGCCAGCCGCATCTTGTCGATGAGAGGCTTCGACCCGTCGCGCGACTTCATCGCCGCCAGCGTGGCGATCGCGGCCTGGATGTCCTTCATCTCCTTGTTGGCCATATAGTCGAGGACCCACCACGTCTTGTCCTTCCCGTCCTGCCCCTTCTTGCCCTCGGCCCACGTGTTGTAGTCCGTCCCGGTGTTGTGGAACCCGGCGCCCTTCCCGGCCGGGCTCGCGTCGTCGTAGCCGCGCATGATCGGCAGGAAGAACACGTAGCCCTCCCCCACGAAGTAGTTCGCGATCTCGCACACGCCGTGGCGGCTCACGCGCGGGTTCTCGGGATGGTTGCCCACGCTACCGTGGAGGAACACGATCGCCGGGAGCTTTCCGGCGGACGCGTCGCGATCGACCGTGTCGGGTACGATCAGCCAGCCCGACAGGTGGCACTTCGGCGGGTCCCCCTTCTTCCAGTCGCAGCGGAGGTCGCCCGCCTCCGGCGACTTGGACGTCCAGTACTCGACGACCGACGCCGTGTTCTTGAGCACGCAGTCCGATGCGTGCGCGGGACCGGCCGGCGCGACGACGAGCGCAAGAGATGCTGCTGCGAGAGACACACGCTTCGCGATTCCGCCCATGTGCATGGGCCGAGGATACACCCTTCAGGGCGTCATCGCGACGGCGGCGGCGGGGATGTCCTCGCCCGCTGTTACCGCACCGCGTTTCCGCGTTAGGATGCGCGCCATGACCGAGTCCGACTTCGCCGGCACCTACGCCTCGGCCGAAATGACCCTCGACCTCCGCGTCGAGGACGGCCGGCTCGGCGGCGAGATCATCCTTCACGGCAAGCGACTGCCGCTGCGGGCCGCACTGTACGGCGAGCACATATACGGCAGCTTCGGATCCCTCGGGACCGAGTTCCCGTTTCAGGCGGGCTTCGAAGGCCCGCACCTCCGCGTCCTGTCCGGCGGCGCGGAGTACGTCCTCCCCGTCGCGGCCCCGGGCAACCCGCTCGCCGCGATGGTGCCGCCCGCCGCCGCGCCGCCCGCGCCGGCGCCCACGTCCGTAGAGCCGCAGGTCTTCCGGCACCCGACGGGCGGGCGATTCACGATCCCCCCGGGCTGGTCGGCCCTGCCGTCGGAGGGCGGCGTCCAGCTCGTCCCACCGGGCGCCGGCCTCGACGCCCCCGGGCCGACCGAGGTCTACACGGTCACCACCGACCCCGCGCCCGCCATCTCCGCCGCCGACGATCCGCGCGTGCTCGCGTACCTCGAGCGGTCGCTCGGGCAGATGATCCCCAACGTGGAGCGCGCCGGGGCGCCCGAGCCGGTCGGCTCCGGGATCCGCTTCCGCCACCACGCCCGCAATCCCCTGACCGGCGGCCGGATCGACGTCGTTGCCATGGTGACGCTCCTGCGCGGCGCCGCGGTGGCGGTGGTCGGCATCTCCGAGCCGGCCGTCCTCGAGAGCCGTCTGCCCGCGCTCGAGGGCGTGTTCCGCTCGCTCGACTGGGGCGAGGGGGACCAGGACCCCACGCTCGTCGGCACCTGGCACGCCCGGTCCGACGGCGCCGCCGATCACCTCGGCGACGAGGCGCGCCACACGATCGAGCTCCGCTCCGACGGGATCGCGGGGATCGCGGGCGAGCGCGGCGGCCGCCGCCTCGGCACCTGGAACGCCGGCGGCGGGATGCTCTACCTCCTGTGGGCCGACGGCACGTCCGCGACCTGGAAGTACGAGGTCTCGGGCGCGCCGGGCGGTCGCCGGGTGACGCTGCGCGCGCCGGGCGCGTCCGCCTCGGTCGAGTGGACCGAGAGCGCCGCGCACGGCGCGTAGGCCACGCACTGCCCGGCGGCCGCGTCGCAGGCCCAGTCGCACTGCGCGTCCATCATGCAGGCCGCGCCCGGTCCGCCGCGCGCCCGGCACGTCGTCCCGTCGCACCAGGTCGTCGGGATGCAGCGACGGTCGGTCGACAGGGCGGCTGCGAGCCCTCGCCGCCCCCCCATCGGGCAGAGCCCGATGGGGCCCCCCGTCGTTCCGGTCGCGTCGCAGGCATCGCCCGCGCCCGGCCGCGGCCGGCACACGCCGTCGCAATAGGCCCACGCCGCGTCGCACGGCCGCGCGTCGCACGCCTCGCCCAGCCCGGCCACCTTCACGCAGGTGAGCGTGGCGACGTCGCACGTGAGGTCGCCGTACCAG
>DATFWE010000098.1:0-6058 GCA_035259575.1 Haliangiales bacterium
CTAGCAGGCTGTTGACAAACTCGCTTCGCTCGTTTGTCCAGCCTGCTAGCCTCTTCTACAGGTCGTCGCTTCGCTCCGACCCCCCGTCGGGCAGAGCCCGCCGGGGCCCCCCTCTGGCGCTCCGCCTCCGGCTCCGCGCCAGCCTAGCAGGGCGTTTTTCAACGCCCTGCTATGGTCGACGTCTCCGCGGAAACGTTACATCGACCAAAGAAACCGTATGGGCGGCGACACCTCAGCGCGGCCGCGCCAGGAGCAGCACCATGTACAGCGCGCCGTCGCCGAGGTGCGGATCGTCACCTTGCGCCAGCCCCAGCCCGTAGGCGCCGGCGGATGGGTCGACGATCGCATCGTCCCTGAAGTCGCCCACGGCCGTCACCACCTGCACCAGCGTCACGACGGAGCGGAACCGCCCGCTGAGCCCATCGAGGGCGCGGCCCGCGCGCGCCGCCGCAGCGTCCTTGGCGCCGGCGCCGCCCGCGACCAGCGTCCGCGCGTAGTCCTCGGCGATGTTCCGGAGCTGCCAGTCTTCCTCGAGCGGAGGCAGGCTCTCCTTCGCCCGCGCCGCGGCGGCGTAGTGCCGGAACGACTCGTGCGCGGCGCGCCCATCGAGCGGCGCGAGCTTCTGAAACAATAGCTGCGTCACGTAGACCTCGGCCCGCCCGGCCAGGGTGCGGCCGCCCACCGCCACCCCCACGCCCACGTGCGTCGCCTGGGGCGAAAGGATGTTGGCGCGGTGCCCGGGGCTGGCCATGAGCCCCGCCTCGGCCTCGCGCGCCGAGTAGTCGCGCGCGACGTTCTCGAGGATGAGCGGCGAGCGCACGCCGGCGCGCTGGGCGCGCTCGTTGGCGCGCCCCGTCGTGGGCGACACGTGCCCGACGTAGCCCTTGTCGCGCATCTCCTCGCTGTGCCCGCGCGCCGCGCCCGCGGCGGCGTCGTCCCACGCGAGCGGCGCCAGGCTGGCCTCGGTGCGATCGCGGTTCATGAGGTCGAAGATCTCGCGCTCGATCGCGCGCGCGTCCCCGGTCACCGCGCCGGTCCTGGCGACGCGATGCGTGCGCGGCGGCGCCACGCCGCACCACACAGGTAAGTTGGCCAGGACGACCGGCCCCACCGCCGGGTCGTCCGCGACGATCTCGATCTTCAGCATGCCGACGTCGTTCTCACACTTCACCTCGGAGCCGAACCCGCCGCCCTTGCCGGTGGACACCGCCGGCGTGCTCACGTCGCCGCGCGGGCGCGCCACGAACACGCGCGGGTCGCGCAGCGGCGCGGCCACGCGCCCGCGCACCACCGCCGATCCGCCCGCCGCGATCTCGCGCGGGATCGGCTCGGTCGCGATCTGGCTCTCCTGCAGCGCTATCACCACGCGCACGCCGCCCCCGCTCGACGCCGCGCCCACGCCGAGGCGCCGGTAGTGCGCCGCGGCCAGCACGCCCTTGAGCGCGCCGCGGATGTCGCCCGCCAGCTCGGCCGAGTCCCGCTCCTGTCGCGTGGCCACCACGACGTAGGCATAGGGCTCGACGATGCCGAACCACGACAGGACGAACGACGTGAGATCGTGCGGCGGCGTCACGTCCTCCGGGAGGAACGCGGCCAGCTCGCGCGCCGCGCCGTCGAGGCGCGCGTCGCGATCCGGGATGGCGGCCTTGTCCTCGACCGCCGCGGCGGCCACCGCGACCGCGACCATGTCCTCGAGCGGCGTCGCCGCGCCCGCGGCCGGCGCCGGGTCGTTGTAGCGCGCGGCCGCCGGCACGCCCGGGGTGTACACGACGCCGTCGATCTCCGCCGGCGGTTTGGCGGGCGGCGGCTCGCGCCACGGCGGCGGGGCGAGCTGCACGCCGCCGCAGGCGGACAGCGCGAGGAGGAGGCTGAGCGAACGCACCTCCTTACCGTACCCGCTCACGCCTTGGCCTGCACGACCTCGCGCATCGGCACGGCGAAGCGCAGGCCCGCCTCGTAGAAGCGGCGGTGGATCTCCGAGCGGACGCGATCGCCCACCGCCGTGGCCAGGCCGTAGTCCGGCACGACGAACTGGACCGTGAGGACGAGGTGCTCGGTCCCGAACGCCGACAGGTTGGGCGCCGGCGCCGGCTGGACCACGTCCTTGTCGGCCGCGAGGATGTCGGCGCAGATGCCGCGCGCCTTGTCCACGTCCGATCCGTAGGGCAGCCGGATCTCGGTCGTCACCGACATCGAATGCGCGGGGAAGTTGAAGTTCACCACGCGGCTGTTCACCAGCTCGTTGTTGGGGACGATGAGCATGTTCGCGTCGAGCAGCCGGACGCGCGTGGAGCGGGTGCCGATCTCCACCACGTCGCCGATCTCGCCCGTGGCCAGCCGGATGCGGTCGCCGGGGCGAAACGGCCGATCGACCAGGATGATGAACCCGGCGATCATGCTCCCCAGCGTATCCTTGGCGGCGAGCGACACCGCCACGCCGCCGATCCCCAGCGCGGCCACCAGCGAGGTCACGTCCTGGCCGAAATGGTGGAGCACCACCGCCAGGCCGAACACGCCGATCACCGCGCCGAGGATCTTGGACAGGAGGGGGAAGTAGTCCTTCTCGAAGTCGTGCCCCTCGACGCGCTTGCCGTAGGCGCCGAGGAGCACCAGCGCGATCTGGGTCAGCAGCTTGCTCGCGACCCACACCGCGTAGATGAGGACGAGCCCCGACGTGATGACGCGGACGCGGTCGCTCGTCGGCAGCTCCATCGACACCTCGTAGAGCCCCGCGGCGACGACCAGCCGGCGCAGCGGCTTGTCGAGGATCTCGATGATCCGGTCGTCGATGTCCGTCGCCGTGCGGGCGGCCAGGCGCCGCAACGCGCGCGACACCAGCGCGGTCAGCACGAACCCCGCCACGATGGTGGCGGCGATGACGATGACGGCCCCCACGATCCCCACCACCCACGGCCCGGGATTCTCCCAGCCGACCCTTTCGAGGATCAGCCGCGCCAGCTGCAGCTCGCCCACGCTACTTGTCCTTCTTCTTCGCTTTGGGGTTCGGTTTGGGGGCCTTGGGCCCGTCCGGCGCCGGCCCGGCGTCGGGCGGCGGCGGCGGCGCGACCGTCTGGCCCTTTGCGTCGCCGAACGCGACGAGCTTCAGGCGGTCCACGGCGTGAAAGTCCTGGATGGTGATGTCCGCCCACGACGACGCGCTGAGGTTCCCGTCCTTCGGTTTGTCGACGCGGACGAAGTTGAGCCGCCAGGTGTCGCCGATCTCGGGCGGGATGCGCACCGCCATGGCCGCGTCGCGGCCCTTGACCGCGTCGAGGGGGATCGCCATCTCCGCGGTCCAGCCCTTGTCGGTGTCGTCGCGGACGTCGAGCGTGCCGTCCACGGTCACGGCGGTGACCATCTTGGACTCCCACTTCTCGTCGCCGCCGGCGGCGCGCCCCTTCTCGAACCACGAGTCGAACGTGACGTTGCGCGGGCTGACCTGGAGCTCGACGTAGCCGGCGCCGTTCTTGTCGGCGTCGATGAACAGCTCGACCGCGTCCTCCTTCCATATCGGGTCGTCGTGCTTGGTGTATTGCGACGCCACGTCCTTGTCGGCGACCGTGACGAGCACGTACAGGTTCTTGTCGTCCCACAGCAGCTTGGCGGTGGCCTCGCCGTCGACGGGCCCGCCGCCCTGCGCCACCTTGAACGGCTCGGTCGCCGGCGCGCTGGCCCAGTCCGGCTCGTCCCCCTTGCCGTCGACGACGATCTTGCCGGTCGCGCGGCGGATGACGTAGTCGGGCCCGGGCTTGCGCTCGACGTCGGACACCGGCAGGGTCAGCACCTTCACCTGGTTCTTGCCGTCGGTGGGCCCGGACACCACGGCCATGCGGCCGGCCTCGCCCTGGGCGCCCTTGCGGTAGAGCCCGAGGTAGATCGTCGCGTTGGGCGACTTCCACGTCTTGCCGATCGGGACGACCTGCTCGTCGCGCAGGATGTCGCCGGCCTTCCACTTGTCGGCGCCGTACATGCTGCGGAGCTTGGTCTGGTCGACGTTGAGCCAGTCTTCCTTGACCGAGCCCTCCACATGGGTGAAGGCGCGCCACTCCGACCCGGGCGCCTGCACCACCTTCCAGTAGTGGACGATCTTGAGGTTCGTGCCGCGGACGATGACCTCCTTGTCGACGTCGCAGCCGAGGTAAATGACCTTGCCGGCGAGATCGGCGTTGACCGGGTGCCGCGGCGTGGGAGCGGCGGAGAGGGTGTTTTCGCGGATGAAGTTCTCATCGATCTTCTCCGGCTCTTTTTCGACGCACGCCCAAAGGAGAACGAGGGCAAACAGACGACGCATGGCCGCCCTGTGATACACGACGGCGCCGCGCCAGTAAAGGCTCCCGGCTACCGTGCCGCGCCGAACGGGTGCGCCACGCGGATCGCCGTCGTATCGGAGTCGCCGACGAGCTCGTGCGCCGACAGGACCTCGCCCTCGACCTCGACGCTGATGTCGCCAGCGCCCGCGCCGGCGATGCAGCGGGTCGACGTCACGACGACGTCCGGGCCGACGAACGTGGCCGCGCACTCGCGGCCGCCGGCGTGGACCTGGACGTAGAGCTCGTCGCCCGCGGGCTTGTAGCACTCGGGCTTGCCGGTGCACGGCTCGGGGTTCGGGTTCGGTTCCTTCTTGCCGTCGCAGCCGGCGGCGAGGACGGCGGACAGCGCGAGGAGCAGCAGCGTCATCTTCATGGTCACGACCTCCGCGACCCCGAATTGCAGGTCGCGTGCCGCGACGGAAGCGCTGCGAATCCCGCGCAAATGTACGCGCTCGCCCACCGTGTCTCATGGGCGGGACGGCGCCGGCCTCAGGGGCGGCCGGGCTCAGAAGTGGAACGTGAGGCCGCCGGGCGTCGCGGTCTGCGCGCCCTGCGTCAGGCCGACGGCGTTGTTCTTGCCCGACGACACCGCGATGTCGATGGTGATGGCCACGCCGACGCCGATGATCACCCAGAACCACCATTGCGCGTACAGCGGTTTGCTCGGCGCCGGCGTCGGCGCGGGCTCCCCCGGCCCAGGGCCGTAGGGCCCGGACGGCGCGCCGGACGGTGCCCCCGACGGCGCTCCCGACGGAGGCTCCGTCGGAGCGGCCTCCGCCGGACCGGGAATCCGGTTCGCGAACGCCTTGTCGTAGGCGGCGCCCGGCTTCATCGCCTCGGGCTGGCGCACGTCGCCGTCCGCCGGCGGCCGCGCCGGGATGGGGCCGGGCGTGGGCTGGCGGAGCTCCGGCGCGGGCGTGGGCGGCGGCGCCGGCGCAGGCGTCGGGGCCGACGCCACCGACAGAGCCTGGATGCGCGCCTCCACCTCCGCGCGGTTCGGCGCCTCCGGCCACCGCGACAGATACTCGCGATAATGGCGGACCGCGTCCTCGCGCTGGCCCAGCTTGTCGTGGCACAGGGCGACGTTGTACGAGAGCACCGGCGACGGCGCGAGCGCGTCAGCTGCGGTGAACTCGATGATGGCGCCCCGGTAATTCCCCGCCTTCCAGCGAGCCTCGCCCGCCGCGTAGTGTTTCTTCGCCTGCTCGCGCGGGTCCGGCGCCGCGAACGCGGCCCGCGCCACGAGCAGCAAGGAAACCAGCATCACGGTCCTTCTCATCGCAAAACGCACCTTTCGGGACGGCCATCCCTCGGTGTCAATTCGGAGTGCCGAACTGCTTGGGCCGCATGAGCTCTTCCTCTTGCGAGTCCCTCACGATCTTCTCCAGCATCTCGATGACCTTCCCCTTGTCGGCGGGGACAGTGATCTTCTTGGTCCGATAACCGGCGAGATGCAATTCGACGGTCGCGCGCTGCCCTTCGGGGATGCGGATCGACCCCGGCGTCTCGCCGGCGGGCTTACCGTTCACGAAGATCTTCGCCCCGATCGGCGTCGACGTCACGACCACGTCGCGGGCGCGCGGCGCGTCGATGACGTGGTGCGGATCGGGCTTCTGCGGATCCGGTTTCTGCGGGTCCAGCTTCTGCGGCTCCGGCTTCTGCGGATCGGGCTTCTGGGGATCGATCGCGGCGATGAGGTGCGGCGCCGCGTCGGGCGTCGCCGCCGCCACCTGATGCTCGGGCTTTTG
>DATFWE010000099.1:0-24037 GCA_035259575.1 Haliangiales bacterium
GAGCCGATGAGCTGCGTCGCCCATGTCACCGACGGCCGGTGCGAGGTCTGGGCGCCGACGCAGGGGCCGAACGACCTCCAGGCCGAGGTCGCGCGCCTGCTCGGGCTCGCGCCGGCGGCCGTGCGCGTGAACGTCACCTTCATGGGCGGCGGTTTCGGCCGCCGCCTCGGCGTGGACTTCGCGCGCGAGGCCGCCGAGGTGTCGCGGCGCGTCCGCGCGCCGGTGCAGGTGACGTGGACGCGCTCCGACGATATGCGCGACGGCCATTTCCAGGCGGCGTCGATCCACGACCTGTGGGGCATCGTCGACGGCGGGCGGGGCGTCGCGTGGAAGCACAGGAAGATCTCGTCCCCGCACAACCTGTCGGGGCCGCCCTCCGCGGAGGACCTGAAGGACCCGGTCGCCTACTTCCAGGGGCTGTCGTGGGGCGTCTATGACGTCCCCTACGCGTTCCCCGCGATCGAGACGTCCTACGTCCGCGTCGACGCGCCGGTCCGCATCGGCCCGTGGCGCGCGGTGTTCTCGCCGTCGTCGACGTTCGCGCGCGAGTGCTTCCTCGACGAGATGGCCGGGGTCGCCGGCGTCGATCCGCTCGCGTTCCGGCTGGCGATGCTCGCGGGCGGTCCCGACGTGGTGCGCGCGGGCTCGCTGGAGATCGACCGCCGGCGCCTGCGGCGCGTCCTCGAGCTCGCGGCCGACAAGTCGGGGTGGGGCGCACCGTTGCCGCCGGGGCGGTTTCGCGGGCTGGCCTGCAACGTGTACGACGGCGCGACCCACGTCGCCTACGTGGCGGAGGTGTCGGCGCGCGCCGACGTGGCGCCGGATCGCCTGCCGTTCGTCGTCCATCGCGTGACGGCCGCGATCGACTGCGGCGTGATCGTCAACCCGCTCGGCATCGCGGCGCAGGTCGAGGGCGGCGTGGCCTGGGGTCTGTCGAACATGATGGCGGAGATCACGTTCCGCGACGGCCGCGCCGAGCAGGGGAGCTACGCGGACTTCCCGATCGTCGCCCTTGGCGAGATGCCCGCCGTCGAGCTGCACCTGGTCCCGAGCCACGGAGACCAACCGTTCGGGATGGGCGAGCCGACGGTGCCGCCGCTCGCGCCGGCCGTCGCGAACGCGTTCTTCGCCGCGACCGGCCGGCGCATCCGCCGCCTGCCCTGCACGGGCTGACGCGACGCGGAGGCACGGCCTGCCCGGTCAGCGCGCGTGCGCGGCCAGGAACGCGCGCGCGGCGGCCGCATCGCGCGCGCCGTCGGCGTCCTCCGAGAGCTCGCGCTCGGCGCGGCGCGCGGCGGCCACGGCGGCGTCGCGCCGGCCGACGGCCCACAGCGCCCGCGCCTGGATCCACCGCGCCTGGCCGACGTCCGTCGCGCCGGCCTTCGCCTTCTCGAGGAGCGCCAGCGCCCGCTCGGCTCCGGCGAGGGCAGGCGCGCCCCGTCCGTCGACGAGGTCGCACGTGGCGACCGCCATCACCGCCACCGCGACCCACGGATGCTCCGCGCCGAACGCTTTCTCCAGGGCGGGGAGCAGGGGCCCGAGGATGGGGCGCGCCTCGTCACAGCGGCGCAGCTGCGCCAGCCCCCAGGCGACCGCGATCCGGCTCCCCAGCGTGGCCGGGTGGTCGGGGCCCTGCGCCTGCCGGCGCACCTCCCAGGCGCGCCGGTAGTAGTCGAGCGCGGTGACCAGGTCGCCCTTGATCTCGAAGATGCTGCCGACGGTCCACAGGGCCTGCGCGACCGAGGGGTCGCGGGGGCCGAGCGCCTTGGTCCGGATCGCGAGCGCGCGCTCGGCGATCTCGAGCGCGCGGTCGAACTGTCCGCGCTTGCGCTCGACCATCGCAAGGTTGTCCAGCGTCTGCGCGACGAACGCGTGCTCGGGGCCGAACAGCCGCTCGCGCGCGGCGAGCGCGCGCTGGAGCGCGTCCTCCGCCTCCTCGAGACGACCGCGCTCCATCGCGACCGCTCCGATATTGTTCCACGTGAGCGCGATCCCGGCGGATTCGGGGGGAAGCGACGCCTGCTGGATCGCCAGCGCGCGCCGGTAGTGGTCGGCCGCCCTCTCGAGATCCCCGCCCTGGAGCAAGTACAGCGCCTGGTTGGTGAGGTTGTCGGCCACGAGTGGATGGCCGGGGCCGAAGACGGCGATCGTCCGGGCGAGGTTCTCGTCGCCGAGCTTCCGCGCCAGGGCATAGTCGCCGTGCGCCTCGGCGACGCGCGCGAGCTGGAACACCGTGCCGATGGTGTCGGAGTCGCCCTCGCCGCCGGCGGCCGTGAAGTACGCCCGCGCCAGCGTCAGCGCGACCCACGCCTCGACGAGCCGGCCCTGGGTCAGCAGGGCCTGCGCGCGGTTGCGGAGGAGCTGCGCGCGCAGCGTGCCGTCGCCCAGGCGCGCCACCGCGCCGTCGGCGATGTCGGCGACCAGCACGGCGCGCGCGGCGCTCTGTTGCGCCTCGGCCAACCCGACGACGAGCAAGGTGAGCGCGCGGGCGGCGACGCGATCGTCGCGCGCCGCGCCGGCGAGGCGGACGGCCTCGATCAACGGCCGCTCCGCGCGCGGATCCTGCGCGTTGACGAGGATGTCGCCCTCCGCCAGGGCCGCCTCGGCGCGCGCCTGCGTCGAGCCGCTCGCCTCGGCCTCGGCGCGCGCGGCGGCCGCCTCCTTCGCGGCCGCGGGCGAGCGGGCCAGCGCCAGCGCATGGACCTTGTCGATGTGGGCGCGCGCCGCCGCGACCTTGGCCGCGGCGGCGGGATCGCGCGGGCCCGGGGCGGTCTCGGTCAGCAAGCGCGCGTCGGAGCACTCGGCGAGCGGGGGGAGGCCGCGCGCCGCGGAGACCGCCGCCTGCAGGCTGTTGCGGTCCATGCCGCGGGCCCACACGTCGGTGAGCGCGCCGAGCACCCCGCGCCGCCGATCGAGGCAGGCCATGCGAAGATCCATCAGCGTGTCGGACTGGCGGCCCTCGACGCGGGTGGCGCGACACGCCTCGCGGTTGACGTCGACCCAGCGGGCGGCGTAGTCGTCGACGCGGGCGCTCGCCCCGCGCCACGCGTCGTCGCTGTAGGGGAGACCGGTGGCGGCGAACGCCGCGCGCACCGCATCCTTCCGCGGCGCGTCCCACACGCCGGCGAGGCGGGCCGGGCCGGCGGCGCACGGATCCCCCACGGGCGCGGGCGCGCGCAGGAGGCCCCACGCCGCCACGGCGGCGAGCGCGGCCGCGCCGCCGGCGAGCAGAATCCGCCGTCGCCGCGCGGCTGGATCGCGCGCGAGCGCGGCGAGCAGATCGTCCATCGACGGCCAGCGCGCGTCCGGGTCGGGGCGAAGGCCGCGCGACACCGCCGCGGTCACCCAGCCCCGGACGCCTTCGCGGACCTCGGCGCCCGGGCGGGCCCCGTGCAGCCCTTCCCACAGGGACACGCAGAACGAGTACTGATCGGCCTTCGCGGTGACCTCGCCGCCGGCGAGCTGCTCGGGCGCCATGTACGACGGCGTGCCCACGCGCTCCCCGGTGAGGGTGAGGTCGACTCCGAGCACGCTGCCCGGCGACGGCGCGCCGGGCTCGGTCGCGTCGCCCGCCCCGGCGCGCGCCAGGCCGAAATCGACGACGACGACGCGTTCCTTGCCGACGATCACGTTCAGCGGCTTGAAGTCGCGGTGAACGATCCCGTGGGCGTGCGCGGCCGCCAGACCGCGGCCGGCGGCGAGGAACGCGGCGAGGACCTCGCGCCAGCCGCGCCGCTCGACCCTGAGCCACTCGGCGAGCGTCGGCCCCTCGACGAACTCCATCGCGACGAAGATCTGGTCGCCCTCGGTGCCGACGTCGTGGACGGCGACGACGTTGGGGTGGTGGAGGCGCGCCAGCGCCTGCGCCTCGCGCAGGAGCCGCGCCGGCCCCGACGCGATCGCGCGGTCGGCGCGGATCAGCTTGATGGCGACGGTGCGCCCGAGCTCGGGGTCGAGCGCGGCGAATACTTCCCCCATGCCGCCCGCGCCGACGAGCGAGCGCACCGTGTAGCGTCCGAGGCGCCGCCCGGGGCGAATCCCGGCGGGCTCGGCGGGGGCGACGCGCGGGGGCTCCGGCGTCTCGACGCCTGTCGCCGGCTCGTCACCGGCGACCGTGTCGGGCGTATCGCCGTCGGTCGCGGGCACCCGGTTATCTTCGCACGGAATCCAGCGACCAGCGGTTCCACGGCTCCCACGACAGGCCCAGGAGCGTGGCGAGGAGGATGATCGTGTTCGCCGCCACGACGTCGTGCTTGAGCTGGAACATCAGCCCCACGTCGAGGGCGACGAGCACCAGCGCGGACGCGACGAGCGCGCGGCGCGTCTGCAGCCCGAGCAGCAGCAGCAGGCCGAGCGTCGCCTCGACGTACGGCAGCGCGGCGGTGAACGCCTGCAGCGCCCACAGCGGCAGCGGCGTGGTCTTGGCTATCCACTCGCTGACGTTCTTGGACCATATGGACAGGTTGTGCAGCGACGCGATCCCGCTCTCCTGATCGCGCGCCTTGCCGATCATCTGCAGGATCCAGAACTGTCCCAGAAACAGCCGGAGCACCAGGATCCCGACCGTCGCGTTGCGCTCTGTCATGGGTCGCATGCTCCCTCCTAGAATTTGAACGTCACCGCGCTGCCGACGCTGTTGCGGACGAACGCCGTGCCGAACGTCTCGTGGGTGTAATCGAGCCGCACGCCCCAGGCGCGATCGATCTGCCAGGTCACGCCCGCGACGACGTCGGTCGCGACCTCCTCGAGCACCTGGGTGAGCGCGGGGTCGCGCACCGTCTGCGCGCCGCGCGCGAATCCGGCGTAGAGGCGCCAGTCGTCGCTCGCGCTCCATTCGATCTTGCCCGAGCCGAATCCCTGCAGCGCGTTCACCGAGCTCACGACCACGCCGCCCTGACCGGTGAGGGAGAACCGCCCCAGGTCCAGGCGCGCGCCCGCGCCGATGATCGTCACCCCCTCGCTCGAGAAGTGCATGTGGCGCACGTTCGCCAGCGCGGTCACCTGCCCGTAGACCTCGACCTCGGCGCCGCCGAGCGCCTCCCACGGCGCGACCGTGTCGGCGGTCGGGCTGACGGACACCTTGGCGTTGAGCAGCACCCCGTCCATGGGATGCAGGTAGCCGCCGATGTTGAACCGGTGGTCCGTCACGCCGAACTGGCGCAGCTGCTCGTAGCCGCCCGACAGGACGAGCGCGTCGAGCGCCTGCCAGCTCCCCTGGGCGAAGAACGACCCCTCGATGTTGCGCGCAGTGTCGTACGAGTCTATCTGTCCGCCGGCGTCGAAGCGCCCCACCGGCGGGCCGGCGCTCCGGGCCAGCTTCTTCTCCAGCTCCGCCGACGGCGCGAGGGCCGCCGCGCCCTGATACCGGTCGTGCGCGCACGCGTAGTCGTGCGCGGCGAGACAAACGTCGCCGAGGAGCGCGAGCGCGTCGGCGTGCTGCGGCGCGGCCGCGAGCAGCCCCTCGAGGCGGGCGCGCGCCGGCGCGAGATCGCCCTTCCAGTACTGCGCGCGCGCGATGCCCATCACGTAGTCGGGCTCGTCGGGCTTCTCCGCGAGCGCGCGCCCCCAGGCGGCGATCGAGTCGTCGAATCTGCCCAGCCAGCCGAGCAGCGTCGCCCACTGCGCCAGCGCCGCGGCGTCCGTGGGCTGCTCGCGCACGATCTCGGCGAACACCGCCTCGGCCTCGGCGAGCTTTTCCTGTTTCTTGAGGGCCAGGCCCTCCTCGAAGCTGGCGGCGCGCGCGGCTCCCGCCGCCAGCGCCAGCACCAGCGCCATGGGCACGTGCAAGCGAAGCATCATTCCTCCATACGATGGGTCGGTGTCTCGGCCGGACGCTGCGGCGACCACTCGGTCCGCCCGCGCAAGAAGGCCACCCAGCCGAGCAGCGCGCCCAGCTGGCGGAAGATCTGGAAGAAGTACGGCTCGGTCAACGTCGCCAGCGCCGCGCGCGCGAACAGCCGCAGCGACACGCGCCGGCGCGCCCACCGCTCGTGCAGGAACAGGCAGTAGGCGTGGCAGCCGAAGTCGTAGGCGAACTTGGCGGCCAGCGCGGCGACGATGATCGTCGGGATGCCGCCGCCGCGCGCGACGAGCAGGACCAGGGCGAGGAACGCGGACAGGCCGTAGAGCGGCAGGAGCGTGTCGATCGTCTTGACGAGGAGGTGGAACGTGCCGAGGCGGCCGAAGCGCGCGTTGCCCACCATGTCGTGGTTGCGGAACATCGTCTCGACGAAGCCGGAGAACCAGCGGGTGCGCTGGCGGAGGAAGATGCCCGGGCGCGACGGCACGTCGGTGGTGGCGCGCGCGTCGCCGATGACGCGCACGTCGAGCGGCCGCCCGTGCTGCTCGAGGCTTCGGCGGTGCAGGCGGAACAGGAGCTCGTAGTCCTCGACGTGCGACGTCGGGTCGAATCCGCCCACCGCGGCCAGCGCCCGGCGCCGGAAGATCGAGAACGCCCCGGAGACGAGCACCAGTGTCTTCTCGTGCGCCCACGACACGCGCCACAGGAACGAGCGCAGGTACTCGAACGTCTGGTACAGCTCGAACGCGGGCGCGGCGAAGCCGGGCTGACACGTCGGCCGGAGCACGCCGCAGGCCGCGGTGAGGTCGGGGTGCGCGGCGAACGCGCGCCGGGCGGCGGCGAGCGCGTCGGGCTCGAGCACGGTGTCGGCGTCGAGCGTGACCACGAGATCGGTCTTGCACAGCCCCAGCGCGGCGTTGAGCGAGCGCGCCTTGCCCGAATTCGGCTTGACGAGGACGGTCAGCGCCGGCAGCGCGGCGCTCTCCCCGAGGGGCGATCCGTCGGCGAAGCGCACGCCGTAGCGCTCGCGCAGGACGGCCAGCGTGTCGTCGGTCGAGCCGTCGTCGATGACGATGATGCGCTCGGGGCGGTCGCTCTGGGCCAGGACCGCGTCGAGCGTGGCCGGCAGCGCGACGGCCTCGTTGCGCGCGGAGATGAGGACCGCGAGCGAAGGGCGCGCGGCCGGCGCGACCGGAGCGGCGTCGGCCTCGGCGAGCTCGGCCGCGATCGCCCGCCGGCTCGTCCGCACCATGTGCCCGAGCAGCCAGGTGTCGTAGCAGATGTAGAGGATGCCGACGATCCACGACAGCGGGCCGGTGAGCGACACGGCCGCCAGCAGCGCGGCGCCGAGCAGCGCCGCGGCGCCGACGAGCAGGCCGGCGAAGCGATCGCGGGACAGCCCCCGGCGGCTCGGCGCGGGACCTAGGGGCGCGTCGAAAGCCCCGACGTCAGGCGAGGAGGAGTATCTCATGGCGCTCGGTTGGAACTCCGAAGGGAGGCGAGCGTCATCCTTGCAGGCGGCGGGCCAGATCCAACCGATGGGAATTGCTGGAAAGGATGCCGACGGAGGTGTAACCCGGGCCACCCCGTTGCGCGATCTGTCCCGGGTTGCGCAATCCGATCACGGCGGAATGCGCATCGACAGCCCGATGCGCCGCCGCTCGCGGTCGACCTTGATGACCTTCACCCGCACGCGGTCGCCGACCTTGCATATCTCCGACGGGTCGCGCACGAACCGGTTGGCCAGCTCGCTGACGTGGACGAGCCCGTCCTGGTGCACGCCGACGTCCACGAACGCGCCGAACGCGGTCACGTTGGTGACGACGCCCTCGAGCACCATCCCTTCCTGGAGGTGCTCCATCTCGGTCACATCGTCGCGGAAGCCGGTCTCCTCGAACTTCCGGCGGGGATCCCGACCCGGTTTCTCCAGCTCCGCCAGGATGTCGCGCAGCGTGGCCTCGCCGCGCGTCGCGTCGACGTACCGGCGGAGTTCGATGGTCCGCACCAGGTCGACGTTGCCGACGAGCTCGGCCACCGTCACGCGCCGATCGCGCGCCATGCGCTCGACGACGTCGTAGCTTTCGGGGTGGACGGCGCTCGCGTCGAGCGGGTTGCCGGCGCCGCGGATGCGCAGGAAGCCCGCCGCCTGCTGGAACGCCTTGGGGCCGAGGCGCGGGACGTCGAGGAGATCGGCGCGCGAGCGGAAGCGCCCGGCGGCGGCGCGGTGGGCGACGATGTTCCGCGCCAGCGTCTCGCCGATCCCCGCCACGTACCCGAGGAGCTTCGCCGAGGCGGTGTTCACCTCCACGCCGACGGCGTTCACGCACGAGGCGACGACGCCGTCGAGCGCGCGCGCCAGGGACGGCTGGTGCACGTCGTGCTGGTACTGCCCCACGCCGATCGACCGGGGGTCGATCTTCACCAGCTCGGCGAGCGGGTCCTGCAGCCTCCGCCCGATCGACACCGCGCCGCGCACCGTCACGTCCTGGTCGGGAAGCTCGTCGCGCGCGATCTCCGACGCCGAATACACCGATGCGCCGCTCTCGTTCACCATCACAACCAGGCAGCCGTCGGGCAGCTGGCCGGCCGCCTTCATCGCCTTGACGAGCGCCAGGGTCTCGCGCCCCGCGGTGCCGTTGCCGACGGCGATCGCGTCGACGCGGTGGCGGGCGCACAGCGCGGCCAGGACGCGCCGCGCCTCGTCGACGCGCCGCTGCGGCTCGTGGGGATAGATGACCGCCTCGTCGACCAGGGCGCCCGTCTCGTCGATCGCGACGACCTTGCAGCCGGTGCGCAGCCCGGGGTCGATCGCGAGGGTCCGCCGCCCCCCGAGCGGCGCCGCCAGGAGCAGGTTGCGCAGGTTCTCGGCGAACACGCGGATCGCCTCGGCGTCCGCGTGCTCCTTGAGGTGGGCGCGCACGTCGGCGGCGATCGACGGCTCGAGCAGCCGGTCGTAGGCGTCGACGAGCGCGCGCTCGAGCTCGGCGGCGAGCGCGGCCCGCGGACGCCGGACGACGCGCCGCCGGACCAGGGCCAGGCAGTCCTCGCGATCCACCTCGAGCGCCACGCGCAGGACGCCGTCGCCCTCGCCGCGCCGCAGCGCCAGCGTGCGGTGCGATGGGATGGACCTGGCCGGCTCGCGGCGGTCGAAGTAGTCGGCGTACTTGCGCGCGTCGGCCTCCTTGCCGGCGACGACGCGCGAGGTCACCAGCCCGCGGGCGAGCGCCAGCTCGCGCAGCGCCGCGCGCACGTCTGCGTCCTCGGCGATGCGCTCGGCGACGATGTCGCGCGCGCCTTGCCAGGCGGCCGCGGCGTCGGCGACGCCCCGGTCGGGGGCGACGAAACGCGCCGCCGTCACAGCGGTCGTCGCCTCCTGGGCCCAGATCGCGTCGGCGAGCGGCTCGAGCCCGCGCTCGCGCGCGAGGGTCGCCCGCGTGCGCCGCTTCGGCTTGTAGGGCAGGTAGAGATCCTCGAGCTCGGTCTTGCCGCGGGCGGCGCGGATGCGCGCCTCGAGCGCCGGCGTCAGCTTCCCCTGCTCGGCGAGGGACGCGAGGATCGTCCCCCGGCGGGCGTCGAGCTCGATCAGGTACTCGTGCCGCTCTTGGATCTTGCCCAGCTGCACCTCGTCGAGGTTCCCGGTCGCCTCCTTGCGGTAACGCGCGACGAAGGGAAGCGTGGCGCCCTCGGCGAACAGGGCGAGCGCGCGCTCCACGCCGCCGCGGGGGAGGCCGAGCTCCTCCGCGATCGCTGCGGCGACGTCGGGCGACATGCGCCATCGTAGCAAACCGAGAGGTGATATCGTCCGCCGATGCTGCGCTTCGCCATCATGATCGCGGCGGTGGGCGCATTCTCCTGCGCCAGCCGGGCGGCGCCGCCGCCGCCCGACGGTTGGCACCGGATCGCGCCCGACGGGCCGCGCGACGAGATCACGCTGAAGGCGGGGGGCGCGACGGGAGACCGGCTGTTCCTGGCCGGCTCCGCCGGCGCGCGCAAGTGGCTGGCCTTCGTCGATCGCCACGGCAAGACGACGGCGCGGACCTACGGCGGCGGCGGCATCGTCGCCGCGGCGCCGACGGCGGGCGGCGGGCTGGTGCTCGGCGGCCACGGCGAGGCCGGCAAGCCGTGGCTGGGCGAGGTCGATCGCGACGGAGCGCTCCGCTGGCAGCTCGAGCCGAGGACCGAGGTGAACGGCGAGATCTACTCGATCATCGCGGTGCCGGGCGGCGCGGTGGCGGCCGGCGTGCACAACCCGCTGGCGATGGGACGGACCGATGGCTGGCTGGTCGCCGTGGGCCCCGATGGCGCAGGCGCGAAGATGCGCTGGGAAAAGCGGCTCAGCGAGGGCAGCTACGCGTTCTTCAAGGCCGTCCTCGCGCTGCCGAACGGCCGCCTCATGGCCCTCGGCGCGAAGAAGCGCGACACGTATCTCGGCTGGATCGTGACCGTCGACGCCGACGGCGGCGACGTGCGCGAGCAGGTGCGCGCATCGCAGCAGTGGGAGCAGCTCGGGCCGGTCGTCGCCGGCCCGGGAGATACGGTCTACGCCCTGGGCGAATCGAGCGCCTCCCAGGGGCTGGCGCGGAGCGAGGGCAAGGCGCTCGTCGAGCGCATCGGCCCCGACGGGGCGCGGGTGTGGCGGGCGGAGATCGGCGAGCGCGTCGTCGCCGCCGCGTCGCCCGTCGCCACGCCGGAGGGCGTGGCCTTCCTGGCCGCGACCGTCGCGGGGAAGGACGTCGGCGATCTGTGGCTCGTCCGCGTCTCCGCGGACGGCAAGCGCGACGAGTGGGCCAAGCTCGACGCCGGCGCGGTGATGCTCGACTGGGTGACGCAGGCGGGCTTCCTCGTGCCGCGGACCGGGGGCGGGCTGGACGTCCTGCTGGTGCGCCCGGCGAAGGGCGGGCCCAAGGGCGCCCTCGAATGGCGCCTCGCGCCGGCGCCGGGCGGCGAGCCGCCGGTCTACCCGGGGGCGCGGAGACTGTGCGCGCAGCACGTCGTCGGATCGGGGGGCTCCGGCCACATCTCGTTCGCGCTCTACGCCACCGCCGACGCGTTCGAGGAGGTGGCGAAGTTCTACCGCGCGCGCTTCCCCGCCGCGACGGGCGACGACAAGGAGATCGACGTCAAGCTCCCCGGCGATCGGGCGATCTCGATCCATCGCCCGGGCGCCGGGCACCCGACCTGCGACGTGGCGCCGGCGGCGACCGATCGCACCGTCATCGTCGTGTCGCAGATGATCCGCTGACGCTCCACCGCGGGGTGCGGAACCACGTGGCCAGGTGATCGACGAGCGCGCGCACGCGCGCCGGGATGTCGCGGACGTACGCGTGGACCACGTGGACGCCCGTCTCGGCGTCGCGCAGCGTGCCGTCGAGCAGCGCCACGAGGCGCCCCGCCCGCAGCTCGCCCGCGATCTCGCTCTCGGGGAGGATGGCCAGCCCGAGCCCGGCGAGCGCCGCCTCGCGCAGGAGCGTGCCCGACGACAGCGCCAGCGGCCCGTCGACCGACACGTCGAGCGGGGTGCCGTCGGCGGCGACGAACGCCCACTCCTCGCGCGCGGTCTGCCGCGAGTAGCGGAGGCAGGTGTGGTGGACGAGCTCGTTGGGGCTCGCCGGGGCGCCGCGGCGGGCGAGGTAGGCGGGCGAGGCGATGAGGCGCATGCGGTCGGTCGCGATGCGCCGCGCGACCAGGCTGGAATCGGCCATCCGCGCGGCCATCCGCACCGCCACGTCGAAGCGCTCGCCCACGATGTCGACGCGCCGATCGGTCACCGACAGCTCCAGCCGCACCTCCGGCCACCGCTCGAGGAACGCCGCCAGCGGCGCGGTGAGGTGGAGCTGCGCGAACCCGACGGGGGCCGTCATGCGCAGCGACCCGCGCACCGCCGCGCCGACCCCCTCGGCGACGCCGGCGGCCTCGTCCGCCTCGGCCGCGACGCGCGCGCAGCGGTCGTAGAAGCGAAGCCCGGCGTCGGTCAGCGCCAGCCGCCGGGTCGTGCGGTGGAGGAGTCGCTCCCCCAGGCGTCCCTCGAGGCGCATGACGCGCGCGCTGACGACCGATTTGGACAGGCCGAGCTGGCGCGCCGCGGCGGTGAACGACTTCTCCTCCACCACGCGGGCGAAGACGAGCATGTCGGTGACGTCGTCGATGGTAGCGGCCATTGTTCGCTCTTCAGAACAGTGTGGCCGGACGGCGACGGCTAATCGAGCGCCGACCGGAGCGTACGAATGCGGGTGAGGAAAGGGAGGCTCCCCATGAAGCGGTTCTTCGACACCCACGATTCGCGCAGCGTGACGTTCCAGCGCCTGGTCCTGGCCGTCGTGATCGGGGCGCACGGCGCGCAGAAGCTCCTCGGCTGGTTCGGCGGGTACGGCTTCGAGGCGACGATACGCTGGTTCACCCACGACATGGGGACGCCGGCGTTCGTCGCGCTGCTCGTCATCCTCGGCGATTCGCTGGGCATGGTGGCGCTCGCGGCGGGTTTCCTGACGCGCTTCGTGGCCCTGGGCGCCGCGGTCACGATGGCCGGCGCGATTATCCTCCTGCACGCACAAAATGGCTTCTTCATGAACTGGGCCGGGACCCTCGCGGGCGAGGGTTTCGAGCTCCACATCCTGGCCCTCGGCCTGGCCCTCCCGCTCGTCGTGACCGGCGGCGGGGCCTGGTCCGTCGACCGTCTCCTCGCGCGCCGGCTGGGTTCCGCTCCGGCGGAGCTGCCGGCCGCCCGCGCGGCCTGAAAGGAACGACCCAGCCGCCTAGGCACTCACTCGGCGCGCAGCGCCTGGGTGGGATCCACGCGCGTCACGCGCCGCGCGGGGAGGTAGCTCGCGGCGAGCGCCACCGCCGCGAGCAGGAGCGCGACCCCGGCGAAGGTCGCGGGGTCGGTCGCGCTCACGCCGTAGAGCAGGCTGCCGAGGAAGCGCGTGAGCCCGAGCGCGGCCGCGACGCCGGCGGCGATGCCGGCGAGCGCAAGCGCGAGCCCCTGGCGGAGCTGCGCCAGGAGCAGCTGCCCCGGTCGCGCCCCCAGCGCCAGGCGGATCCCCAGCTCGCGCGTGCGCTGCGCCACGGCGTACGAGGTCACGCCGTAGATCCCGATCGCGCACAGGAGCAGCGCCACCACGGCGAACGCCGCCAGCATGGCCAGCGACACCCGCCGCCCGGCGACCGACCGCGCGACGAAGCCCTCCAGCGCGACCGCGCGCGAGACCGGCTGGCTCGCGTCGACCGAGCGCACCGCCCCCTCGACGGCCGCGGCCAGCTCCAGCGGCGGCCCGTGGGTCCGCACCGCGAGGATCATCTGCGAATCCACGTTCGGGAACTGCGCGTACGGCACGTACATCGCCATGGCGGGCGGCTGGTCGAGGCGCATGTGGCGCACGTCCCCCACGACCCCCACGACCGTCCACCACGGTCCGTCGGTGCCGCCGATCTTCACCCGCTTGCCGAGAGGATCCTCGCCCGGCCACACGCGCTCCGCCGTCGTCTGGCTCACGAGCAAGACGGGCGGCGCGCCGCCGTCGTCGGTCGCGGCCAGGTCGCGGCCGCGCACCAGCGGGATGCGCATCGCGGCGATGTACCCCGGCGACACCGAGAACCGCTGCGCGCTCGGATCCTGCGCCGGATTCGCCGCCAGCCTGCCCTCGGGGTGGACGCCGTACCCGTCGAAGTTGCCGCCGAGCGGGATCTGGCTGGCCACGGCCGCGGCCTCCACGCCGGGAAGCGCGCGCACCCGCGCCGCGACCTCGTCGAAGTGGCGGCGGACGACCGCATCGTCCTCGTAGCGCGGGCCCACCACCGCGGCGTTCAGCGTCAGGACGCCGCGCGGATCGAAGCCCGGCGGCACGTCGAGCAGGCGCGCCAGGCTCCGCACCATGAGGCCGGCGCCGACGAGCAGCGTCAACGACAGCGCCACCTCCGCGACGACGAGCGCGCCGCGCATCCGCCCGGCCGCCGCGCCCGCCGACGAGCGCGCGCCGTCGCGCAGCGTGTCGTGGAGGTCGGCGCGGGTGAGGCGCAGCGCGGGGGCGAGGCCGGACAGGAGCCCGGTGGCGAGTGCGAGCCCGAGCGCGAACAGGAGCACCGGGACGTCGAGCCGCGCCTCCGCGAGGCGCGGGATGCGCGGCCCGAACGCGGCGAGCACCTGCGGCAGGAGCGCGGCCGGCACCAGCCCCGCCGCCGCTCCCAGGAGCGCCAGCAGGCAGTTCTCGACGAGGAGCTGGCGCAGCACGCGGCCGCGCCCCGCGCCCAGCGCCACGCGCACGGCCACCTCCCGCCGGCGATTCGTCGCCCGCGCGAGGAGCAGGTTGGCCAGGTTCACGCAGGCGATGAGCAGCACGCAGCCGACCGCGCCGAGGAGAACGACCAGCATGGCCCGCACCGGTCCGACGAGCTGGCGCGCAAGCGGCACCACCGAGACACCCGCGTCGGCGTAGTCGGTGGGATGCTCCCGCCACATCGCGGCGGTGAGGGTCTCGAGCTCCGCCCGGGCGGTCGCCGGCGAGGCGTCGGCCCGCAGCCGCCCCAGCACGTGCAGGTGGCGGCAGCTGCGGCACGCCCACGGCTGCGCCGCGTCGTACCCGACCGGGCTCCATACGTCGGCGGACCGGGGGCCGAGCGTCGCCTCGATCATGAGCGGATCGAAGCTCGCCGGCAGGACGCCGATCACCGTGTACGTCGTCTCGTTGAGGGCGATGGTCCTGCCGACGATCGCGGGGTCGGCGCCGAACCGCCGCCGCCACAGTTCGTGGCCGAGGATCGCCACCCGGCGCGTGTCGGGCGCGTCCTCCTCGGGGCGGAAGTCGCGCCCCAGCGCCGGCGTCACGCCGACCGCGCGGAAGAACCCCGCCGACACCCGCGCGCCGGACAGCTGCTCGGCGCGGTCGCCGCCGGTCAGCGTCGGCGACCAGTCGCGGAACAGCGCCAGCTCCTGGAAGCTCCGGCTGCGCGCGCGCCAGTCGACCCACGTCGCGTACGACGTCGTGGTGACGCGGTCGGGGTCGTCCCCCTCGCCGACGAGCACGAGCTCGTCCGGGTCGGGATAGGGGAGGGGGGCGAGCAGCACCGCGTCGATCACGCTGAAGATCGCGACGTTGGCGCCGATGCCGAGCGCGAGCGTCAGGATCGCCACCGCCGAGAACCCGGGGCTCTTGCGCAGGAGCCGGGCGCCGAATCGTACGTCGGCGGCGATCGACTCCAGCGCCGGCAGCCGGCTGCGCGCGCGCATGTCCTCCTGCGCCTGCGCCAGCCCGCCGAGGCGGAGCCGCGCCTCGCGGCGCGCCTCCTCCGGGCTCATGCCGCGGCGGATGCAGTCGTCGATGTGGAGCTGGAGGTGGCTCTCCAGCTCGTCGGTGAGCTCGCGCTCGCGCCGCCCCGGGCGGAGCGTCGTCGCCAATCGGATCAGCCACGCCCTGACCGCCCTCACGACGGCTCCTTCTGCGGCCGCGGCGACAGGAAGCGCGCCACGATCGCCGTCGCGGTCTCCCAGTCCGCCGCCTCCCTGGCGATCTGGCGCCGCCCGGCGCGCGTCAGGCGGTAGAACTTGGCCCGCCGCCGGTTCTCCGACTCGCCCCACGCCGAGGCGATGTGCCCCTCCTGCTCCAGCTTGAGCAGCGCGGGATAGAGCGTGCCGTAGTTCACGATCAGCCGGTTGCCGCTCGTCTGCTCGATGCGCCGGGCGATGCCGTAGCCGTGCATCGGCCCCATCGTCTCCAGCGTCTTCAGCACCATCAGCGCGAGCGTGCCCTGCCAGACCTCGGTGTTCGGGCTCATGGGCGGCGGTCTCCTATGGGTTCACCATAAGAGCGTGCGCGATCTTCTATGGGAAGGCAATAGGCACTGCGATCTCAGCCACGGCCCGCGCCGCGCCGGCTTGCCCGAGACCGGAGCGCGCGATACCACCGACCGACATGCCCGCCCGCGCGTGCGCGTTCCTTCTCTGGCTCGTGTGCTCGACGGCGGCCGCCGACGAGCGGACCGTCGACTCCCGTCCGTGGTTCGCCCGGTTCGACGCCGGGCTCGGCTCGCCGGTCGGGTTCCTCGGCGCCACGGTGGGTCGGGCCGTCGCCCCGGGGCTGGCGGTCGAGGTCGGCGGTGGCCTCGGCGGGACGGGCTACCAGGCGGCGGTCCTGGCCCGCGGTTACATCGCCGTCGGCGATTCCGAGTCGAGCTCGTGGACGCTCGCCGGCGGGCCGTCGCTCGCCATGCTCGGCGAGTCGCTGGGGCTCGCGGTGACGCACCGCAACGACATCGCGGTCGCGCGCGGCGACCTCTTCTATGTGGCCGGCGTCAACGTGGAGGCGGGCTACGAGCTCCGCTTCGCCTGGGGCGGCATCGCCCGCGTCGCCGTGGGCGGATTCGTGACGGTTTCCGAGAACATGGCCGCGCTGTGCGCCAAGGATCCGGGAAGCGACGCGGAGCCGGCGGGCTGCGAGCCCCCCGGGCCTGATGCGATCCCATCCGGCCCGCAGGTCGCCCGCCGCCGCGCGTATCCTTACTTCGTGCTCGGCTTCGGATTCGCCTGGTAGAATGCGTTGGGATGCGCGGTGGGCTGGGCTTGGTCATTGTTTTTGTGACCTGGCTTGCTGCCTGCTCGCGGGGATTCGAGTGCGGCACGCCACTGGCGTCGGACAATGACGTCATCACGCGCTGCGGCGCCGCGCATCAGGTCTGCGTGTGCGAGACAAATTCGTGCGCGGCGCGCGTGCCGGCGGCGGATTGTCCTTCGGGCCTGCGCTACGTGGGGGAGCCGTTCGCCCGCAGCGACGGGTGCGTGCCGGTCGCCAGCGCATCCTGGATCGTCAAGGGCGACGCGACCGATCTGCGTTGCCCGTCCGAGCCCCCGCCCGACGCCTCGCCTGGAGGCGACGGGTGAGGGCGGCGGTCGCATGCGCGCTGATGTGTGGCGCCGAGCTGGCCGGCGCGGCGCCCGCGGAGAGCTGCGATTTCTACGCCGTCCCGCCCGTGCCGGCGATCGTCAAGGGCGCGCACCAGCGGCTGCGCATCGTGTCCAGCAAGAAATGCATCGCGCGGCTGCGAGGCGTGTACAGCAAGCTTCGCGAAAAGGCCCCCGGCGAGCGCGGGCCGTCGCGCCTCACGCTCCGCAACGCAAAGGGAGACGTCTCGATCGAAGTGGAGGTCGCCCAGGAAGCGATCTGGCCGGCCCCGCCCCCGGAATCGTGCGACCTCACGTTCGCCGTGCCGGCGACGCTGGCCGCCAACGCCGATTGGATCATCGCGCCCGTGCCGGCGTCAGACAAGGACGTGCCGATGTCCCTGCACGCACCCGTGGTGGAAGTGACGGCGACACCGGGGATGGGCCTGCTCGTTCGGTACGACGACCCTACGATCGATCGCCTGCAGACCGACGCCGGCACGGGAACGATGGCGGTCGTCAACCCGCGGTTCGTCGACGAGGATGGGCAAGACGAACGGTTCCGGCAGGTCGTGAACACGGCTCGGCTGACCATTCCCACCGAGCTCGGGCTGAGGCCGTCGGATCGCCTGAGCTGGAACGTCGCCCGCACGAACTGGACCCGCGGCGTCAGGTTCGAGAGCTGCTACGCCATGACGGTCGCCAAGAAGGTGATCGAGTGGTCGCCTCTGGGCTGCCAAATCGAGGATCCGGAGCGCCTGGGCTTCACGGTGGGGAACAAATCCGGCGAGCCGCTGGTCGCGACGCTGGAGATCGAGCGGGTCTACGACACGGAAGAACAGAGGAACGCAGCTCCGTCGAACCCCTGGCTCGATGTGCCCGTCAAGCTCGCCGAGGGCGCGCGCTACGAGAGCGTCCCGGCGCCGATCCGCGACTCCCTCGACATCGTGTGCGCTGGGGATAGTCAGCGCTCCGTGCCAGCCGACGCGACCCGCGCCGTCGACGACGAGGCCATCGGTGCGAGCAAGTGCAAGGTCCGCCTGATCCCGAAGAGCCGTCTCGCCGATCCCAGCGCCGCCGTGTACGGGCCGCAAGTGATCCAGGTCACCGTCCATCGCGACGGCGCGACGAAGGACGGCTCGACCTCATGGTCGTTCAACCCAGGCGCCGACGCGCCACCCATCACGCTGCCCAAGCCGGAGGGCGACGAGAACGCGCACGGCGTGTACGACGTGACCGTGAGGGTCGACGCCAAGGCCAAGGGTCTCGTCTACCGTCCGGGGTCAGATGCATTCCTCGACGACACGCAGTACATCTTCCACGCTCGCCTTCGCCCGCGCGGCCCCTTCGGCTACAGGGCGCCGATCCGCACGTTCGTGACGATCCCCCTCAACATCACGGGTGTGCGGTTCCCCGCCAACGCATCTCAGCTCCGCTCGAGCTCCGATGCGGTGTCCTACCAGGCCGTAACCCTGCAGACCGGCGTGCTCGTCGGGATCGAGCCGTGGAACTACGATGACGGCAAGAACAAGTGGTCGCTGCCGATCCGATTCCTCGGCGGCCTGAACCTGCTCGACGTCAAAAACGGGCACTTCGTGCCTTCTTCGGTCCTCGGCCTGTCGATCGCCATGCCGCTCATCGAGTCCCCCCAGCAGCTGGGCACGTCCATCGCGCTCGGCTTCTTCTGGGAGATCGATCTCACCTCGCCGACGCCGCTCGCCTACGGCCACCGCTTTCTGGTGACGTTCGGCTTCAACGTGTTCTCCCTGTTCGGCGCAAAGTGACGCCTACCCGAACCTTCCGCTGATGTAGTTCTCGGTCCGCTCGTCGAAGGGATTGGAGAAGATCTTCGTCGTCTCGTCGTACTCCACCAGTGTGCCGGTGCGCCGATCGGCCTTGGCGTCGAGCTCGGTGGTGAAGAACGCGGTGCGGTCGCTCACGCGCCCCGCCTGCTGCATGTTGTGCGTGACGATGATGATGGTGAAGCGGCTCTTGAGCTCGCGCATGAGCTCCTCGATGCGCGCGGTGGCGATCGGATCGAGCGCGCTGCACGGCTCGTCCATCAGCACCACCTCGGGCTCGACGGCAATCGTCCGGGCGATGCACAGGCGCTGCTGCTGCCCGCCCGACAGGCCCAGCGCCGAGCTGCGCAGGCGGTCCTTGACCTCGTCCCACAGCGCCGCCGCGCGCAGCGACTTCTCGACGATCGCATCGATGTCGGCGCGTCCCTTGGCGCCGTTCACCCGCGGGCCGAACGCGATGTTGTCGTAGATGCTCTTGGGGAACGGGTTCGGCTTCTGGAACACCATGCCGATGCGGCGGCGGACCTCGGTCGCCGACACCTCGGGGACGTACAGGTGGGTGCCGTGATAGAGGAGCTTGCCGGCGACGCGCGCTCCGGGGGTCACGTCGTGCATGCGGTTGAACGCGCGCAGCACGGTGGTCTTGCCGCAGCCGGAGGGGCCGATGAACGCGGTGATCTCGTTCTTGTGGATCTGCATCGTCACGTCGCGCACCGCGCGGAACGCGCCGTAGTAGACCTCGAGCTCGTGGAGGTCGAACACCACCGGCGTCTCCGGCAGCGTGACCGCGGCCGGCTGCTCGATCTCGATCCGCTTGGCGGGGGTGCGGCTCGGACGGGGCTCGGTGCGCGGCGGTTCCATCACATCCTCCATGGGCATCGGCATCGGCATCGGCATAGTGGGCATCACCTCTGGCTCGCCACCCGCGCGGTGAAGATGCGCGCGACGAGCGTCACGAGGAACGTCAGCAGGACGAGCGTGAGCGCCGCACCCCACGCCCGCTCCTGCGCGGCCACGAACGACGAGTTCGCGTTGGCGAAGATCTGCACCGACAGCGCGGTGTTCGCCTCGCCGAACAGGCTCAGGTTGTATTCCGTCGCCGCCCCCACCGCGAACAGGAGCGGGGCCGTCTCGCCGGCGGCGCGGGCCACGGCCAGGAGCGCCCCCGACACGATCCCCGGCAGCGCCGCCGGAAGCACCACGGTCAAGATGGTTCGGCTCTTGGTCGTCCCCAGGGCGTAGGCAGCCTCGCGCAGGTGAATGGGCACGAGCTTGAGCATCTGCTCGCTCGCCCCGATCACCACCGGCAGCATCAGGCAGGCCAGCGCGAGCGCGCCGCCGAACGCGGAGTAGCCGAACTGCAGCGTCCACACCACGTACACGAACAGGCCCATCACGATCGACGGGACGCCGGTCATGACCGTGCCCATGAAGCGCACCAGGCGCGCGAACCGGTTGTCCTTGCCGTACTCGTGGAGATACACCGCCCCGAGGACGCCGAGCGGGACGGCGATGAGCGTGGCCGCGCCCGTCGACAGGAGCGTGCCCACGATCGCCGGACCCATTCCCGGCCCGGGCCGTCGCGCCACGACCGGGATCTCCTTGGCGAAGAAGTCGGGGAAGCTCTGGAACGCCACCGCCAGCCCGCGCGCCGCGACCGACCAGATCACCGCGACGAGCGGGATCACGACCGCGGCGAGGGACGCGACCATGAGCCCGGTCATGATCGCGCTCTTGATGCTGCGCCACCCGCGCTTGGCGGTGAGGTCGATGTGCGGGCCGACGGTGTCGGCGACGGCGGTCATGTTCCGCGGCTCTTCTTCATCGACCGCTGCACGATGGCGGTGGCGATGAGGTTGACGACGATGGTGATGACGAACAGCGCGACCGCGAGCGCGATCAGCGCCGACTTGTGCAGGGTGTCGGCCTCGCCCCACTCGTTGGCGATGACCGCCGGCATGGAGTTGCCAGGGGCGAACGGGTTCAGGGTGATCTGTCCCAGCGCCGAGCCGATCACCAGCGCGGCGGCGATGGTCTCGCCCATCGCCCGACCCAGCCCGAGCATGACCGCGCCGACGAGGCCCCCGGCGCTGTGGGGCAGGACGGCCGCGCCGATCATCTCCCACCGCGTCGCGCCCAGGGCGAGCGCGCCCTCCTTGTCGGTCGTCGGCGTCGTCTCGATGACCTCGCGCGACAGCGAGGTGATGATCGGGATGATCATGATCGCGAGGATCACCCCGGCGGTCAGGAACGACCGCCCCAGCGAGAAGTAGTTCGACAGGACCAAAACGCCCCACAGGCCGAACACGACCGAGGGGACGACCGCGAGCAGATCGACGAGGTAGACGAGCGGGCGCTTGAGCCACGGCGGCGCGACCTGGGTGATGAACAGCGCGACGCCCAGGCTGATCGGCACGGCCAGCACCACGGCGATGGCCGCGGTGAACAGGGTGCCCCAGATGAACGGGAGCGCTCCGAACAGCGAGTCGGGCGGCGACCAGCGGATCGCGGTGAAGAACTCGAGCCCCATGTGACGGAACACGGGCAGGGCGCGGTTCGTCATCGTCACCGCGATCATCCCGAGGATCAGGAGCACCAGGCCGGCCGCGCCAATGGCCGCGAAGCGGAAGGCGCGGTCCGCGTGGGCGTGATGGCCGCGAAGGTCGAGCATGCCTCAGGGGACCGCGACTTTGTCGAGCTGCTTCAACGCCTTGTCCTGCAGGCCCTTGGGCAGGGGCGCGAAGTCCAGGTCCTTGAGGAACTTCTGCCCGTCGGTGAGGAGGAACTTGAGGTACGCCTTCAGCGCCGCGCCTTTCGTCTTGTCCCCCTGCTTGGCGTACACGATCACCCACGTCTGGTAGGTGATGGGGTACGCCTTGTCGCCCTTGGCGTTCAGCGCGCTGAACAGAAGGTTGTCCTTGACGTCGATGCCGTCGCCGGCGATCGACGCGGCCTCCGCCGTCGGCTCGACGAACTTGCCGGCCTGGTTCTTCACGCTCGCGTACTTGAGGCCGGAGGCCTTGGCGTCGGACAGGTCGACGTAGCCGATGGAGCCCTTGGTCGACTTGACGATCTGCGCCACGCCCGGATTGCCGTTGCCCGCCTGCGTGTCGGCCGGCCACTCCACCGTCGAGCCGCTCTTCAGCTTCCACGTGCCTTTGGCGGCGCCGTTGAGGTACTCGGTGAAGTTCTGCGTCGTGCCCGAGCCGTCGGAACGATGGGCCACGACGATGTCGAGGTCGGGAAGCTTGGCGCCGGGGTTGTCGGCGGCGATCGCCGGGTCGTTCCACTTCTTGATGTCGCGCTGGAAGATCTTGGCGATCGTGTCGGGGGACAGCTGGAGCTTGGCCACGCCGTCGACGTTGTACGACAGCGTGATCGGCCCAAGGAGGATCGGGAAGTACAGCACCTCGCCGCCCTTGTTCTTGCCGAGATCGGGCTCCTTGTAGGGCGAGTCCGCGCCGGCGAAATCGACCACCATGTCGGCGAGGTCCTGGCGGCCCTTGCCGCTGCCGCCGCCGCCGTAGTTGATGGTGAGGTCCTTGTTGGACCGCTTGAACTGCTCGATCGCGGTCTCCTGGTAGGCCTTCTGGAACGTGGAGCCGCTGCCGTTGAGCGTGGTGCCGGCGGCGAAGGCGGTGGTGCCGGCGAGCGCGAGGGCCGCAATCGATGCGGCGACCGAGGTCTTGGTGAGCATGCACGTCTCCTTTGAGCGGTGATGCGGGCAGCGCGGCCCGTCTGGGGTCGGCGCCAAACCTAGCGTCGGTTTGTGACAAATTCGCCGAGGTCGTGTGAACGGATCGTGACAGTGCTAATTGCCTGGAATCATTGACCGATGCCGGACATCGGTCGCGCGCACCATGAAGATCACCTCCTCCGCGAGGTTCTTCACGTGGTCGCCGATGCGCTCCAGCGCCCGGCACACCGAGGTGAGCGGGAGCACGCGCGTCACGGTCGCCGCGTCGGTCGCGACGTGGGCGATCAGCCCGGCGAACAGGGTGGCGTTGAGGCGGTCGATCTCGGCGTCGTGGCGGATGACCGCCGCCGCTTGCTCGGCGTCCCTGCGCACGAAGCTGTCGATGGCGAGATGGAGGTTGTGCTGCACGAGCTCGGCGAGCTTCGTGAGATCGATGCGCGGCTCCAGCGTGGGCAGGCGGTTGAGCTCGAGCGCGCGCTTGGCGATCCCCACCGCCAGGTCGCCGATGCGCTCCACGTCGACGACGAACTTCAATGCCATGGTGATGAAGCGCAGGTCGGTCGCGACCGGCTGGCGCGTGGCGAGGATCTGCATCGCAAGTTTGTCGATGTCGTTCTCGTCGGTGTCGATCGCCGCGTCGCCCTTGACCACCTCGCGCGCGAGGTCGTCGTTCTTGTCGGTAAGCGCCTTCATCGCCAGCGCGATCTGCTCGGAGGCGCGTTTCGCCATCGTCAGCAGGCGTTCCCGGAGCATCTTCAGCTCCTGCTCGAACTCCCGATCGGTGTGCTCGATCATCGCGGGGCGGATGCTAGCACGCGCCGTTTGGGGCGGGGGTGACGCGGCGGCCACAGTCTGGTGGCGGACGGGTGACGGACGGGCGGAACGTGCCCCCGAGCGTCAGACACCTGGGTTATGAAGGAGAGGTCCTAGCATAGAGGAGTGCCATGCCCTTCAAAAAGACGGCCAAGGGGGCCGGCGCCGGGAAGGCGCGCGTCGAGAAGAAGCCGGTGAAAGCCAAGCCCGCGGCGGCGGCGAAGGTGCCGAAGGCCGCGAAGGCCCGCCCGCCGGCGAAACCCAGCAAGCCGCCAAGGCGCGTGGCCGCGGCGCGGCCGTCGGCCACGGCGGCCGAGCTGGTCGAGCTGCGCCATCGTCTCGCCCTCGCGGAGGAGGCGGCCAGCCGCGTCGGCGCCCTCGAGGCGCAGGTGGCCGAGCTCGAGCGCGAGCTCGGCACCGCCCACGCCGACCGGCAGTCGGCGCTGGACCGGCTGGCCGCGCTCGAGGAGCGTCTGGCCGAGTCGGCCGAGTCGCCCGCGCCGGCGTCATCGACCGCGGAGATCGAGCAGCGCCTCGCCAACGCCCTTGCGGAAAAGGCCAACGCGACGCGTCGCATCCGCGATCTCGAACGGGACCTGGAATCGGTCAAGGCCGCCCTCGCGCGCGAGCGCGCGGCGCACGCCGGGGCGGCGGCGGAGCCGTCGGGCGCGAGCCACGCCGAGAAGCAATTGCAGCACCGCGTCGGCGAGCTCGAGGGCGCGCTGGCCACGCGGGAGGCGGAGCTCACCCGCCTGCTCGAACGGCGCCCCGGGATGCTCACCTGCCCGCGCTGCGGCGGCAAGATGGTCGAGTTCATGCACCTCGGCGTCACGCTGGACCGCTGCACCGAGTGCTCCGGGCTGTTCTTCGACAGCGGCGAGTTGCAGGAGGTGATCCGGCGCGAGTACCCCGAGGCCGAAGAGACGCGGGAGCCCGAGCCGGAGGTGACGGTCGAGAGGGAGACGGTCGTCGCCGTGGTGATGCCCGTGGCCGCGGAAGCCGACGCGCCGAGGAGGAAGGGCTTCTTCCGCAGCCTGTTCGGCCGCAAGGAGTAGCGG